>NZ_JBVIDS010000012.1:0-24528 GCF_055572255.1 Streptomyces sp. NPDC030799 | reverse complement strand
CCTCGGCCTCTGGAGCCGTCCTGGGCTTGGCCTTTGCTCCCGTGTCGGCCGCGGAGTCCGGCTTGGCTTTTGCGTCCGCGTCCGGCGCGGGGGCCGTCTCCGGCTTGGGCTTTGCGTCCGCGTCCGGCGCGGGGGCCGTCTCCGGCTTGGGCTTCGCGTCCGCCTCGGCCTCTGGAGCAGTCCCGGGCTTGGCCTTTGCGTCCGCTTCGGGCTCTGGAGCCGTCTCGGGCTTGGCCTTTGCTTCCGTGTCGGGCTTCTTGCCGTCGTCGTCGGCCTGGTTCTGCTCGGCCTTCTCGGGGGTGTCGGCGGCGCGTACCCATGCCGAGACCGCGTCGCGCAGGGCGGTGTCCTCCTCGGGGGTTTCGCGTACCGACAGGATCTTCGTCGCGGTGTCCACGCCGCTGGAAGAGGAATCCTTTTCACGGGAGACCGCTAGGCGCGGATCGCGGGCCTCGGGAACCGGACCCGCGTTCCCCGACGTCGGTTCTGCCGACGACTGACGCTGCTTCGACCTGTCGGGGGACTCGCCCGCCACCGATGCCTCCTCCATGCGCCGCACGCCCACGCGCGCGCCCTGTCCGAACCATGTACCAGTGTCCTGTGTGAGGGCTTGGCCCCTGCGGTAGACGAGAACGACATACCTGCCGGTTCCCTCACGAACCGGTCACGCACCCTCGACAGACCAATGTGAGAGGGGTCACCCTGTCATTCATCCACGCGGGGAGGCATGGATGGGCAGGAGCCGCAGAACACTTCCGGAGGAGCTTCTGTTGCTGGCACTGGACCCGGCCACGGGTACCACTGCACAGCCGCAGTCGCTCGACCTCGGTCTGGCCGGTGCACAGCTAGTGGAGCTGGCGCTGGCCGGACGGATAGCCCCAGACGGGGATCGTATCGCCGTGGTGGTGCCACGGCCGACTGGAGATCCGACTTTGGACTGTGCGTTGGAGTTGCTGCGACGGCGTGGCGCTCCCGTGCGGGCTGTTCACTGGATCGGCGGGCCCCGGCTGGGGCTCCGTCAGACCTACCTCTCGCATCTGGAGCGGTGCGGCATGGTGCACGCCGTTGCCGGCCAGATGTGCGGGGTGCTGCCGACGACGCGCTATCAGGCGACGGACAACGAGATCAGCCGGGAGATCCGAGCCCGGCTGGACTCCGCGATCCGCACCGGTGTACCGCCGGACCCGCGGACCGCGGCGCTCGCCGCCCTGGCGCACGCCGTCGGGCTCGGCAAGCATCTGTATCCGGGGAACGAGGGCAGGTCCTCGCGGTCCCGGCTGCGGGATCTGATCCGGCACGACCCCATGGGGGGTCTTGTCGCGCACGCCGTGATGGACGTGCAGAACGGCGCAGCCGCGCAGCCCCGCCGTGGACCGGCCGCCACCGGTCGGCAGGGCGCGGCCGGTGCCAGGTCCGTGGCGGAACCCGCACGCGGGGTTCCGATGCAGCCGCGCCGTGGATCCATGGCGCGCGCCGTGGCCCACTGAGCCGCAACCCCGGTCCCCCAGGCCAGGTTCGGGAGCCGCTGGTCCGAGCGGGGCGGTGAGATCCTCAGCGGTCTCATCGCCCCGCTCGACTGCGTGCCCGCACCCCATCGGGTGGCGAGCCGTGGCCAACTGACGCGTACGCGCCGCATATCCACCATTTCCCAGCGGTAGAAAGCACCTTGGTGGCAGTCTGCTCAGCAGCAGATACGGAAAGTGTTAAGCAACAGGCAGGCAGCCGGAGGTGCACGTCCCGTGGCGTCCAATGTCAATCCCACCGTCAGGCGGCGCCGGCTGGGCCAGGAGCTGCGCAGGCTCCGCGAGCTCAAAGGCATGACGGCCGAGGAGGTGGCCGAGCGACTGCTCGTGTCGCAGTCGAAGATCAGCCGGCTGGAGAACGGCCGCAGAAGCATCAGTCAGCGCGATGTGCGTGACCTGTGCGGGGTGTACGAGGTCGAGGACCAGCGGATCGTCGACTCGCTGATGGAGATGGCGCGGGACTCGCGGCAGCAGGGGTGGTGGCACACCTTCGGGGACATCCCGTACAGCGTCTACATCGGGCTGGAGACCGACGCCGAGTCGCTCAGGGTGTACGAACCCCAACTGGTGACCGGTCTGTTGCAGACCCGCGCCTACGCGGAGGCTCTGGTGCAGGGCGCGCTGCCGGAGACGTCGACCGCCGAGATCGAGAAGCGGGTCCAGGTGCGCATGCGCCGACAGGAACGTATCACCGCCGAGAACAACCCGCTCCGGCTCTGGGTCGTGCTCGACGAGGCGGCGCTGCGCCGGGTCGTCGGCAGCAAGCTGGTGATGCGCGAGCAGCTGGAGCATCTGATCGAGATGTCCCAGCTGCCGCACGTCACCGTCCAGGTGCTGCCGTTCGAGGTGGGCGCGCATCCGGGGCTCAACGGGCAGTACGCGATCCTGGAGTTCACCGACGCGGCCGACTCCAGTGTGGTGTACCTGGAGGGCGTGACCAGCGACCTCTACCTGGAGAAGGCCCAGGACGTGCAGAGGTACGCCGTGATGTACGAACATCTGCGGGCGCAGTCCCTCAATGTGGAGCAATCCCGACAGTACATTGCGAAGGTGGCCAAGCAGTACGCCGAATGAGCCGCTGTCACGGAGGGCGCCGGATCGTACACCGTCGGTCGGCTTCCATGGAAGGCCCGCTGGAATATGCCATCCGGTTGAGTGAACGACTACTCCAGCAGTGGCAGTTGCCCGGTAGCGTCGATCACGCCAATCCGACGACAAGGTTGGCGTGAACCGCACTACCGCAACTCGCAACAGGAGTGGACATGGCACTGATTCAGGGCGCTTCGGAGACGTGGATGAAGTCCTCCTATTCCGCGGGCAACGGCGCCTGCGTCGAGGTCAAGTCGCCCACCGACGCCGCCGAGCTCGCCGTCCGTGACTCCAAGGTCCTAGAGGGCCCGATCCTGGCGTTCCCCGCCGACGCGTGGAACACCTTCGTGGCCTCGGTCAAGGCCTAGGGGGCCCTCCCTGACCTTCGTCAGTAACGCCTCCACGAGCAAAACAACTTCACAAGCACCACCAGAAGAGCCCTCTCGACCAGTCGCCGTCCTTGCCGAGAGGGCTCGGTCACGCCCGGCGGCGCCGGCCGGTCACCGCACCGGGAACGCCACGTCGCACACGAGGTCGGTGGGCCCCGCGGCGTCCCAGTCCGCGAAGTAGATCTCCCGGCAGGGGCCCGCCATCTCCAGCCCCTGGCCTGCCATCCACTGCTCCACCGCCTCGAAGGCGGCCAGGATCTGCGGGTTGGCCACCTGGGCCTTGGTGATGCGTGTGTAGGCCAGCCGGGCCGCCGGCTCCGCCCGTACCGTCGTCTTCCAGGTCCGTCCCCGGGCGGCGGCCCACTCCCGTGCCGCCGCCTCGTCGGCCACCGGTACGCACGACTCGGCCGGGCCGTCGCTCTCCATCGACACCTCGGAGTGGTAGACGACGAACGGCGCCCCGGTCATACCGCCGCACTCCCGCGCCGCCTCCTCCAGCCGCCCGAACGACGCGCCGATCCACGTCGGCAGCTCGTCGGCCAGGGTGTGCCGCGACTCGGTGATCACCACCTGTGCCGGTACGTCCACGGTCTCGATCACGAACTTCTCGTACATCTCGGAGCTCCTCCCCGACAGCCGTCCACGGAGGTACTCGGCGAGCGTCCGCTGCCCGGCCACCCGGGACTCCACGTCCGCCCAGTAGGCGGCGAGCCGGCCGGCGGCCTCGGCACCCTCGGCGCCGAGCACCTCGGCGATCCGGGCCAGCGGCATGTCCAGCTGCCGCAGCAGCGCGACCAGTCGCGCACGCTCGACCTGGTCGGCGCGGTAGTAGCGGTAGCCGGTCGCCTCGTCGACCTGGGCGGGGGCCAGCAGGCCGAGCCGGTCGTACAGGCGCAGCGCCTTGGCCGACAGCCGGGCCCGCGCGGCGAACGCGCCGATGGTCAGCAGGCCGTCGGTGAGCGGGTCGTCGTCCACTGGGTCATCCTCCGTCACCGGGCGGATCCTCGCCGCCCGGTGGCAGGGACGTTCGGCCCTGCCCCAGGGGCAAGGTCAAGCCGGGCTCAGCCGAGCTGGGCCTCGATGGCCGTCACGACCGCGTCCGCCTCCGGCTCGGTCTGCGGCGAGAAGCGGGCGACGACCTGGCCGTCCCGGCCGATCAGGAACTTCTCGAAGTTCCAGCGGATGTCGCCGCTGTGGCCCTCCGCGTCCGCGAAGCCGACGAGCCGCTCGTACAGCGGGTGCCTCCCCTCGCCGTTCACCTCGACCTTCTCGGTGAGCGGGAAGGTCACGCCGTAGGTCGCCGAGCAGAACTCCGCGATCTCCTCGGCGGTGCCGGGCTCCTGCCCGAGGAACTGGTTGCAGGGCACACCGAGCACGGTGAAGCCGCGGTCGGCGTAGCGCTCCTGCAGCTTCTCCAGGCCCGTGTACTGCGGGGTGAGGCCGCACTTGGAGGCCACGTTGACGATGAGGACCGCCTTGCCGGCGAACTGGGCGAGGTTGGCGGGGCCGCCCTGGAGGGCGCCGATTTCGACGTTCAGTACGTTGGTCATGGGCTGGATGCTATGCGCTCCACGGAGAGGGCTGTCATGGCCGTCGGCGGCTGCGGCCCCGTTCCTGTTCCGATGCCTCTGTCAGTGCGTCCCCCGCCACCGTCCGCACGTACAGCACCGAGCGGCCCGCCCTCCGCCGCTCCACCAGCCCCGCCTCCCGGAGCACCCTCAGATGGCGCCCCACCGAGCCCAACCCCTGCCCGGTCACCGCCGTCAGCTGGGTGGTGCTCATGGGGGAGGCGAGCAGGAGCAGGACCTCGGCGCGGGCCGCCCCCAGGAGTGCGCCCAGGGCGGACCGGACGGCTCGGCCCGCCGGGTGGGCGAGGACGCCGACGCACGGGTAGACCGCTGCGTACCGTACGCCGTCGTCCCAGGCCACCCAGCCCGCCCGCTGGACGGTCACCGGCACCAGGACCAGCTCGGCACCGGAGATCTCACGGGGCGGGTACTCGTGGAGGTTGATCTGAAGGCGGTTCTCGCCGAGCCAGCGGGTGCGGCCGGGGCGTATCGCGTCGAGGACGCTCGCCCAACCGCCTGTGCTCACCTGCGCGGTCCGCGCGAGCACGTCCGCCTCCAGCACCCGTCGGCGCCGGTCCCAGGACGGCCGTACGGTCGCCTCCCACACCCATTCCAGGAGTACGGCGGCCCGCTCGGGCAGGTCGTCGCGGTCCAGGGCGGCGGGGAGCGGGCCGGCGAGCGCGAGGCGCAGATGGGCGCGGGCCGCGTCCGGCGCCGTCGAGCGGACCCGGGCGACCTCGTCCGCGAACGTCTCGTCGCCGCGGGGTGCCGGAGTCAGGAAGTCGGCGATCCACTCCCGGCCGAGCCCCGCCCGCACCAGCCGCGCCGTCACCGGATCGGCCGCCAGCCGCGCCCGGTAGGCGGGCAGATGCGCGCGCAGCCACGCGTGCTCACCGGGATGAGCGGCGTCCGCCGTGTGCAGCAGCTTCAGACAGGCGAAGGTCTCGGAGAGCGGCGAGACGACGAACCGGCTGTGGGCGAGCGTGTCCGCGTTGAGCTGCCACAGGCCCACCTTCGCACCCCCTCATGGCCGTACGACCTTTCGCGCTGTGGCGAAACAATAACGAGCCCGTCCGTGACCCGCCGAGACTCCCGGCATGCCCAGCTACCGATCCCTGTTCCGCACCCCGGAGTTCACCCCGCTGTTTCTCGGCTCGGCCGCGCAGACCGCCGCGCAGACCGTCGCCGGGCTGGCCCTGGCCACGCTCGTGTACCGGGCCACCGGCTCGCCGCTGCTGTCGGCGGTGAGCATGTTCGGCCCGTCGCTCGCCCAGGTGCTGGGCGCGGCCTTCCTGCTGTCCGGCGCCGACCGGCTGCCCCCGCGTACGGCGCTGTGCGTGATCGCGCTGGCCTTCGCGTCCGGTACGGCGGTGCAGGCGGTGCCCGGTCTGCCGGTCGGCGCGGTCTTCGGCGTCGTCCTGGCGCTGGGTCTCGTGGCCTCCCTGGGCGGCGGGGTCCGCTGGGGCCTGCTGAACGAGATCCTCGCCAAGGACGGCTACCTGCCGGGGCGTTCGCTGTTCAACATGATGAGCGGGCTGATGCAGATCGCCGGTTTCGCCGCCGGCGGCGCCCTGCTCGAAACCCTCTCCCCGCGTGTCTGCCTGCTGCTGTCGGCGGCGCTGTACCTGCTGGCCGCGCTCGCCCTGCGCCTCGGCCTGACCGCACGCCCGCCCCGGAACGAGGGCCGCCCCTCCGCGTCGGCCACCTGGCGCACCAACGCCCTGCTGTGGTCGTCCCGTCCGCGCCGCCTCACCTACCTGGGCCTGTGGCTGCCCAACGGCCTGGTCGTCGGCTGCGAGTCGCTGTACGTGTCGTACGCGCCGCACGCCGCCGGCACGCTGTTCGCCTGCGGGGCGTTCGGGATGCTCGCCGGGGACGTGACGGTCGGACGGCTGCTGCCGCCCGGCGTACGGCGCCGGCTGGCCACCCCGCTGCTGCTCCTGCTGGCGACGCCGTACCTGGTCTTCTTGGCGCGTCCGCCGCTGCCGGTCGCGGCGGTGTGCGTGACGGTCGCCTCCGTGGGGTTCGGTGCGAGTCTGGTCCAGCAGGAGCGGCTGATGGAGCTGACGCCGGGCGAACTCGCCGGTCAGGCCCTCGGCTTGCACTCGGCGGGGATGCTGACCCTGCAGGGGCTGAGCGCGGTGCTGGCCGGGGCGGTGGCGCAGGTCACCTCGCCCGCCGCGGGGATGACGGTGATGGCGGCGGGCTCGGTGTGCGTCACGCTGGCGCTGGCTACGGCCGGGCGTCGCTCTGCGGAGCCGGAGCCGGAGCCGGAGCCGGAGCCGGAGCCGGAGCCGGTGCCGGAGCCTGCCGAGGCACGTTGAGGTCGGCGTCGATCTTCTGGACGGCCCGGTCGAAGTAGCGGAGAAGTTCGACCGGGAAGGGCATGACGAGGGTCGAGTTCTTCTCGGCCGCCACCTCGACGACGGTCTGGAGCAGACGCAGCTGCATGGCCTCGGGGGTGTCGGACATGATCCTGGAGGCGTTGGCGAGCTGCTGGGCCGCCTGGAACTCGCCGTCGGCGGTGATGACCCGGGCCCGCCGCTCCCGCTCGGCCTCGGCCTGACGGGACATGGACCGCTTCAGCGACTCCGGCAGCTGGACGTCCTTGATCTCGACGCGGTCGATGTGGATGCCCCAGCCGGCGGCCGGGCTGTCGATCATCAGGGCCAGTCCCTCGTGCAGGCGCTCCCGGTCGGAGAGCAGGTCGTCGAGGTCGCTCTTGCCGATGATGGAGCGCAGCGAGGACTGGGCGACCTGGCCGACGGCGAAGACGTAGTCCTGGACCTCGATGGCCGCGCGGACCGGGTCGGTCACCCGGAAGTAGACGACGGCGTCGACCTTCACCGACACGTTGTCCCTGGTGATGCCCTCCTGGGTGGGCACGGGCATGGTGACGACCTGCACGTTCACCTTGCGCATCCGGTCGGCGAAGGGGATGAGGAAGGTGATTCCGGGCTGGCGGTGGCTCGGCAGTGCCTTGCCCCACCGGAACACCACCCCGCGCTCCACCTGGTTGACGACCCGCATCCCGCTCTTCAGCACGAGCAGCAGGAGCAGTCCTACGACGACCACTGCGACGACGGTGCCTTCCATGGCACTCCCATCTCCGACGCTTTTCTTCGTCCGGTACAGGACAACCGGGAGGACACCGCGGCGGGGCCCGGCGGATGCGGCCGGCGCGTCAGGGAAGCGTAAAGAAACTCGGCCTGCGGCTGACCGGGCCTCCAGCGGGCCTGGAGCGGGAGCGGGCAGCGTGGGGGCAGTCGGGCCGCCGCAGCCGGATGGCCCTTGTCACCGAGGGGAGACGCCGTGTCCCAGGCGGTCAGGAATACGTACGCGCAGGTCTCCGGGGAGGTCTACGCCGAGGTCCGGACGTTCTACGCATGGCAGATGCGCCGGGTCGACGCGCTGGACATCGAGGGGTTCGCCGCCACGTTCACCGAGGACGGACAGGTCGTGCACGCGGGCGGGGCCGTGCAGCGCGGGCGCGAGGAGATGCTCGCGGGGATGCGGGCCGCGCTGCCGCGCTACCGCGACATCGCGGTACGGCACTGGTTCGACCACGTGCTGATCGAGCCGGACCCGGTCGACGAGGACACCCTGCACGTGTCGTACTACTCGCTCGTCACCCGGACAGATCGCGAGGGCAACGTCGCCTTCGAGCCGACCTTCACCGTCGAGGACGAGCTGGTGCGCCGCGACGGCGTCCTCTACACCAGGCGCCGGGTGATCCACCGCGACACCCCGGTGGAGCCGCCGGTGCACGCCGGCTGAGCCCGGGAGGACAGCGCACGGGGGATGTGCCGGACGTCGACGACCGTCCGGCACATCCCCCGCGCGCGTTCAGGCGTGACAGGCGGGCGGGCCGCCGAGGAAGGCGACCATCTCCTTGAAGGACGCCACGACGTCGAGCCGGGCGCCCGGGGCCAGGCCCTGCTGTTCGGCGTAGGCGCGGTGCAGATTGCCCACCAGGCGCTCGGCGTCGACCAGAGCGGCGAACTCGCCGAGGTCGGCGCGCCGCGCGGCCTGGAGCGGGGTCAGGCCGTCGCGCAGACCGTCCGCGGCCAGGCGGCCGAGCAGCCGTAGATACGCCTCGGTGAAGTCCAGCAACTCCGGTCCGCCGACCGGTCCGTGGCCCGGGACCACGGTGCGCGGACCCAGCGCGCGCAGCCGCTGCAGAGCCCGCAGCGAACCGGTGACCGAGCCCATCAGGACATAGGGGGTGACACCCGACCACACGACGTCGCCGGTGAACAGCACCGCCCGCTCGGGGACCCACACGACCACGTCGTTCGCGGTGTGTGCGGGGCCCACATGGAGCAGCTCGGCCCGCGGGCCGCCCGTGTGCAGCGTCAGCGTGTCCTCGAAGGTCAGCGACGGCAGGGTGAGCGGTGTCTCGCCCCACTCCACCTGCGGCCACAGCCCGCGCAGGTGCAGCCCCGCCTCCGCGCTGTCCGCCCGGGTGCCCGCATGGGCGACGACCCGCGCCCGGGGCGTGAACTGGCCGTTGCCGAAGGTGTGGTCGCCGTGGAAGTGGGTGTTGACCACGAAGTCCACCCCGCCGGGCTCGATCCGCTCGACGACCTCGCGCAGCCGCCGGGTACGAGCCTCGGTGGCCGCCGTGTCCACGAGCACCGCACAGTCCTCGCCGACCACCAGACCCGCGTTGTTCACGCACCATCCGCCGCCGGGCTGCACATACGCGTACACCCCCTCCGCCACCTGCTCCAGCGACGGTGGCGCCTGGACCGGAGCGCTCATGCCGCCCTGCCCCGGTCCGCCACGGCCGGTGCGGCAGCGGCGAGGTGCGCGTACGCGCCGCGGTGGAAGACGAGCGGCTGCGCCTCGCCGGGCCGGTTGTGCACGGCCACGACCCGGCCCACGAGCAGGACGTGGTCGCCGGCCTCGTGCTCGTCGTACAGCTCGCACTCGAAGTACGCCTCGGCCGAGGGGATCACGGCGTGGCCGAGCCGTCCCTCGACCGCGTCGAGGCGCGCCATCGCGGCCGACCCCGCCGGGCGGTCGGGGCGGCAGAACTCCTGGGCCAGGTCGCGCTGCGGCTCGCTGAGCACGTTCACGGCGAAGCCCCCGCCGCGCACGATCCTCGGGCGCATCCGGCCGTCCGCCTTGACCGAGACCAGCAGCAGCATTGGATCGAGGGACACCGAGGTCAGACTGTTGAGGGTCATGACGATCGTGTCGTCGCCGCTGCCCTGCGTGAGCAGGGTGACCCCGGTGGGGAAGCGGCCCATCGCGGCCCGGAAGGCGGCGACGTCGGTGGTGGGTTCGGCGAGCAGCGTGCCACCGGTGTCGGTCATCGTTCAGGCTCCGTCTCTCATAGCGGGATCGGCGACGATCGGGGGGATCAGTAGTTGCCCAGACCGCCGCAGACGTTGAGCGCCTGGGCGGTGATGGAGGCGGCGGTGTCCGAGGCGAGATAGCCGACCAGGCCGGCCACCTCCTCGGGCGTGGAGTAACGGCCCAGCGGGATCTTCGCGTTGAACCTGTCGAGCATGTCCTGCTCGCTCACGCCGTAGTGGTCGGCGTAGCCCTGCCGGACCCGCTGTGCCATCGGGGTCTCGACATAGCCGGGGCACACCGCGTTCACCGTGATGCCGGTCTTCGCCAGCTCCTTGCCCACGGCCTTGGTGAAGCCGACGACACCGTGCTTGGAGGCCGAGTAGGGCGCGGCCAGTTCGACGCCCTGTTTGCCACCGGTGGAGGCGATGTTGATGATGCGGCCCCAGTCGCCGTCCCGCATCCGCCCGGTGCTCAGCACCTCTCGGGTCACCCGGAACGTGCCGTTGAGGTTGGTGTCGATCACGTCGAGCCACAGGGCGTCCGGCAGCTCGGCGGTGACGCCGCCGCCACCCCGGCCCGCGTTGTTGACGAGGATGTCGATCCGCCCGTACGCGGCCACCGCCGCCTCCACGGCGGCCTTCACCTGCTCGCTGGAAGTGACGTCGCAGACCGCGCCGGAGACCTCCAGGCCCTCCGCGCGCAGCCGCTTCACCACCGCGGTGACGCTTTCCCCGGCACGCGCCACCCCGAACACCGCCGCCCCCTGCCGGGCCAGCAGTTCGGTCACGGCCAGCCCGATCCCGCTGGTCGCGCCGGTGACGAAGGCAACCCGTCGTCCCGCTTCTGTCATCGTGCTCTCCAAGAGGTCGTGGGGCCCGGAACGGCACGACGGTGACCGGGGGTCCTAGGACGCGGCTCGCCTTTTGCAGGAGCGGGCGCGGGGAACTGCGCGACGAGCCACGACGGCGCAGCGGGCGCCGGACGACACCACGCGGCACCCCCTACCGCGGCCCTACCGGCGGTCCGGCCCCCATCAAGCCCCGCACGCCAGCGTGACCCAACCTGTGCAGACGCCGTACAAGGAGGGGCCCGTGCCCGAACAGACGCAGACCATCCCCGACGTACGCAAGTCGGTGACCGTGGCGGCCACTCCCGCCGAGTGTTTCAGGGTGTTCACCGAGCGGCCGGCGGACTGGTGGCCGCCCTCCCACGTGCTGGTCGAGAAGGAGCGGGCCGGGCTCGCCTTCGACCCGGGTGTCGGCGGCCGCTACTACGAGTGGGACGTGACCGGGACCGAGATCGCCTGGGGCCGGGTCCTGGAGTGGGAGCCGGGCCGCAGGCTCGTCATGACCTGGCGCATCGACGGCAACTGGCAGTCCGTCCCGGACGACGAGCGGGCCAGCGAGATCGAGGTCGACTTCGAGCCCGTCGACGCCACGCACACCAAGGTGTCGCTCGCACACGTCAAGCTCCACAAGCACGGCGAGGGCGCCGAGCGGATCTTCCGCGCCCTGGACGGCCCCAGCCCGGGGGAGACCCTGGAGCGTTTCGCGCAGGCCGTCGCGCGCGGCGTCTGACCCGTCTCGTCACGACAGGAGGCCACAGGGATGGGACACGACTGCGACAACGCAACAGGACTGCTGCCCGCCGCCGACAAGCTGCGGCTGCTCGCGGCCGAGCACGCCCCCGAGGCGGACCGGCAGCGCGCGCTCGCCCCGGCGGTCACCGAGGCGCTGACCGCGGCCGGCTTCGCCCGGCACTTCGTGGCCGGGCGGTGGGGCGGCAGCGAGGGCACCTTCGGTGAGCTGACCCGCGCGGTCCTCACCGTCGGCGAGGGCTGTGCGGCCACCGCGTGGTGCGCGTCGCTGGCCGCGTACTCGGCGCGGTTCGCCGCCCACCTGCCCGCCGAGGGGCACCGGGCGCTGTGGGGCGAGAGCCCGGACACGGTCGTCGCCACGGGGCTCATGCCGGCCGGACGGGCCCGGCCGGCCGACGGCGGCTGGCGGCTCGCGGGCCGCTGGGCGTACGTCAGCGGGATCGACTTCGCCGACTGGGCGCTGCTGTGCGCGGCGGTGGCCCGGCCGGACGGCGACGGGCCGGCCGAGCTGCGGTTCTTCGCGCTGCCCCGGGACGCGTTCGGCGTCGAGCGGACGTGGGACAGCGTGGGTATGCGGGCCACCGGCAGCCACACGGTCGTCGTGGACGACGTCCTCGTACCGGATCATCTGTCGTTCGCCCGCGCCGACATGCTCGGCGGGCGCAACGCCACGTCCGAGGTGCCCGCCCACAACGTGCCGTTCCAGGCCGTCGGCGGGCTGACCTTCATCGCACCCGTGGTGGGTGCCGCCGCCGGCGCACTGCAGGCGGCGGCCGGGCTGCTGACCGGACGCAAGCGCACCGTCACCGCCGAGACCAGGCTGGTACGGGCCTCCGGGCGCATCGACGCGGCCCGGCACCTCGTCGAGCAGAACGCCGACGTCCTGGACACGCGCGCCTTCACGCCCGAGCTGATGGCCCGCAACGAGCGCAACGCCACCTTCTCGGCCGAACTCCTCCAGGAGGCCCTGGAGTTGCTGGTCCGTGCCACCGGCACCGGCGGCCTCGGCGAGACGCACGCCCTGCAGCGGACATGGCGGGACGTCACCTCGGCCACCAGCCATGTCGCCCTGCAGTACGACACCGCGGCCCGCAGGAACTACTCCACGGTGCTGCTCGGCCCCGCCGACGCCTGAGCATGACCGGCGCCGAACGGCTCCAGTTCCAGCCGACTTGGTCTCCATCACCGGTTCCTACGGTGGTGGAGACCTTGGCGGCTACAGCGAAGGAGTCACGGTGACTGCCCTTCAGGAATCCGATGTGTACCCCCTGCCCGGTTCGTCGTACCGGGGACCGGCGCCGCGCTACGCGGAGCTGCGCCAGACCCGGCCCGTGGTCAAGGTGCGCACCGCGGGCGGGGTGGACGCCTGGCTGGTGACCCGCTACCAGGACGTGCGGGAGCTGTCCGCCGATCCCCGGCTGAGCCGGGCGATGGCCTGCGGCGAGGGCGCCCCCAGGATCGGCGGCACCATGCACACCACCCCCGAGATGATCATCTCGCTCGACTCGCCCGAGCACTCCCGGCTGCGCAAGCTGGTGGCCGGCGCGTTCACGATGCGCCGGATCGAGCGCATGCGGGACAACGTGCAGAAGGTCTGCGACGAGCTGCTGGACGGCATCCAGGCCCGCGGGGGCACGGCCGATCTGGTGCAGGAGTTCGCGGTGCCGCTGCCGCTGACCGTCATCGGTGAACTGCTCGGCGTACCCGCCGGTGACCTGCGCACCTTCGAGAAGTGGGCCCGTGCCTTCGCCACCGTCGACGAGCGGGCCGGCGGCAAGGAGTCCCTCGACGGGCTCGCCAAGCTCAGCGAGTACATCGTCGGCCTGATCGCCGAGAAGCGGGCCGACCCCACCGACGACATGCTCTCCGAGCTGATCGCCGCCCGCGACAACGACGACCGGCTCAGCGAGCAGGAGCTGGTCACCTTCGGCTTCACACTCATCGGCGCGGGCTTCGACACCACCGCCAACCAGCTCGCCAACTCCGTGCTCGCGCTGCTGGTCGACGCCCGCGACAAGTGGGACTGGCTGCGCGCGGACCACTCGCGGATCCCGGTCGCCGTCGAGGAACTCCTGCGGCACGTCAACCTGTTCGCCACCGACACCTCCGGGTTCCCGCGGATCGCGGCCGAGGACATCGAGGTCGGCGGCGTGACCATTCGCAAGGGCGACGCGGTGCTGCTCTCGCTGGCCTCCGCCAACCGGGACGAGACCGTCTTCACCGACCCGGACCGGCTCGACCTGGCCCGTGACCACAACCCGCACATCTCCTTCGGCCACGGCCTGCACTACTGCCTGGGCAAGCACCTGGGCCGCATGGAGCTGGTGATCGCCATCGAAGGTCTGGTGTCCCGCTTCCCCGATCTGCGTCTTGCCGTACCGGAGTCCGAACTGCCGTGGCACGTCGGCGAGATCAACCACACGCTGACCAGTCTGCCGGTGGTGTGGGGCTGACTCCTGCGCGTGCGAGAGCCGGTCCCGGACCCCCTGTGAGGGCTCCGGGACCGGCTCTTCGCCTGTCATGAGTGCGCCGGGACCGGTGCGGCCGTCCGGGTGGCAAAGGACTTGAGGTCGAAGTCCGGGACGCGCGCCTGCACGGGAGAGGGGCCGGTGCCCGACGCCAGCAGGCGGCGTGCGATGCCGTGGTCGGCGGGCCTGCCCACCGACTCGACGCCGACGAGCGCACCCTCGCGGTAACAGAGCACGGAGAACCGGCCCTCGTCGGGATCGCCGACGGTGACCGTCTCGTCGTGGTGCGCGGTCAGCCCGGCCAGCTGCAGGCGCAGTGCGCACTGCTCCGACCAGAACCAGGGGACCGCGGTGTACGGGGCGGGGGCGCCGCAGATCGCGGTGGCCACGCACCGGGCCTGGTCGGACGCGTTCTGCACCGACTCCAGGCGGATGTGGCGTCCTTGGCGGGCGCTGCGGAAACGGGCACAGTCACCGATGGCGTACACGGACCGGTCGTTCGTGCGCAGCCACTGGTCGACGATGACACCGTCCCCGACGAGGAGTCCGGCGTCGGCGGCGAGTTCACTGCGCGGCAGCACGCCGATGCCGACGACCACCAGGTCGGCGGGCAGGCGTGTGCCGTCGTTCAGCCGGACGACCTCCACCTGGCCGGCGGCGGAGCCGTGCAGGGAGGCGACCTCGCTGCCGGTGAGCAGACGCACGCCCTGCTGCCGGTGCCGGCCGGCCAGCCACCGCGACAGCTGCGGGGTCAGGGCACGGGCGAGCACTCGGGACTGCGCCTCGACCACCGTCACCTCGTGGCCCAGTTTCCTGGCGGTGGTGGCGAGTTCGAGACCCACGAAGCCGGCACCGACCACGACGACCTGGCGTGGCGGACCGGCGAGCAGCGCGCGCAGCGCCTCCGCGTCCGCGAGCGTGCGCAGGGTCAGGACGCCGCCCAGGTCCGCGCCGGGCACGGGCAGGGTGCGCGGCCGGGCGCCCGTGGCGAGGACGAGCCGGTCGTAGCCGAGGCTGCCGCCCGAGGCCAGCTCGACGCGGGCGCGGAACACATCGATGCGGTGCGCACGGTCACCGGTGACCAGCTCGATGTCCTGCGCCTCGAAGAACGACTCCGGGCGCGGCACCAGGTCGGCGTGGCCGACGGCACCGGTGAGGAAGCCCTTGGACAGCGGAGGGCGCTGGTAGGGCAGCGCGGGTTCCTCACCCACCAGGGTGATCCGGCCGTCGTAGCCCTGGGCGCGCAGCGCGGCCGCCGTGTCCGGGCCGCCCTGTCCCGCGCCGACGACGACGACGTGGCGGGCGGCCATCAGCTCTGCGCCTCGGGCAGGTGCACCAGGAGTCCGTCGAGGTCGTCGGTGACGGGCAGCTGGCAGCTCAGGCGGCTGTTCTCGCGGCGCGGGCAGGCCGTGCCGTACAGCACGTCGTCCTCCACCTCGTCCATCGGCGGCAGCGGCACCGTGGACGACTCGTCGATGTAGACGTGGCAGGTGCCGCACTGTGCGGAGCCGCCGCACTGGGCCTCGATGCCGTCGATGTTGTTGAGCTTCGCGCCGCGCATGACCGTGTTGGGCGCCTGGACGTCGACGACGGTGGTGGTGCCGTTGGGATGCCGGTAGGTGATCTTGGCCATGGCGCTCTCCTCGGGGAATGTCGTCCGGCCCGCGTACGGACCAGGACTGTGGCCACCGCGTCTTGAGGAGCCCTTGAGCGCCCCTCAGGCGGACACCCGCGCGGGGGCAGCCCGGGGCGGGGTGCGGCTCCTCGGGACGGCACCGCTCCAGGACGCCACGATCGGCAGTCGATAGCGCGCGGCGAGCGTGCTGTCATGACCGCTTCGACCGTGCAGAGCGCCGCATCGCACGCCGCCGCCCCCCGGCGGCGGCTCGCCCTGATCCTCGCCGCCTGCTGCCTGGGCCAGTTCATGAACGTGCTCGACGCGTCCGTGGTCAACGTGGCCCTGCCGGTCATCGCCGAGGAGCTGCGTTTCGACCGGCACGACCTGCACCTGGTCAACAACGCCTACACCGTCGTCGTCTGCGGCTTCCTGCTGCTCGGCGGGCGGCTCGCCGACCTGTTCGGGCAGCGCCGGGTGTTTCTCGCCGGGATCGGCCTGTTCAGCCTCGCCAGCGCGGTCGGCGGCGCGGCCGGCGGGCCCGTGACGCTGATCCTGGCCCGCGCCTTCCAGGGGCTCGGCGCCGCGGTCATGGCGCCCGCGACGCTGACCGTGCTCGGCACCACCTTCACCGGACCCGAGGCACGCGCCAGGGCGTTCGGCTGGTGGAGCGGGGTGTCCGGGGCGGCCGGCGCGATCGGTGTGCTGGCCGGCGGGGTGATCACCGAGTGGCTGTCGTGGCGGTGGATCCTGCTGGTCAACGTGCCCATCGGGATCGTCCTGTTCGCGACGGTCTGCTGGGTCGTGCCGCAGGGGGCGTCCCGCCGCGCCGACCGCCCCGGCCTGGACGTGCCCGGCGCGGTCACCGTCACGCTCGGCCTGATGGCGGTGGTGCACGCGGTCGCCGATGCGCCCGCCCACGGCTGGGCCTCGGCGCGGGTGCTGGCCCCGCTGCTCGGCGGCGGCGCGCTGCTCGCCCTGTTCCTGCTGATCCAGGCACGCTTCGCCCGGCATCCGCTGGTGCCGCTCGGCGTGCTGCGCATCCGCTCCGTGGCCGCCGCCAACCTGGTCGCCCTGTTCGGCATCGCGGCCCTGTTCAGCACGTTCTACTTCTTCACCCTGCTGCTGCAGCAGGTCCTCGGCTACAGCCCCGTCCGCACCGGCCTGAGCTATCTGCCGCTGTCGGCGGGCATCGCGCTCGGCGGCTGGGGGGTCTCCTCGCTGGTGCCGCGCATCGGCCCGCGCCCCGTGCTGCTGTGCGGCCTGACGACGGGCTGCCTGGGGCTGCTGTGGCTGGCGCAGGCGGGCGTGGGCGCCGGTTTCGTGACGGACCTGCTCGGGCCGCTGCTGCTGCTCGGCTTCGGCATGGGCGGCGTCCTCAACGCCACGACCAACGCCGCGACCGCAGGTCTGCCCGTCCACCAGGCGGGCCTCGGCTCCGGCCTGCTCAACACCACCCGCCAACTCGGCAGCGCCCTGGGCCTGGTGACCCTCGCGGCCCTCTCCTCCCACCGCATCGACACGCTGGCGGGCGGCGCGGGCACGGCCTCCCCGCGGCAACTGGCCGCCGGCTACGGCCTCGCCCTGACCGGCGCGGCCGCGTTCGCGGCGGCCGGCCTCCTCGCCGCGCTCGCGGTGCCGGGCCGGGGGCGATGCGGGGCAGCCGCAGCGAAGCACCCGGTCCGGGAGGGATCCAGGGCCTCTCAAGCCGGTGAGGCGAGGCTGACCTCCTGACGAGAACGGAGGTTCGCGGTGCTCACCGACTTCTACGCCCAGCGACCGCAGTGGCGGCAGGACCCCGACGACAAGGACCTCGAACACGCGGAGATCGAGGTGCCGCGCGACTATTCCGCCCCGGACGGGGAGCGGCTCACGATCGCCCTCAGCCGCCGCCGGGCCACCGCGCCCGAGCGGCGGCGCGGCATTCTGCTCGGTGTCAACGGCGGACCCGGCGGCGACTGGGGCGCGGGTCGCGCGCTGCCCGACAGGTTCGCGGGAACCCCGCCGCACGAGGTGTACGACCTGATCGGCTTCGACCCGCGCGGCACCGGAGCGTCCACTCCGCTGCACGCCGAAGTGACCGTGCCCAGAGCGGAGTTCGACTCCCGGCCGCCCGATGAGCTGTTCCCGCAGCTCGCCGAGGACATGCGGCTGCGCGAGGAGGCCTGCGCCCGCGCGGGCGGCGCGCTGCGGCGCCACATCAGCACCCCGAACACGGCCCGTGACATCGACGTCATCCGCGGTGTGCTCGGCGAGGAGCGCGTCACCTTCGTCGGCTACGCGTACGGCGCCTACGTCGGCGCCGTGTACGGCACCCTCTTCCCCGAGCGCCTCGACCGCAGCGTCCTCGACTCCTGCGTGCACCCCGACTGGACCTGGCGCGAGCAGTTCCTGTGGCAGGGCGACGCGGTGCTCGGCAACGTCACACGGTGGGCCGAGTGGACGGCGGAACGCCACCGGCACTTCGGGCTCGGCGACAGCACGGAGCGGGTGTTCGCCTCCGTGGAGGACGTCGTCGTACACCTCGACGGCCTCGGCGGGGGGCCGCGGCTGCGCACGCTCTTCGACGGCGCGGTCGGCAACCGCGCCGCGGACCGCGGCCGGTGGGCCGAACTCGGCACGCTCGTCGGCCGGCTGGGCAAGGCCGCCACGGCGGGCGATGCGGCCGCCTGCCGGGACCTGCTCCAGGAACAGGGCACCTGGCGGCCCGCCGACAGCGAGGGCTCGCTGCGCATCGGCGTCCTGGAGGCCATCACCCTGGAACACGAGTGGCCCGCCGACCTGGACGTCTACTACCAGGACATGCGGGAGTTCCGGAAGCGGTTCCCGTACGGCTACGGCGTGCTGCGCGCCCAGCCCTGGGTCGGCGCCTTCCGTACCTTCGAACCCGCCGAGCCGCCCGTCGTGCCGGTCCGCGACGGCTACCCGGTGGGCCTGGTCGTCCAGGCCGACGGCGACCCGATGGACCACTACGCGGGCGGCGTCGCCATGGCCGAACGCCTCGGCCACCACCTGCTGACCGTCGAGGACTCCGGCGAGCACGAGGTGTACGTCCTCGGCGACAACCCGTACGTCGACACGATCGTCCACCGCTACCTCGTCGACGGCGAGCTGCCGGCGCCGCGCGCCACCTGCCCGGGGCGCACGCCACGGCCCGAGATCGCGGCGGACGTGAACGACTGACGCTCGCACGGACGCGCGGGGGCCCGGTACCGATCGGTTCGGTACCGGGCCCCGGGTGTGTACGGGAAGGGCGTCACCGGGAAGGGCGTCACCACACGACGGGCAGCTCCCACAGGCCGTAGATCACGGCGCCTTCCTTGCGCGGGATCTCCAGGAACGGCTTGGCCAGCTTCAGGGTGGGGACGCGCTGGAACAGCTTGCTCCACACGATCTGCAGCTCCAGGCGGGCCAGGTCGGCGCCGATGCAGTGGTGCACACCGTGCCCGAAGCCGAGGTGCTTGCGGCTGCCGCGGGTGATGTCGAGCTTCTGCGGCTCGGGGAAGACCTCCGGATCGCGGTTGGCGGCCAGGCCCAGGCACAGGATGCCGTCGCCCTTGCGGATGACCTGGCCGCCGATCTCGATGTCCGCCAGGGCGACGCGCGGCACGGCCGTGTCGCCGATCGTCGCGTACCGCACCAGCTCCTCGACGGCCGGCTTCACCAACGACGGGTCGTCCAGGAGGAGCCGCAGCTGGTCGGGGTGTTCCAGGAGGGCGGCCGTGCCCAGCGAGATCTGGCTCGCGGTGGTCTCGTGGCCGCCGTTCATCAGCAGCCGCACCATGTTGAACAGGTCGCGGTCCGTGTACTCCTCGCCGGACTCCTCGTAGTCGGCCATCGCCCGGCTGAGCAGATCCTCGCCCGGCTCGCGCCGCTTGAGCTGGATCAGGTCGTTGACGTACGCGTTGACCTCGACGATCGCGGCCTGCCGCTCCTCGGTGGTGCTGTGCCCGCCGAGCAGCGCCGTGCCGTGCTTGATGAAGAAGTCGTGCTGGTCCTGCGGGATGCCGAGCAGTTCGCAGATCACCGTCATCGGCACGGCCAGCGAGAACACCCGGTGGAAGTCGGCCGGCGGCTGCAGCGCGAGCAGCTTGTCGATGTGCTCGTCGACGATCTCCTCGATCCGCGGACGAAGCCGCTGCACCTGCCGGTTGGTGAAGGTCAGCGCCGCCTTGCGCCGCGTCGAGCTGTGCTCCTTGCCGTCGTAGCCGATGAACGACGTCTCCGTGCGGTACTCGGGCGGCGCGACGAAGTAGAAGGGGAAGTTGTCGTGCTTGCGGGAGGCGCTGACCCGGGGGTCCGTGAGCAGCCTCTTGATCGTCTCGTAGCCGGTGACCGTCCATATCCGCAGGCCGGAGCCGGTCAGCGTGACCTGCGAGACGTCCTTGTCGGTCATCTCCCGGTACTCGGCGGGCGGCGTGAACGGGCAGGTGCGCGCGTACGGGAACGTCCTGGCCTCGGCCGGTGCGTCCGCCTCGGTGGCACTGGTGGTCACGATCGGGTCCCTTCGTGCGGAGTGAGTGGGGAAGTGAAGCGGAGCAGGTCTAACGAGCGGTGATGTCCAGGCCGCCGTCCACCGTGATGATCTGGCCGGTGACCAGCGCGTTCGCCGGGTCCGCGAGGCGGATGATCCAGGGGGCGACGTCCTCGGGCTCGCTGACCCGGCCCAGCGGGATGGTGGGCGTCACGCCGGCGAACAGGCCCTCCACCGCCTCGGGACTGAGCCCGTTGGCCGCGTACGCCTCGGTGCGGACGAAGCCGGGGGCGACGGCGTTGACCCGGATGCCGCTCGGTGCCAGTTCGGCGGCCCAGCTGCGGGTGAAGCTGTGCAGGGCGGCCTTGCTCGCCCCGTACACCGAGCCGTCGGGCGTGGGGTTGTGGCCGCCGCGGCTGGAGACCAGGACGATGCCCGCGCCGGGGGAGCGCAGCAGCGGCAGCAGCCGGGCGGTCAGCAGCAGCGGGCCGAGGACGTTGGTCTCCAGGACCTCGCGGGCGGTGCCCGCGTCGAGGGCGGCGAGCGGACTGAACCGGAAGATGCCCGCGTTGTGCACCAGGACGTCCAGGGTGCCGCCGTGCTCGCGCACCGCGTCGGCGACGGCCTCGGCGCCCGAGCCGGTGGTCACGTCGGCCGCCACCGGCACGATCGCCTCGTGCGCGGCGGCGACCTCGGCGAGCCGCTCCTTGCGGCGTCCGGTGACAATCACGGCCTGGGCGCCGTGCTCGGCGAAGGCCAGGGCGGTGGCACGGCCGATGCCGGTGCCGCCTCCCGTGACGACGACGGTGTGCTCCGCGAACGGCTGGTCCGGCATGGTCGGTTCCCTCTCGTGGGTCGGTCCGGGGGGCCCAGTACACCCGGGGGGTCTTGGGCCGTGGTCGAGTCCATGCGGAGGACGGGCCCGAGGACCGGCCGACCAGGGCACGAGCGGAGCAGCGTAGGCATGGGTGAGCGTTTTCCACCGTGGTGACAGGCCGAAGGAGAGTTGATGAGCGCCGACATGCTTCCGGAGATTCCGCAGCGGGCCCGGGAAGTGCGGCTGACCAGGTATCTGGAGGGCGACCTCACGCTCGACCACTTCGACACCGTCGAGGTGGAGGTGGCCGGGCCGGCCCCCGGTGAGGTGCTGGTGCGCACGGACTACCTGCCCCTGGCCGCGGCCTACCAGGACATGATGAAGAGCGACTGTCCGCTGCCGATCCCGCCCTTCCAGGTGGGGCACCGGCTCGGCGGCGGGACGATCGGCACCGTCGTCAGGTCCGCCAGCCCCGACCTGGCGGTGGGTGACCTGGTGCAGTCGATGTCGGGCTGGGGGGAGTACTCCAGCGGCCCGGCGCACACCTACTTCAAGGTCGACCCGAAGCTGTTCCCGAGCCCGGTGTACTACCTCGGGCAGGGCCCCACCGCGTACTACGGCATGGCCGACATCGCCCGCGTCGGTGAGGGCGACGTCGTGTTCGTCTCCGGGGCGGCGGGCGGGGTCGGTTCACTGGCCGGGCAGATCGCCAAGTGCCGCGGCGCCGCACGGGTGATCGGCAGCGCGGGCAGCAAGGAGAAGGTCGCGTACCTGGTGGACGAGCTCGGCTACGACGCCGCCTTCGACTACCACGACGGCCCGGTGATCGACCGGCTGAAGGAGCTGGCGCCCGAGGGCATCACCGTGTTCTTCGACAACGTGGGCGGTGAGCAGTTCGAGGCGGCGATCCAGGCCGCGGCGCCGCACGCCCGGTTCGCGCTGTGCGGGGCGCTGTCCGCGCAGAACGGCAGCCAGGCCTACCCGCGGCTCGACCTGATGACGGCCATCACCCGGCACCTGGAACTGCGGCCCTTCGCCACGTACCACACACCCGAGCAGATCGCGGCGTGGACGCAGCACTTCGCGACGTGGCTGGCCGAGGGGCGGTTCGTGTACCCGCACACCGTGGTCGAAGGTGGTCTGGCGGCGGCCCCGCAGGCGCTCCTGGAACTCCTGAAGGGCCGCTACCGGGGCAATGTCGTCGTCGACCTGACGACGGGGTGACCGTCCGGCCACGACAGCACGAAGGCGGGTGCCGGCCTCCTCGGTCCGGTGCCCGCCTTCGTGCTGTGCGCGCCTGTTCCCGCTCAGACGCCCGCCGGAGTGAGCCGGACCGCCGACTCGGCCGCGTCGCGTGCGGACTCCCACCAACCGGTGTTCTCCCGGTACCAGTCGACGACTTCGGCGAGCCCCCGTTCGAAAGGGACGGCCGGGGCGTAGCCCAGCTCCTCGCGGATCTTGGTGTCGTCCAGGGCGTAGCGCAGGTCGTGGCCCTTGCGGTCGGGCACCGTGCGCACCAGACCGGGGTCGGCGCCGCACAGCCGCACCAGGGCGTCGGTCATCTGCCGGTTGGTGCGTTCGTTGCCCTGCCCGATGTTGTAGATCTCTCCGGCCCGCCCCCGGGTGAGCACGAGGTGCACGGCCCGGCAGTGGTCGGCGACGTGCAGCCACTCCCGTACGTTGCCGCCGTCCCCGTACAGGGGCACCGGCCGGCCGCGCAGCAGACGCGTGACGAACCGCGGGATGAGCTTCTCCGGGTGCTGGTAGGGGCCGTAGTTGTTGGAGCAGCGGGTGATCGACACGTCGAGGCGGTGGCTGCGCCAGTACGAGCGGGCGACGAGATCGGCGGCGGCCTTCGACGCGGCGTAGGGGGAGTTGGGCAGCAGCGGCCACTCCTCGGTCCAGGCGCCCTCGGCGATCGAGCCGTAGACCTCGTCGGTGGAGATGTGCACCACGCGCTGCACTCGGGAGGCCACACAGGCGTCGAGGAGGGTCTGGGTGCCGCCGACGTTCGTGCGGACGAACGGACTCGCGTCGGCCAGGGACCTGTCGACGTGGGACTCGGCCGCGAAGTGCACCACCGCGTCGTGGCCGGGCAGCAGGTCGAGCAGCAGCGCACGATCGCAGACGTCGCCCGCCACGAAGTGCAGCCGGGGATGGTCCGCCGGCAGGTTCGCCCGGTTGCCCGCGTAGGTGAGCTTGTCGAGGACCGTCACGTCGGCGTGTTCGTACCCGGGAAAGCCGCCGCTCAGGAGCGTACGCACGTAATGCGAACCGATGAATCCGGCGCCGCCGGTCACGAACAGCCTCATCGGGGGCTCCCGGCCGGGAGCGGTGGGTTCGTCATGGCTGGTCCTCGCAGGTTCTGGTGGATGTCGAGGGCGGCGGTGGACTTGTTGAGGGTGATGTAGTGCAGGCCGGGGGCGCCTTCGGCCAGCAGGCGGTCGGCCATGGCGGTGGCGTGTTCCACGCCGATGCGGTGGCCGGCGGCCGGGTTGTCGCGGGCGGCTTCCAGGCGGTGCGCCAGCTCCTCGGGGAAGGCCGCGCCGGACAGTTCGGCGAAGCGCCGTATCTGGCGTACGTCGGTGGCGGGCATGATCTCCGGGATGATCGGTGTGTCACAGCCCGCCGCGGCCACCCGGTCCCGCAGCCGCAGATAGTCCTCCACGTGGAAGAACATCTGGGTGATGGCGTAGTCGGCGCCCGCCCGGCACTTGGCGACGAAGTACCGGATGTCGCTGTCCCAGTCCGGGGAGCGCGGGTGCCGTTCGGGGAAGGCCGCCACTCCGATGGTGAAGTCGCCCAGCGACCGTACGAGTTCGACGAGTTCACGGGCGTGGGTGAATCCCTGCGGGTGTGGCGTCCAGGGGCCGTTGGGGTCGCCGGGCGGGTCGCCCCGCAGGGCCAGGACGTCCCGGATGCCCGCATCGGCGTACCGGCCGACGATGTGCCGCAGTTCGGCGGCCGAGTGGCCGACGGCGGTGAGGTGGGCGACGGGGCGCAGGGTGGTCTCCGCCGCGATGCGCCGGGTGACGGCGATGGTCCGGTCCCGGGAGGAGCCGCCCGCGCCGTAGGTGACGGACACGAAGTCGGGGCGCAGCGACTCCACCCGGCGGATCACCTCCCACAGGGCACGTTCGCCCTTCTCGGTCTTCGGCGGGAAGAACTCGAAGGAGAAGGTGGTCATGTCCGTCCTCCCGCGTTGAAGTAGCTCGCCTCCGGGTGGTGGACGACGATGGCGTCGGTGGACTGTTCGGGGTGGAGCTGGAACTCCTCGGACAGGTGGACGCCGATGCGTTCGGGCCGGAGCAGGCCGGCGATCTTGGCCCGGTCCTCCAGGTCGGGGCAGGCCGGGTAGCCCAGTGAGTAGCGGCAGCCCTGGTACTCGGTGCGGAACATGCCCTCCATGGCGTCCGGGTCGCTGTCCGCGATGCCGAGCTGGGCGCGGACCCGGGCGTGCCAGTACTCGGCGAGCGCCTCGGCCAACTGCACGGACAGCCCGTGCAGTTCGAGGTAGTCACGGTAGGAGTCGGCCTCGAAGAGCCGCGCGGTCTCCTCGCCGATGCGCGAGCCGACGGTGACGACCTGCAGGCCGACGACGTCGGTCTCCCCCGACTCCTGCGGGCGGAAGAAGTCGGCCAGGCACAGCCGGCGGCCGCGGCGCTGGCGCGGGAAGGTGAACCG
>NZ_JBVIDS010000011.1:11135-371494 GCF_055572255.1 Streptomyces sp. NPDC030799 | reverse complement strand
GATCGCCGGGTTCAGCTCTCGCTCGGAGGTGGTGAAGCCGGGTACTTCGGCGTTGGTGGAGTCGGTGAGGAACAGGTCCACGCCCTCCTCGCCGAGGCGGGCGAAGGCGCGCAGATCGGTGATGCGGTCGTCGAGAGGGAACTGGTCCATCTTGAAGTCGCCGGTGTGCAGCACCATCCCGGCCCGGGTGCGGATCGCGACCGCGAGGCTGTCGGGGATGGAGTGGTTGACCGCCACGAACTCGCAGTCGAAGGGCCCGAAGCCACGCCGGTCGCCCTCCCGCACCCGCACCGTGCGCGGCCGGATGCCGTGTTCCTTGAGCTTGGCCTCCAGGAACGCCAGCGTCAGCTTGGAGCCGACGACGGGAATGTCGGACCGCTCCCGCAGCAGGTACGGCACGCCGCCGATGTGGTCCTCGTGGCCGTGGGTGAGTACTACGGCCACGATGTCGTCCAGCCGGTCCCGGATCGAGGTGAAGTCCGGCAGGATCACGTCCACACCGGGCTGGGTCTCCTCGGGGAACAGTACGCCGCAGTCGACGATGAGCAGCTTGCCCGCGTGCTCGAAGACGGTCATGTTGCGGCCGATCTCACCCAGGCCGCCCAGGGCGATGACCCGCAGCCCTCCTTCGGGAAGGGGCGGTGCGGCCTTCAGCTCGGGGTGCGGATGACTCATACCCTGACGGTACCCGGAGATCGGGACAGGGCGATCCACTGCCTGTGTGATCCAACGAGCGCTCGATACGACCCGACGCCGGAGACGTACTGGCGCTCAGGTCGGCAACCGTCTCATCTGCCCGCTGCCCCGGCCCCCGGGACAGGAGGGCCTCCTGCACGGGGTAGCGGGCCGGCCCCGGCCAACCTGCTCTCCACCGACAGCATCACCGAGGCGCGCACCGGTGAAGACCACGCCGACCGGCCCGTACGGGGACGAAACCCTGCTCGCCTTCGCCGCCGACCACGCCGGCAAGCCCCCGCCCGCTGCGCTCCAGGCCCTGACCGGCTGCTGCACAGCTTCGGTGACGGCCGCTTCGACGACGACACCGCACTGCTCGGCCAGATCTTCCCCATCCACTGCGACAGGGAGACCATCCCCCATTCCTGAGGACGGAGTGGGCTGACCGGGCAATGACGCAACAGGCGCATGGCCCTTCACAGGTGTCGCCGTGGGTCAGGCGTGCCCGGGCCGGTGGGGCCCTCGCCCACTACGCGGCAGCGCAGCCCAGGTGGGCCGAGATGTCGTCAGTGCCCGAAGGCCTCCTTGGCCTTCTCCTTGGCCTCACGGGCATCGGCCGTGCTCTTTTCCGCCTGTCCTTCGGCGGCCATGCGGTCATTGCCGATAGCACTTCCCAATTGCTTCGGTGCTGTTTTCGCTGTAGCCCACCCGTGCCCCGGCTCTCCTTGCACAAACGGGGCAGAGCTGCGGAATGAAGGAGCAGTGGCGGGGCATACGGCGGCTCAGGAGGTCGATAATCATGATTCCCTTGCTGCTCGTTCTGCTTCTCGCACTCGTCCTTTTCGGTGCCGGTTTCGCTGTCAAGATGCTTTGGTGGGTGGCCCTCGCCGTCCTGGTGCTGTGGCTGCTCGGCTTCGTCATGCGCTCCACGAGCGCCGGGGGTGGCCGCGGCCGCTGGTATCGATGGTGACCTGACTGGTACTCACCCCTTCGTAGGGCCTGGCTGATACCGGCCAGGCCCTACGGGCTTGGCTGACGATCGCACAATGAAAGAGCGCCAGAAGAGTCTGAAGGGGAAATGGTGAATGTGGTGCGGTGGAGGCAGGACGGGTACGCGCTGAAGAAACCTGCGCGGCCCCTGGCTATTCCTGCCTCCGCTTATGTCGCCTGTGCTGGTGTGGGCGGTTGGAAGCAGGCGGTGACGTCTTTGCCGCGGGGGCAACGGCGGACCTGCCAGCCGTCGGAGAGGGCGTCGACCAGGAGCACCCCGCGCCGCCCGACGCTGCCGTCATCTGCGTGGCATTGCTGGGGCAACTGCCACGCCTCCGGATCGAGGAGGGCGACCTCAGCGTCCGCGACGCGCTGCCGCTCCCGGCGCCACGTGCAGGCGTAGGGCATCCAGTGCTTGCATGACCGGTGCAGGCAGGGGTTGGTGGCGGTGGGCCCAGGTGATGACGGCCTCGGCGACGGTGTCAGGAGGCACTCGAGCTTGCCGCACTCCGTGATTCTGTGGCGCATCCCACTGGGGCAGCGTGCGGCCGGTTCGGTCAGGCGGCGAGGGCTTCGCGATCCTCCTGGATCTGCGGATCGCCGGTGATCTGGTGGAGGTCCAGGTGTGGGACTCCGACCCAGTGCTGCCGGTCTCCTCGACTCCGTGGGGCACGCCGTCGGCGGCCGACGCCACTACTGTTCGCCCCCTGACGCCCCCGACCGGGGCCCCATTCGAGGACCCCGACGCCACTGCACCCGTGACCCGCTTACTGGCCTGTGCCGACGGGGCGCCGCCCCGGTTCCGGTCGCAACCCCTGCTCCACCCGCAGCACGAGGGCCGCAGGCCGACTCCGGAACGCAGGCGGTTTCTCCGGCCGGGCCGGGCGGGTGGCCTCTCAGCGGGGAGACGTGCCGGCTCACAGCCCTGCCCCTCGATCGCGTGGTGGCAGGCATGGGTGGAAAGTGAAGGGGTAGCCGAAGCGTCGTCGGCCGTTTCACAGCGGGCCGTGGCACGAGTTCGAATCCGGGAGGGGACCTCATGGCGCTCATGAGCACGCTGGACACGCAGACCACCGAGCTGCCCGAAGTCGCCGACCCCACCCGGGTGGCGCCCAAGGATGCCCGCGAACTCTCCCGGTTGTTCTTCGAGCAGCTGGCAGTGCTGGAGGAGGGCACGCCCGAGTACAGCTACGCGCGCAGCACGCTGATCGAGATGAACATGTCCCTGGTCCGTTACGCGGCCGGGCGGTTCCGCAGCCGCGGACCGGAGGAGATGGAGGACATCGTCCAGGTCGGCATGATCGGCCTGATCAAGGCGATCGACCGGTTCGAGCTGTCCCGCGAGGTGGAGTTCACCTCCTTCGCGATCCCCTACGTCGTCGGGGAGATCAAGCGGTTCTTCCGCGACACCACTTGGGCCGTGCACGTTCCCCGGCGGCTGCAGGAGGCCCGCGTCCAGCTCGCCCGGGCCACGGAAGAACTGCGAAGCCGGTTGGGTCGCACGCCGACGGTCAAGGAACTGTCGGAGCTGATGAGCCTGCCCGAGGACGAGGTGATGGAGGCCCGTCTGGCCGCGAACGGCTACAACTCCTCCTCCCTGGACGCCGCCATCGGCGGCAGCGAGGACGGCGAGAGCGTCCTCCAGGACTTCATCGGCGTCGAAGACACCGACCTGGAGTTGGTGGAGGACTTCCACTCCCTGGCCCCGCTGATCGCTGACCTGGATGAGCGCGACCGGCAGATCATCCACATGCGCTTCGTGGAAGAACTCACCCAGGCCCAGATCGGCGAGCGCCTGGGCGTCTCCCAGATGCACGTCTCCCGGCTCCTGTCCCGCTGCCTCGCTCGCCTGCGCGAGGGCCTGCTCCCCACCGGCTGACAGCCGACTGTCCGCACCCGGCCTGATGCCCGCCACAACCGTGGCGGGCATCCGGCGTCATCTGGCACCACGGCCCCCGAGGCCAGGGGCGCAAGGCGTCGCGAGCGGTGGGGTGACAGGCTACGACGTCATCGAGACCGACGATCTGGAAGAGACGTTGATGCCGCTGGAGTCCATGAACGTGACGTGGTCGACGTCCAGCACCGTCCGGTACGAGGCGACGCCGTGAGCAGCTGCGGCATCGAGAAGTGGAGGGGCCCTGTCCCGGTCGATTTCGCCGCAGGCTCTCACCACGCTGAGGCCCTCGAAGCAGGCGCGGGGATGGTCCTGGCACCTACACGAGTGTTGTGGTGCCCCGGGCGCCGCGATGGAGTTCAGGGTGCGGCCGGCCCCTCGGCTGGGTCTCCGAGCGGATCGTGCACCCTGACCCAGCTGGTGATCAGCGAGCTGGTGGACTGCCGTGCAGGCAGGGGGACCGCCATTCGAGTGGGCACTCCTTCTGCTTTACCTGCGGTAGAGGCACACACACCCTCCATGGAGAAAAACTGTCATGGCGACAGTAGACATCCCGCCGATGCGGGGTTAACGTTGTCTCCGTACCCAGAAGTCGAAGTAGGTACAGCAGGCACGAACTGCTGTACAGGTAGACCAGAAGGACACGGCCCCAGGGGCTGTGAGCAACACCCGCGGTATCCGCGCAATCGAAAGGTAAGGAGCAGAACGCCATCAGGATCGCCCGGGCGAGGAAGCAGTCCGCCCGGGTACGACGCAAGGCCCCGGATTGGAAGGTGGTCCCCGGTCACGCATTCGCGATCCCCGCAGCCCCGCCCTCCCAGGCGGCACCTGCGGAAAAAGAAGGCCGGCGCGGAGCGCCGGTAGATGGTGTTGAAAGCTCGGGGCCCGGGTGCCGTACTGGCACCCGGGCCCCCCGACGCGTCCCCGAAAGAAGAGGTCTATGCCGCCTGCCGGTTCCCGTCCCGTCGGCCCTCTCGACGATGACGACTACCCCGCCTACACCATGGGCCGGGCCGCCGAGATGCTCGGCACGACCCCTGCCTTCCTCCGTGCCCTCGGTGAACACCGCCTGATCACCCCGCTGCGCTCCGAAGGCGGCCATCGCCGCTACTCCCGGTACCAGCTGCGCATCGCCGCCCGAGCCCGCGAACTCGTCGACCAGGGCACCGCCATAGAGGCCGCCTGCCGCATCGTCATCCTCGAAGACCAGCTTGAAGAGGCGCAGCGCATCAACGAGCAACTGCGCGCCGAGGGCGGCAGGCCTCAGCCGAAGACATCAGCCTGATCGGAACGCCCGAACCTGAGGGAACCGATGCACTGTCGGCGGACGAGACCGCTGAGGGACCGCACCGCCGTTCGGCAGCTCGGACGGGCTCAACGCGTCAACCGAACCCCGCCGGAAGAGAGAACCGCGAGCGGGCGTGATGCATGTAGTGGGTGACGAGGGGGCGAACCGGGGGAAGAAGGACCGGCAACCGATAGGAGGTTGCCATGGATGGCGGGGATCTGGAACTGGGGCAGCTTCTGGCCGCCGCTGAGGCGGCACCGCCCGGGGAGTCCGTCGAGGTACTTGCGAATGACCTGCGCAAGCGCTTCGGGGCGGAGCGTGTGTCGTTCCTGTTCGTCGACCTCGTGGGTCGGCGGCTGCTGCGCCTGACCACACAGGCCGAGGATGACATGGGGGGCGCTGCCGAGCGGATCGACCTGGAGGGCAGCGTCTACGACGCAGTCCTGCGCACCCAGTGCCAGCGCGTGGAACCGGACGGCCAGGGCGGGCGGCGCGTGATCTCGCCGGTCACCAATCGCGGCGACTGCATCGGTCTGCTGGAGGCTACGCTGCAGAACGCCGACGACACCGTGCTCGCGCAGATCGAAGACGCGGCGCACGCACTGGCCTACATCATCGTCACGGACCGCCGCTTCACCGACCTGTACCACGCGGGCCGGCGCACCACCCGGATCAGCCTGGCCGCCGAGATCCAGCACCAACTGCTTCCCTCGGCCTCCTGCTGCGAGGCTCCCCAGTTCACCCTCGCGGCAGGGCTGGTGCCGGCCGACGACATCGGCGGCGACACCTACGACTACACACTCGACCGCGACACACTGCACCTGTCCATCACCGACGCCATGGGCCACGACACCAACTCCGCGCTGCTCGCCACACTCCTGGTCGGCGCTATGCGCGGCGCCCGCCGCAGCGGCTGTGACGCACTCCAGCAGGCGCAACACGCCCACGACGCCCTGTTGACCCACAGCCGCGGCCTGGCCACTGGCCAATTGCTGTGCATCGACCTCACAACGGGGACCTGCGAACTGGTCAACGCAGGGCATCCCCGGCCCCTGCGCCTACGCGAAGGCGCCACCGAGGTCGAAGAGGTACAGCTCGCGGTTAACCTCCCCTTCGGGGTGGCAGCCCCTGCCTCCTACCACCTCCAGCAGCTCGATCTTCTCCCCGGCGACCGTCTGATCCTGCTCACTGACGGCATGCAGGAACGCGGCGCCGGAGCCGTCGACCTGGCCCGCCTCGTGTGGGACACCCGCACCTCACATCCCAGGGAAGCCGTGCGCAGCCTGACCACCGCGGTACTGGATGCCTGTCGGGGAAACCTCAGGGACGACGCCACTGTCCTCATCCTGGACTGGCACGGTCCGCGGCGCGAAGACGGGTAGCACCTGCACGGTCAGGTCGTCGGTGGGGCGGCGGCGTAGGGTGACCAGGCGGGGCGCCGACGGGTCCGGGCCTGCACTGCATCCGCCGGGGGCGGATGTTCATGGCGCGATGCCGTACCCACGACCACCGGCTGTGTCGGTCACGCGGCAGGCGGAAGCGGACGTGAGGCGGGCCGTGCAGGGGGCGTACGGAAGGCCCGTACCCGCTTCGGCTGTAGCCCGCATCGGACCAGGATGCCCGGCTTGCGATCAACCGGAAAACGCCTTGGATGGAGGCAGGCGGCATCTGCACGCAAACCCTCGCTGACCAGGCGTGCAATGCGTCGCAGGGGGCCTGGCGTTTCGTGCAGAGCCGCGAGAAGGGACGGGCCATGCGCTGGAGCATCGTCCGCACCGAGGAGATCGCCGTCGCTTGCGAAGTCGTCAACGGCTGGACCGTTGTCGAGGTCGACGGCGAGGTGGACATCCACACCCACGCCTTGATCCGTCAGGCAGTCATCCAGCTGCTGGGTGAGGGGCACCGCCACTTCGTCCTCGACCTGTGCTTCGTGCCCTTCCTGGACTCGATGTTCCTGGGCACCGTCGTGGCGCTCACCAAACGCATCCGGGAACGCGAGGGCTCGCTGCGGATCACGTGCCCCTCGGCTCGGATGCGCACCGTCTTCGCGCACGGCGGCCTGGCCGACGCCTACGAGTTCTACGACTCGCCGCAGGAGGCCACCTGCCAGTCGCCGGCCCTCGACGGCCTGGCGCACTGGCCCGGTCCCGCACGCTGAGGAACCGCTGTGGAATGAGCCGGGGCCGGTCAGACCGTGGTGGATACCTCGGCGACCCGCTCGGCCAGCACACGGTCCCAGTGTCTCGGCACCCACGACGTGCCCGGCGGTGCGGACCACGAACAGGTCGCCCAGGCCCCGGTCGAAGATGATCGCGGCGGCCAGCCGCGAGTCCGAGCACCCGAACAGCACGGCGAAGGGGTGCTGGACCGGCGGGTCTGAGCGCGACGGGTGGCGTCCTGGTTCGGGTGCTCAGGGGCGCCCGCGGTGAAGCGCTGGTTCCCGGCAAGCAGCAGCTCGAAGCTTCACGGGGCGTCGAAGGCTGGGTCCGGGTCGTCATGGGCGGCAGGTTACGAGCCGGACCCACCCCCTTGCATCGCCTGGTCACCCCTCTCGCCGCCCTGGCCGCCGCGCACGCAAGGTCACCGGACGACCCCGGGCAGCAGGACCGCGAATCGGTCCCGGAAGCGGTTCCGTCAGCCATGCCGGGCCGGGCACTCCGCCACCGTCTATGCGGGCCGCCAGTGGGGGTGGTGGAAGCGTCCAGGGCCTGGTGGAGTGTGGTGATCCTGGCATATTCACACCCTCGTACGCAGTGCCGCCCGGCACGGTACAGGCGGCTTCTTTGCGTGGCACAGTCAACAAGGCGGGCAAGGCGTGAACCCCGGCTGCGGGGGTACGTGCCGGGCATCGTGAACGGGGAATGAATGGCGGGCTGTGATGGGATCAGACCCGCAAGGGGAGGACGACACCGCGCCTGACGCCCAAGTTCTGCAAATCGGCGTAGCGCTGGAGGGGGACGGGACCTGCATCGCCCAGGCCCGTCAACTGGCCGCAGGTTTCCTCACCCGCGCTCAGAGCGCGCACGGTGTGACGGTCTCTCAGCGTGCCGTGGACCTCACCCAGCTGGTGGTCAGCGAACTGGTCACCAACGCCCGCAAGTACGCGCCCGGACCCGTACTGATGGAACTGCGGATCATGTGCGAAATGGTGGAGGTCGTCGTCTGGGACTCCGACCCGGTACTGCCGGTGGCGCGTGCCTCGGACCCCGACCGCATCGGGCAGCACGGTCTGGAGATCGTGATGGCCGTCGCGCAGGGCGTGGAAGCCCGGCGCGAGCCGGTCGGCAAACGCATCACCGCCCGCATCGCCCTCGCCTCCGGCCCGGCCGGCACCCGCCACAACCCCTAGGAAATGTGGCCGGCTACCGCAGGCTCGCCCGCGTTCACCATCACGGCCGTGCCGGCTGCCACCGCCCGCTCCCTGCGGCACCCTGGTGCAGGGGTACTGCTGTGTGAGTGTGGAGGAAGAACCTGCCTGGTCCGGTGAGAGATCCCCGGGGAACTGGGCTTGTGGACGCCGCCGGTCTGAACCTGCTGCAAAGCGTGCGCCAGAAGGTCCTCGTGGGTGGCGGCACGGGGGAGGCCGATCACCCTTGATAGCGGGGGCTGTTCACTGATGGGTCTTGACGCCACACCTGCCCGGCTCGGACCAGGCCACCGCCGGCCAGCTCATGGAGACTACTCACCAGGTGTGCCCGTATTCCAACGCCGTCCGAGGGGACATTTCGGTCACGCACTGGGGCCTGCGGGAATTCGGAATCCGGACCGGGGCGAAAGTCGATTGGGCCGATCCCGCTCGGTGCCGTACAGTTCACCGTACCGACGCGGGGTGGAGCAGCTCGGTAGCTCGCTGGGCTCATAACCCAGAGGTCGCAGGTTCAAATCCTGTCCCCGCTACTCAAAAGTGAAGGCCCGGTGTCCACCGGGCCTTCACTGCATGTGGGCCGGTTCGGACCTGGCTCTCGGCGAACAGGGCGCCCGATTCATCCGCCGCAGCGGCTGGTACCCCTGTGCCGCCGTAGGCGCAGCGCCCTTGTCCTGCCAGGGTGGACTGGTCGGTACCGACGTAGATCCCTCGACTTACCTGATGACTCATCAGGTAAGTCGGCATCCCCTCAGCATGGGACCGGGACAGTCTTCCGTGCACGCTCCTGGTCGACGGCTCCGCGGCAGCTTGATTTGCGCAGATCGCGCAGGTGAGAAGCCTGCTCGCCGTGGCGCACGATGTTCTGGTGAGCCTTCGTTTGAAAGGCGTGCCGATGTACAATCCACGACGCCCTTGACCCGCAAAAAGCAGGCAGGGAGCAGACGAATCGGGAGTTTCTTCGTGCTTCGTACCATGTTCAAGTCCAAGATCTAGCGTTTGGGTGTTTCTGCAGGTCAGAGCCCTGATCGTCGCCTCCGGGTCAGCAAAAGGTCAGCATCAGACCGGACGGTTTCCGGCTTGCTCACCTGCACCGCGGCAGGGGGCCTGCTGCCCCGCTGCGCCCTGCTCGGAAGGCTCGATGCGTGGCTCGACAGCTCGCCCGTGGGATGGGGTCGTTCTTCAAGGAGTGCGGTTGTTCCAGGCCGACCCGTTGCCCGCACCCGTACACGATTCGGTTCCGGGACGCTCTCGGCAAGCAGCGTGAAGAGGCCGGCTGCGACATGCAGGACGACGCTATCGAGCGTCTCACGCAGATCTACACGGAGAAGAAGACAACGGCGCCATCCGTCGCCGAGGTTCGCCGCGAACTCGGTCAGGAGACGATCGCGGAATACGCGAAGCAGTGGCGGCCTCGTCAGCGCAAGATGACGGAGTACTCGACGGGATGGCACGTGGACAGCTCCATCAACGTGCACATCATTCCTCGTCTCGGGTCGCGGAAACTGAACTTGGTTACGCCTATCGTGGTCGAGCGCTTCCTGGACGAGTTGGAGACGGACGGGTGGGGCGCGGCAACCAGGTGAACATCAACGATGTCGTGGCGGGCGATGTCTACCGGGTGCACGAGCAGATCCACTCCAACACGCACAGGCCGGCGAAGCTGAAGCATCGCAAAGCGGGGGAGTTCCGGGAGGTTCCCCTGCCGCGCTCCGTGCGTGAGGCGATGGAGCGGTACGAGGAGAAGCACGGCACCACGAAGGAGGGCTATCTACTGCGTGGTCCGAGCGGCTACTACACGGAGCCGATGGAAGAGGTGGGTTGCGCTGGCCCGGTGAGGCGGTCGACGCCTCATGCGGTCCGGGGTCCTGTGACGCTTTGGGGGTGCGCCTGATGTGCGAACGCAGCCTTCGGCGAATGGTAGGGGTCCAGCGGCAGGCCCGTCCGTTCGCGGACCGACCACCAGTGAAATACGGCAGGCGGCGTAAGAGATCGGGAGCCCGGCGTCGACAGGACACCCGGTCCGGTCTTCAGCCCTATTACCGGCGCGGGGACGGATCCGGCGGGAAGGCCAGGCCGGTGACGGTGCCGGCCTGGACGATCGGGCCGTGCTGGGTGCCGCCGGAGACGGTGTTGTGCACCGTTGCTGGGCGGCCCGCTGCGGCGGCCGCCAGTCGGCGCAGCGACGCCCCGAGAGCACCCAGTTCCTCGCCGGTGAGCGCCCCGGCTTCCACCAGCCCGCAGAGACGAGTCTGCCACTCGGCCGCGATGCCGGACGCGGCGCGCTCGTTCGCCGCGGTGCCCGTGAGGAGCAGCCGCGCACGCGCGTCGTCCAGGCGGGTGATCGCGACGGTGTCCGCGCCCGCACGTGCCAGGAACCGGCCCATCAGTGCGCGGGCGTGAGTCCAGGAATCAGTGACCATGAGGGAGACCAGGGTGGTGGCTCCCGATGCCGCCATCGCGGCCAGTTCGGCGTTCATCGCGTCCTCCTGGATGCGCAGGGATGAAATATTCCGGTCGGCGGTCAGGCCGTCTCGGTCGGCGGGCCGGGGTCGGGGGCCGGTTCCGCTCCCGTCTCGGGGGTGGGAGGCCGCGGCGGATCGAACCGGCGTAGGAGGTCCTCTGCTGTCTCGTGGCGGTTGTGCTGCTCGATGAGCTGCGAGAACTGTCGGGCCAGCATCGCCCGCCGGTCGTCGTCCTCCGTGAAGCCCATGGCCTCGAAGAACCCCGCCAGATGGTCCGCGGCCGAGGGTTCACGGGCCAGGAGATCGGCAGACTCCGTGCCGACGTCCGGCGTCCCGGGTCCTCCCGGCCGGTTCGGCAGCATCTCGAGCAGGCGCTCGGGGATGTCGGTGTCGTTGGCAGCAGAGGTCAGCTGCGCCAGCAAGGGGAGGTCGGCCACGGTCTTCGCCACCTGCTCGTCGTTCTTGGTGAGCCACCACACGACGGCGCTGCCGGTGTCCTTGAGGACGTCCTCGCCCAGATACCGGCGCTTGCTCTGCTCGTACTTGCGCTGGTGCTCCCAGACCGCCTCGTCCTTGCGCACGCCGGCGAGCCGGTCCAGACGCTCCTGGTCCTCGTCGGGCAACGTAAGGCTGATGTCCTCCGCCATCGCCCGGAGGTGGCCCGTGGCATCCGGGCACATGCGGCTGAGTGCGCCGCCGAGTTCGTGCTGAAGGAGCGAGGCGTGGGCCGGGGCCCGCTTCTCGGCGATCGCGCGGGCCCGGCTGAGGACCGCGTCGATGGCGAGGCCGGCCGGGTTGACGACCGTGCCGCGCCCCGGCTCGTCGGTGAAGCACCATCGAACGGTCGCCGAGAAGACGAAGTGGTAGTCGTCCCAGAGGCTCGGGAGCGCGACTCGGTTGACGCGGTACTCGGTCCGCTCCACGGGGGCGGCCGTGAGCTGCTCCTCGAAGCTGACTGGCACCGGGCCGCGGCGCTGTGAGGCCACCCGGAAGGTTGCCGCGGGCAACACGAGAAGAAGCGCGGCCAGCACCGGCCAGGTCCAGCCGGGCCATCGCTGCACCACGCCGACGATGGTGAGCAGCAGGCCACACAGAACAGTGAGGAACACGGTCGTCGTCCTGCGTGCGGTCGTCATGATCGACTCCCTCTGGCCGATGCCGGCGGGGCGGCATTACCGAGGTTCTGCGCCACGCCGATCTTGTGGAGCAACAGGTCGGTCGTCTCGGCGGAGTGGGAGCCGGCGCCCGGAGAAGCGCACTCCGCCCGGCGCGCGGACGTGTACAACGCGGCGAACGCCGCGCCCCGGTCCTCCCCGCATCGGTCGGCGGCAGCGACCAGCAGGTCGAGGAGGACCTCCCCCCGGTCACCGGCGCTCTCGTCCGCCCAGCGCAGCCAGTTCTGTATCTCTGCCCGTGGTGCCACGCGTGGTCCGTCCTTCCGTGACACGGCGTGGATCAGCACGGCGCGCCAGCACGTGATCAGGGAGTGTCGTACCCCGTCCTCGTCGACCAGGGCGCGGGTGGTGACGGAGCGGTCCGTGAGCGGTTCCGGATCGCTGACGCGCAGAAAGATGGCCAGGTCGGCCGGTGCGAGGTTGCCGCGTGCCAGCCGGTCGAGCAACCTTCGGCGCAAACGCCGGCTGCCGGCCACCAGGTCGCACAGGGGCTGCAGCGCATGGGCCGTGCTGAGATCACGCCGGGCGAGATGGTGCAGCCGGATCAGGGCGTGGTCCGGATGGTCCAGCGCGAGGACGTCGGCGCAGACCTGGACCAGCACCTGGGCGAACTCATCGGTCAGCCGGCCGTACGCGCACCAGTTGTAGATCCGTTCGCGGAAGTCCCTGCCATGTGCGGGGTCCGTGAGACCGCAGGTGAGCGCCTGGACCGCGGCCTCCGACCCGGCTCTGCCCGCCCCCTGCGCGCTCCACCGCTCGGCGAGCGCGGCGAGCGCGTCCGCCCGCCCGGTCCGCAGGTACTCACCCGCCAGCCGGGCCACCAGTCCGTCACGGACGTCCGGCACGAGATGCGGGTCGCTCGACCCGACGACCCGTGCGGCCCACGCGCCGAGGTGCGGTCGCAGGTCGGGCATGTGGTCCCAGAAGTGGGCGCGGACGGCGGAGTCGTAGTCCAGCTCGGTGAACCGCACGCGACCGTCCGGCCCGGAGCGGGCCGAGATCTCCGACAGCCGCTGGGCAAGGTCCTTGCGCTGGAGGAGCGGAGTCTCCTCCTCGGGGGCCCCGACCGTGCTCAGCAGAAGCGCGGCCGCCCGGTGGACGACGTCGGCGTGCGCGCCGTGGAGCATGGACACGGCGATCATCAGGGCGCGTTGGGAGGCGTCGGGCAAACCGGCGACGTGATCGGCGACTTCAGCGCGGCGCCCGGCGCGCGCACGTTTCGCGGCCGTACACCACTCGGGGAACCCCTCGCCGGGCCCGGCCGTCTCGCAGGCCCGGCGTATGCGGTCGGCGAAGTCGGCGATCTCCCGCATGGGTTTGCGTTCACTCAGGAACTCGTCGACGGTGACGTCGTTCCGGAGAAACTGCTCGCATGGCACGCCTTGGGTGCGCAGGTGGCGTCTGAGAACCTCCATGGGAGAGGTCGGCGGTCCGATCTCGACACGGTAGTGCTGGAGGTCGGGATCGAGGGCCCCGTGGTGCGGCATGACGACGACGAGATGGGCCCGCCGCTCGTGCACCGTCTGGCGCAGGGCGGGCAGGTTGCCCCGCGCCGCATCCCACGGATCGGCCTTCGCGGTGGACAGGTCGAGCAGCAGCCGGTCGCCTGGGTCGACGAAAGCCGGGTCGTGCCGCGGCAGCTCGTCCAGCTCGTCGGGGAGGAGTTCACGGAAGGCCCCGCCGGGACGGTGGAGTTCGCGCAACAGTACGCGAGCCGTGGCCGAGCGGCCGCTGCCGGGAGCACCGTCGAGGATGACGGTGCCCGTTTCCTCGAGCGTCGTCCGGGCTTTTCCCATATTGACCGGAGCGACCAACACCCGTCGGACCCAGCGAAGTTGGTCATCGGGAAGTTGCCGGAAGACTGGCTTTCGGGGTTCCTGGGCAGTGGCGCCGAGGTTGACGAACATGTGGCCGTCACCCGTGTGCGTGAAGCCCCGCGTGCTCTCGACCCGGGTGGTGTGTTCTGTGCTCACCGTCGGTCGTCCTGGGGCCGCTCCGGCTCCCCGAACCGCTGGTGGACGTCCCCGTGGTGGTCGCCCTCGGTGTACGTCGTCCCGGTGCCCGAGATGTAGCGGTCGCCCGACACGTGGCGTGAGTTGTTGTAGATGCTGCCGCTGCCCGTGTGGACTGTGCCGTGGGAGTTCTTCACGATCGTGCCGCCGACGTCACCGCTGAAGTCGCCCGCTTGGACGGCCGTTCCGCTCACGTCCCCGATCGTGTTGTGCACGGTGGTCGACGCCGGCGACGGCTCGCCGGGCTCGAGCAGGTCCCGCAGCTCGGGCACCAGCTCGGCGACCAGATCACCGATACGTCGGACGCCGGCCTCGGTGTCGTGGGTGCTGTCGAACGGTACGGACTGCAGATCGGCGAGCCGCGCCAGCTCCGGGGGCAGGACTGCTTTGCTCAGCCGGTCGGTCTTGCGGCCGTCCAGCACGGGAACGACGATGAGCCCCCACTCGAACGCGGCCTCGATCTCCTTGCGCACCCAGTCGTCGGGATCCTGCAGCCGACTGCGGAAGTTCGTCCAGTCCGGTCCTACGACGGCCAGCAGCACGGAGCTGTGGCGTAACGCGGTCTGGAGAGCCTCGGGGTAGGCGTCCCCTGCGATGATGGACCTGGACGCGCGGAAGATGCGGTCCTGGCCGAAGCGACGTGACAGCTCCTGGTCGAGGAGGGCCGCGGTCCGCTCGCCGTCGCCGGTGCGGTAGTTGATGAACACGTGGGGCATGCCAGTGACTCCTTCAGATGGTGGACGGGCGCGACAACGTGCTGAGTCGCGGTCCCAGCCGGCGTACAGAGGGATGGTTCGCGTGGCGCGCCAGGGCGCGGGCGAGCCGCCTCAGGTCTGTCGTTACGGTGGCGGAACCCACGGCCTCCACCCCGTCGAGCAGGTGCGTCGCCAGGTCGCAGGCGTGGTCGATCTCGCCGGCCGACGCATAGGCGAGTGCGCGGCGGACGCCGTACCTGACTTGGGTGCGGACCGCGTCCCCGCCCACCAGGGCGAGTTGTCGGTCCAGTTCCTCGCTCGCCTCGCGCGGCCGCCCGAGATCGACCAGGCACCAGCCGGTGACCATGCCGACCGGATCAGGAAGGTGCATGGTGCCGATCACCGGCTCGTCAGTCCCTTCGCCCTGGAGAGCAAGAAGTGCACGCGCGCGGTCCAGCGCCTCCAGACAGGCCCGGTGGTCACCCCCAAGGGCGTGACCCTGGGCTTCGCGCTGTGCGGCGAGCCCGCGGATGCGCGGGGGCAAGGCCCCGCTCTGCGCGCAACGGGCCAGAGCGACCGTCTGCTCGGCGTCGTCCCGGTACAGCGTGATCAGGGCCCGGCGGACCAGCGCGTAACCCGCCAGTGTCCGGTCGCCGCCGGCGGCCGCCAGGTCGACCGCGCGCTGCGTCCACCACAGAGCCGCCCGCTCGTCCCCGGTCTCCTGCACCAGCCAGCCGACGTATTCGGCGTACCGGGAGCCGAGGGCCAGCAGGTGGCGACGGGTGCCGCTGTCACAGTGGGTGGACAGTTCCCGCAGGGTATGGGTCTGGGCGATCAGAACGGGCAGGAGCAGACCGGGCGCCACCGCCTGGCCGAGTCTGCGGTAGTGGGTGAACAGTGAGCGGGAGGCTTCCAGCATTTCCGCGCCCGCGGCTGGCGAGGCCAGGCCCACGCTGTCGGACCGCCACGCCATCATCGAGACGGCACCGGCACCCATGACTTCCCGTCGGCTCAAGGGCTGGAAAGTGTTCGGTCCGTCCGGCGACAACTGCATGATCCAGTCCTCCTCGTGGACATGGCCCGGCGCCGGATCGACGGGCGGGTCGGTGGTCTCTGGTGCGAGCAGGGCCAGCAGGGCCCCGCCGGCCCCGAGGGCGGCGTCGCACAGGCGGGCGAGGTCACGGCTGGGGGCCTTCAGGCTCCGTTCCACCTTGCTCAACTGCGCCTTGCTGTAGTGCACGGAGCCGGACAGGGCGGTGAGGCTGAGCCCCGCCTCCAGACGCCGCTTCCTCAACTCCTCGCCGAACCCGGTGGACGGCTGTGGCACGGAAACCTCCAACCCCTTCCGCCATCGGCCGAGTCGGCGCTGCACGTAGCGTGCGGCAGTCTGGCCGGGGCGGACAAGACGATCGATGCTGTTTCCCGTTTCCTTCTCCGACATGGGAACGCGACATGCGCGGCAGGGAGGACCGGAGAAACGGACTATCTGGAAGTCGTGCCGAAAAGGGAGGCGATCGTGCGCTCGACCACCCACCAGAAGACGTCCAGGCCACTGCCGTGGTCCTCGCCCCGCTCGGCGATCACCGGTGTGATGCCGAGAGCCCGCACAAGACGGCGGTACTTGTCATGGTCGTAGCCGCGGTCCGCGAGCAGGGCATCAGGCCGTCGGTGCGGGCGGCCGACCGGTCCCGCTACCCGCGGGATCTTGTCGAGCAGAGGCGGCAACTGGGTGACGTCGCCCACGGCTACCGCCGGTCAGCGACACCGCGAGCGGGATGCCCTGACCGTCGCCCGCCGGGTGCCCTCTCGTCCACTGCGCTGGCGCCATGGGCCTCCTCGGGACCGTCGTCATTCCCGACGCCGAGACGGAAGCCGCAGCCGACTCCATCGCGGCGGTCCTCCGCGTGACCTGCTGCGCCACGATCACCCGCGGCTGCGAGCGGGGCTGGTCCAAGGTCGGCAGGGCAGCCGGTGGCCGCGCCACCTGGGGGGCTGCACGGGTAGGCCATGATGCGCGTCCGAGGGAGGGCCGGGCGGCGCCCGACCCGTGCGTACGACAGCGGAGCCCCGTATCCGCCACGCCGCAGCCTCCCAGCAGCGATACTGGATGCATGGACCCGACGATCACCGCCCCCCGCGCCGAGGTGCTGCGAGACCGCTACCGCAGCCGACTGCCCGAGCGTCTGCAGGAGCTGGCCGGCCCCGTCGAGGGCAACGTGGATCTGCCGCTCCACATCGTCTGGTCCGGGCGGACCAGCTACAGCCTGGACCGCCCGAAGTCCCGCATGACGCTCTACCGGACCGTCCTCGCCGAAGGACGCCGTGAGGATTTGATGGCCCTCCTGCACCACCGGCTGCTCACCGAGCAGTGGCCCGTGCTGCGGCGCTTGATCAGCCCCTACATCCGCGAGGTCTGGGAGGACGCTTTCCCTGAGCTGCTCCGCACCGCTCCGGCCGACCCTACCGCCGCGTGAAGCTCACTCCGCTCCACGAGCGTCTCCTCGCCGACATTCTCGACATCGGCTCCCCTTACCCCCTGGTCCTCACCGGCGGATACGCCGTGCAGGCCCACGGCCTGGTCGAACGCTTCAGCCGTGACCTCGACGTCGCCACCGAGAACCCCGCTCCGATGCGGGAGATCGTCGCCTCACTCACAGCGGGTCTCAGCGAGCGCGGATGGAGGACGACGCACGTCCAGACTGATCCGCTCAGCGGCCGGTTCCTCGTCACCGATCCGGACACCGGCGAGGAGTGCGAGGTCGACGTCCTCAAGGAGGCGTTCTGGGCTCCGCCCGCTCAGACCCCCTACGGCCCCGTTCTTTCCCTCGACGACGTGATCGGCACCAAGGTCCGTGCCCTCGCCGACCGCGGCACCGTCCGTGACCTCATCGACGTCCAGGCCGCCTCCCGCCACCGCTCCACCGCCGACCTCGAATCCCTGGGCCGCCGTCGCGCCCACGACGAGTTCAGCCTTGAAGACCTTAGGGACCGGCTTATCGGCGCGGACTGGTACGAGGATGAGGACTACACCGCGTACGGGCTCACCTCCCGGCAGATCGAAGAACTCAAGGCGTGGGCGCTGGAGTGGGCGGAGGATCTGGGTGCGCGGATCCATGACGAGAACGCCTGAGAGGCGGTCATCGTGTCCAGCCCCTCTACCGCCGTTGCAGCGAGCGCATGCGGTGCAGCCAGTAGATTCCAACCCGGAGCCCACCACGGTGGGTGGCTGCCCTGCACGGCGGATGTGCAGGGCAGTCGAGCGATACCCCGCAGTGGGCTCACGGTGAAACCGGGCTGCGGTATGGGCAGACCCCGGGCAGCGGCCGTACGCGGGAGTCAGAGCCCCGGGTTCCGCCGAACCTCGGAGAGGAGCCGGGACGCTGCGAGCCCGCCTGTATCTAGAGTAAGGAGCGCGGTCTGGCTGTACTCGCGCCAGGTGCGCAGGTGGTCACTGCTGCGGGGCTGACGTTCGCCAAACATGCCCAGCACGCTCCGTTCATGAGCCGCGTGCAGGGGAGGGCCAAGCCGGCAGGGGCTTCCATGGAGCAGTCATGACCGCTGCTGCTCCATGAGTACTCCTGGAAGGCGGGATAGGCCCTGAGGGGGGAGCCGTCGGTGGTGCGGGCGAGCCTTTCTGGGGACGCGGGGACCGGTAGAGGTTTGGACCACTGGGCGGCCAGCTTGTGTAGATTGGCAAGCCGGTCCTCGTCAGTGAGGGCTGTCTTCGTGCGACGGCCCTTGAACTGCTCCAGAAGGTCGAAAATCTCCTCGTCGTCCAGATTGCTGGGATCGACAACTGTGGGAGAGCCGCTGTCGGCGCCGCTCGTAATGGGGCCGCCGTTGGGTGTGGCGGGTGGTTCGGAGTCGCCAATTGAGTAGTCGGTGTGGGACAGCGTGTTGCCGTCATCTGTGTCGTGTTCGAGCAGGGGAAGCTCGCCTAGGTAGACGGCATGCCAGGCGGGGGGTTCCGGCATCCAGCGGCCAATGAGACTGCGCGAACTCAGGAACTCCATGACCTGTTCGTGCTGGGCGTCCTCGACGAGCCAACTGTGCACGACGTGCCACTGTTCTGCCTGGCCGGTCCAGTCTTTCCCGGCGGCGTGATCGGAGACGTACTCGTTGAGTACGACCCAGACAGCTCCGTCCAGGGTGCGGCTGCCCAGTTGTGCGAGGTCTGGCAGCTCTTCGGTGCCTTCAATCCACTCTTCGAGTCGGTCACGTTCGGGCAGCGAGGGAGCGGGCGGGTTCCACTACCTGCGCACAGTTCACCCATGCGCGTGGTTGCGAGGAGGTCGGCGCGGAGTCGGTGGTGCAGGCCGTCCGGATCACGCTGGGTCTGCTGGCTCACCGGATCGGTCAGCTCTCCGAGGAGATCCGGGACGTGGAGGCTCGTCTTTCGCGGCTCGTGGAGTGCCATGCCCCGCAGTTGCTCGACGTGGTGGGGATCGGTCCGGACACGGCGGCTACGTTGCTGATCACGGTGGGGGACAACCCGGAACGGCTGGACAGCGAGGCGTGCTTCGCTGCGCTGTGCGGGGTCAGTCCTGTCGAGCGTTCCTCGGGACGCCGGCAGTTCCGTCGCCTCAACCATGGTGGCGACCGTCAGGCAAATGCCGCGCTCCACATCGCCTATGCCGAGGCGGAGGGCGTTGAGCTGCGGCTGGATGGGGCTGAGACCCAGGTCCGCCGCCCGCAGGCCGGCCGCCCCGGGCGCCGGGCGTTCGTCTCCGGCAAACGCAAGCAGAACACCATCAAGACCACCACGTTCAGCGACTACCAGGGCCGCCTGCTGCTGTCCGGCATGGTCCGCCCGGGCCGGATGCACGACCAGACCGCCGTGCGCACTGAGGGCATCGCCGAGCAGCTCCGTATCCATCCCGGCGTGAAGGCGAAGGTCGATTCCGGCTACCTCGGGCTGGCCAAGGAGTTCCCCGGCCAGGTCAGCGCCCCGCCGAAGAAGCCCAGGGACGAGGCGTGCGACGGTGACAAGCACGCCTGGCGGGAAGCGCGGCGGCGCCAGTCCTCGGCGCGGATCTGTGTCGAGCACACCAACGCCGAACTCCGCCAGTGGGCAACCCTGCGGCGATTTGCCGGACGCCGCGAGACCTACGCCGAGACCCATCTCGCGATCGCCTCACTCGTCTCCGACCGATCCGCGCATCGGGCTACCCACCGCTGGACGAGCACCGACCTCGCCCTCGTCCGCGACATCGCCTGCTGATCACCCACCAGCCGAGCCGGCAGGTCAGCATGACTGAAACTCAATTTCTCCCGAGTCCGTTACCGTCAGGACCCCGCTCATAGGGGCTGTGAGAGGTGAGGAACCCCCTGTCGGCCAGCTCCGGTGGGAGGGCCTGCGTTCGGGATGGGCCCTGGTGCGTGGTGTTCGGCGCGGTCTTGCTGTGCTCCGGCTTGCCGTTCGTGAGACGACGAAGCCCCGCCGGAAGGCGGCGGGGGCTTGGGATTGCGCGCAGCCAGGGCACGCGGCCGTCGGAGCCTTTCCCAACGAGCGTCCCGCCAACTGTCGTTGTCCCCGCAGCGGGTGGTTCTCACGCGGATCGCCGAGCCCGTCCGGCCCGTATACGCGCAGCGGCGCCTCGGGCAGCGAGGTGGTCTTCATCATGATGCAGGCGTAGGGGAGCTCGTTGCGGCCGAATGCAGGTGGCAGCCAATCGCTGGACGGGCATACGAGCCTCCAGAGTCGGGCGAAGTTGAGGGGGCAAGCCGGTGCAGGGCCTGCCATAATCGGGCGACGTGCTCCAGGGGGTGGGACATGGCTCTGTTCAGACGCCGGACGAACGACGGACCAGACTGGATCACGGACCTGCCAGGCAAGAGTCGGACGACGCGGAAGTTCTTCAAAGCCCTTGTTCAGGAGTACCTGTTCGAGATCCAGAGGTGGCAACGCGGCCGAAAGACCTGGCCACCGGTGGGGACATGGAGTCAGGTGGAAGATTTGGCTTATGCACACAACAGTTGCGTGAAACGCGTTGAGCGCACGATGCGCGGCCTCAACATCCACGACCCGGAGATCCAAGATGCGATCTGCATCGCCATGGATCAGTACGCGGCTTACTACGGCGTGCGAGGCAGCTTGATCCGGGTCTGGGGGACAGCGAAGCCGTTCAATGAACGCTTCGCATCCGATTGGCAGCGTTCCGAACTGTTCCGCATCGCGTGGTGGGAAGAGCGCCCCATCGCCTTCGCTTGCATCCTGCACCCCATTAAGGAAAGCGAGCCGCTGATCGACGGGTTGCTGATCTTTGATCACGTCACGTACGAGTTCACACCTGAGGCAGCAACGCAGCCGCAGGTTGTATGGCGGAGAAGGCAGGTCCGCAAGGCAGAGGAGCCAAGCCTTGGCGCCACCGTGCTCCACCTGGACCGATCCACTGGCTATTCCCGTGCAGACATCGCCAGCTCAACGCCCCTGGTTTTGGAGACCTCGGCGGGGCCGCTCTTCACGGCCCACAGCAGGCCCGGCCCTCGTGGGAGTCAGCGCCGCAACTGGGGGTCTGCGGGCTGAGGCTCAGAAGATGTCGGCGACGGCGTCGCCCTCGTTGACGGCGAGCGATCCGTCGATCGTGAAGCATAGAGCCAGCATGTCGTCGATCCGCTTGCCGGACTACTTCAGGTCGGGCTTGACCGGCCGGACGCGGTCCGGGTGGTCGGTGGGGTGCTTGGCTTCGAGGTTGTGGGCCATCCACCGGGCGACCGGGTTGCCGTACATCTTCTCGTGGGCATTCAGCTTCCGCATTAGTTCGGCCATCGGCGCGGTCATGCGCTCGTAGGTGGTGCCCGACTCGACCATGTCCAGGCCGGTGCGGTCCTCGACCTCCGGGCGGACGGGTTCGCAGGATCACCGGTCGTACGTCACGTCGGTGATCGTGAATTGGTTGTTGTCGCTCTCGATCTCGGCGTAAACGGCTTCGTAGTCGATGACGTTGCCCTCGGCGGCGGTGACCCAGCCGGCGCGCACCCACAGCGAGAACTTGCCGTTGGCGTCTTCGTATATGTGGCCGCGGGCCCTTGATGATCCTGTGGCCCTCGCTGAGGGCGCCAGCGTCGTCATCTATCGCCAGATCCCTCAGATGTTCGATCAGTCGGGCGCCATCGTCCGTCATCCAGTCGGGGGCACAGTCAACAGCTGCACTGAGCTCGTCGAGGGTGCAGTTCTCGGTGGCGCGGCTCAGCGCCAGGAGCACGTAGCGGAGACCATGCTGTCTTCGCGTGCAACCAGTGCTTCGCAGTCTCCTGGGCCAGGAGATGTGCGGTTACACCTGCGCGAAGACGCTCTCAACGAGATCCGCTAGGCACCGCACACCCATCGGCCAACTTGTCGGTGCCGATGAAGGGGTAGGTTCATCGAGCCGCGGCGAGCAGTTCCTGGTGCCTGGCGAGGGCCGTAGCGCGAAGGAGAGCACGGAACTCGTCGGTTACCGTCCCACGGGTCTTCAAGGCATGGCAGTTCGGGCACAGGGCGATCATGGCGTTGGGAAGGTCCGCGCCTCCCTTGGCGTGATCGTCTATGTGATCCACTTCCACCAGGTAGGAGCCATTGCGGCTGAGTGCCGAGGTGTAGCGGGGATCAGGGCAGCGGGGGTTCTCGCAGCCCCCTTGGCTGCGCTCGAGCACCGCGTGGCGGGATGCGGCGATGCGGCTCAGCCGCTGACCACCTTGGGGGCGGGGGCGGTGGCTCTTGCCGTCCTGCACGGCGCGCTCCGCCCGGGCATTCAGCTGCGCGTAGCGCCGAGCCGGATCTGCCATGCGGCGCAGCAGGGCAACGGTCATCCGGCAGCGGTCGAGTGCATCGGCGGCCGGTTCCTCGGCCGGCAGTGCGAAGTGACCGGCGGCCGTATCCCAGTCGCTGTCGAACTCGCCGTGGCGCAGACGCGCGCACTCCCAGCGGCTGCGGTTCAACTTCGCGAGTGTGGTGGCCGTGTCCGGCCACAGGGCACCGTAGGGGAGGCCGTCCCGTAGCCAGGCGTACTCCAGCGCCGCGTAGATCGCGGCGTACTGGAGGTTGCGTCCGTAGGTGACGACGCGCTTGCCCTGGAGTGTGCGCAGCAGGGTGTCAGCTACCTCGCGGAAACGGGGGGCGGCTTCGAGTTCCGCAGGGTCGGGGTGGCCGGGGCGAAGCTGCTGCAGGTATGTCGTTTCCCATTCGGGGTTGATGAATTGATGCCATCTCTTGTGGCCATCGGCCGAGGTGAGTGCAATCTCAAAGGGCACGGCCCGTTCCAGGGGCGGGGTGGACGGAGCAGGGGACCCGATGGCGCTGACGGCCAGAATGACCGTGTCCGGGTCGTCCAGGACGTCCTGTGCCCAACGGATCGCAGCACGGCGGATGGCTTGGGCTTCGTCGGCATCGGGTGGCGCCGAGAAGGGGACGGCTTGATCCGCGCGGTAGACAGGCGACGCCGGGTATACGGTCTCTTCCTGTTCCGGCGTCGTGCGCCCGGTGCTCGTGGGCGTCCCAGGGATGACCATCAGCTGCGGAGGCCCGAGTACGTAGGCGTCGGGACGGAACAAGTTCCCCGCTCGCAGCCCTGCGGCCTTGAGCTCGCTGGCGGACTTCAACCCTTTCGGCAACCGCGGGTAGCGCTGAAGCAGGCTCCTCAAGACGTCGTTAGGCTGTGCGTCCGGGTCCTGGACGTAGACCGGCGTGCCGAACCCGGCGGGGGTGGCACCGCACACCACATGTTGGTCACCCACGGGGCTGAACGAGACGGCATCGAACTCTACGAACATGTGAGGCTGTTGACTCCAAGGCGACGGACGAGGACCTGGAGTGAATCTAACCCGACAAGCTCGTGGCTTGAGCCTGCGCGGCGATCGATGCAGTCCTTACCTTTCGTGTCGTCGCTGAAGAGCAGAAGCAGTCGTAAGCTCCGGCGGGTACGGTACCGACGGTGTCACACGGGGGCTGATCTACACCATCGCCCCAGGCCGTCGGCCTGCCCGGGCCATGCGCACTCCATTTGGGGTCTGCGCTATGGGACGAAGCGGCTGCGGTCATCGAGAGTCGGGCGCCTCGGGTCCACGACAGCGATGACCCCGACTACCCCTATCACGCCCCCGACTGCGACACTGCCACGGCGCCACACGGCGATCTGGACGGCGCCTTCGGACCGCGGCACTGGCGGGAGTGGCCCAGGCGGGACGCGCGGCCAAGCGGCGGTCGATGATCGCCGCGCGGGGTCTCGTCTCACTGCGCCCGGAGGCTCGCCTTGGGCGGGTCGAAAAAGGGAGATGACGCGGAAGCGCTCAGGCGTGTGGTGGAGAAGCGTGCTGGTCGGCCCTGGTCCTCTACCTCACCGCCGCTGACCCGAGTTATCAAGTTGCTCTGGATCCCTCGACTTACCTGATGACTCATCAGGTAAGTCGGCATCCCCTCAGCATGGGACCGGGACAGTCTTCCGTGCACCCTCCTGGTCGACGGCTCCGCGGCAGCTTGATTTGCGCAGATCGCGCAGGTGAGAAGCCTGCTCGCCGTGGCGCACGATGTTCTGGTGAGCCTTCGTTTGAAAGGCGTGCCGATGTACAATCCACGACGCCCTTGACCCGCAAAAAGCAGGCAGGGAGCAGACGAATCGGGAGTTTCTTCGTGCTTCGTACCATGTTCAAGTCCAAGATCCACCGCGCCACCGTCACCCAGGCCGACCTGCACTACGTGGGATCGGTGACCATCGACGCCGACCTGCTCGACGCCGCCGACCTGCTGCCCGGCGAGCTCGTGCACATCGTCGACATCACCAACGGTGCCCGGCTGGAGACGTACGTCATCGAGGGTGAACGCGGATCCGGGGTGATCGGGATCAATGGAGCGGCCGCCCATCTGGTGCATCCCGGAGACCTGGTGATCATCATCAGCTACGCCCAGGTCACCGACGCCGAGGCGCGGGAGCTGAAGCCGCGGATCGTGCACGTCGACGGCGGCAACCGGATCGTGTCCCTCGGGGCCGACCCCGCCGAGCCGGTGCCCGGCTCGGACCAGCAGCGCAGCCCGCAGGCCGTCCGGGCCTGACCGAGGGACCGTGCCGGACCGGAACAGGAGCGTGCCGAGGCCATGAGCGAGACCGAGATCCGCGACGACCGGGCGGCCGGCCGTCTGGAGGCCGTGGGCGAGGGCGTTGTCGTCGGCCACATCGAGTACTTCGTGCTGGAGTCGCCCGCCCGCGCCCTGGTCCCGGTCCACACGATCGTCGAGCCCGCGCACGAGGGCAGGGGCATCGCCGGTTCCCTCGCCCGCGAGCTGTACGCCCTCGCCGAGCGCGAGGGCGTCCCGGTGGCGCCGCTGTGCCCGTACGTCGTCGGGTGGGCGGAGCGGCACCCGGAGGTCGCCCCGCCGGCCGATCCCGAGCTGACGGCGGCCGCCAAGGACTGGCTTCGGGCCCACCCGGGCCGGTTCTGAACGGCGGCTCGCCCTGTCGGGTGAGTGGCCGAGGGGCTGCCGGGTAGGCGGGGGAGTAGTCCAGAGGCGACGTCCAGCGACTGCCTGGAGGACACCATGACGAACCCGCACCCCGGCCCGGTCCCGCCGGGGCCGACACCGGGTCCAGGTCCCACCCCGCCGGACCCCTACCCGACCCCGGTGCCGCCCCCTGAGCCGGGCCCGCAGCCCACACCACCCCCGCCGGGCCCCGACCCGACCCCGCCCCCGGCCCCGCCGGCCCCGGGCCCACCGGAACCCTCACCGTCCCCGATCCCGCCGGGCCCGGAACCCGTACCGAATCCCGAGCCGGGACCTCCGCTCACCTGACCACACCGGGAGCTGAAACGGGCGCGGGGCCGTGTCACCTGCGGCTCCGCCGCGCGGGCGCGACCAGCCACAACGCGCGTGCAGTCGCCCGACGCCCGTTCCCCGCCCCGCAGGCGGACAAAAACTACGCGGACACCTCGGTCCGGTCTCCGCCCCACAGCGTGTGGAACGCACCCTCCTGGTCCACCCGCCGATAGGTGTGCGCCCCGAAGAAGTCCCGCTGGCCCTGCGTCAGAGCCGCCGGCAGGCGAGCCGCACGCAACGCGTCGTAGTACGCCAGCGCCGCCGCGAACCCCGGCGTCGGCACCCCCTGCCGCGTCGCGGCGATCAGCACCTCCCGCCAGTCGTCCTGCGCGTCCGCGATCTCGCGCGCGAACGTCTCGTCCGCCAGCAGGCTCGGCAGATCGGCGCGGGCGTCGTACGCGGCCCGGATCCGGTCCAGGAACGCGGCCCGGATGATGCAGCCGCCCCGCCAGATCGAGGACACCGCACCGAGGTCGATGTCCCAGCCGTACTCCTCGCTGCCCGCGACGATCTCGTGGAAGCCCTGCGTGTACGACACGATCTTCGACGCGTACAGCGCCTGCTCGACCCGGTCGGCGAACGCCGCCGCCTCCGACTCGCCGAGCGCGGCCGGCTTCGGCCCCGCCAGACCCCGCGAAGCGTCCCGCAGCGCCGCGTGCCCGGACAGCGACCGCGCGAAGACCGCCTCGGCGATGCCGGACACCGGCACGCCCAGGTCCAGTGCGATCTGCACCGTCCAGCGGCCGGTGCCCTTCTGCTCGGCCTGGTCGACGACGACGTCCACGAACGGCCTGCCGGTCGCCGCGTCCACGTGGGACAGCACCTCGGCGGTGATCTCGATCAGGTAGGAGTCCAGCCGGCCGGTGTTCCAGGTGCGGAAGATGTCCGCGATCTGCGCCGGCGTGTACCCGGCGACGTCACGCAGCAACTGGTAGGCCTCGCCGATCAGCTGCATGTCCGCGTACTCGATGCCGTTGTGGACCATCTTCACGAAGTGCCCGGCGCCGTCCGGACCCACGTGCGTCACGCACGGCGCGCCGTCCGCGGCCTTCGCCGAGATCTTCTCCAGCATCGGGCCCAGCGAGTCGTACGACTCCTTCGAACCGCCCGGCATGATGCTCGGCCCGTGCAGGGCGCCCTCCTCGCCGCCGGAGATGCCGGTGCCGACGAAGTGGATGCCCTGCTCACGCAGCTCCCGTTCCCGGCGCCGGGTGTCCGCGAAGTGCGCGTTGCCGCCGTCGATGATCATGTCTCCGGGTTCGAGGAGCGGCGCGAACTCCTGGATCACCGCGTCGGTCGGCTCGCCCGCCTTCACCATGATCACCAGGCGGCGCGGGCGCTCCAGGGCCGCCACGAAGTCCTCGGCCGTCTCGGCCGCGACGAAGTCGCCCTCGTGCCCGAACTCCTCCACCAGCGCCTTGGTCCGCGAAACCGTCCGGTTGTGCACGGCGACCGTGTAGCCGTTGCGGGCGAAGTTCCTGGCGAGGTTGCGGCCCATGACCGCGAGGCCCGTGACACCGATCTGCGCTGAAGTGCTCATACCGCCTGCTTCCTGGTTGCCTCGTGACTACGGCTCCGTCAGTACGGGGCCTCGCCCATCCTGACGTGCCGCTCCGGCGAACGCACATCCGGCCCGCCACGCTTGTGTACGGGTGACGGAGCCCATGGCCTCAGCGTCCGGCGATTTCACCCGCAGGCTTGCGGCGATCGAGGTCAAGACAGGGCCGTTCCCGGCCACTTGGCCGGTGCGGGAGGCCGGTTTTCCGTCTTGTCATGGCCTGTTCGCGGCGCTTACTTTTGCCCCTCCTGACGCATGCCGAGGGGAATTCGGACATGGCCGTACGCGGCCGGCATCGCCGGTACCAGCCGAACAGGATCAACCGCGCCTCACTCACCGTCACGGCGGGCGGCGCCGGCCTCGCGATCCCGCTGGTCGCCGCAGGCACGGCCGACGCGGCCGACGCCTCCACCTGGAACAAGGTCGCCGCCTGCGAGTCCAGCGGCGACTGGAGCATCAACACGGGCAACGGCTACTACGGCGGGCTGCAGTTCACCCAGTCCACCTGGGAGGCGTACGGCGGCACCCGCTATGCCCCGCGCGCCGACCGCGCGACCCGGGACCAGCAGATCGCCGTGGCCGAGCGGGTCCTCGACGGGCAGGGGCCGGGCGCCTGGCCGGTGTGCTCGGTGCGGGCCGGGCTGAGCCGGGGCGACGCCGGCCGGGGCCCGCACCCGGACAGCGCCACGACCCGGCCCGTGACAGCCGGGAAGAAGGCTCCGGTACCGGACGTACGGCCGCAGACCACCCCGCAGTCGAGGGCCGGCCGGGCCGAGATGTACACGGTGGTGCACGGCGACACCCTCTCCGGCATCGCCGGCGAGCACCACGTCCGGGGCGGCTGGCGCGGGCTGTACGCCGGCAACCGCGCGACGATCGGGTCCGATCCCGACCTGATACTGCCGGGCCAGCGGCTCGACCTGCGGGGCACGGCCGCCGGCTCCGCCACGTCCCCGGCGAAGGAGACCGACTCCCGCAAGAGGAAAGCCCCGTCGGAGCACAGGACCGCCCCGCACCACTCCAGGTCCACCAGCCGCACGCTCGTCGCCCCCGTCGACGCGCCCATCGGCACCGGCTATCGCGTGGCCGGCGCGCACTGGTCGAAGGGCTACCACACCGGCGTCGACTTCCTCGTGCCGACCGGCACCGCCGTGCAGGCAGCGGAGACCGGGCAGGTGGTGGCCGCGGGCTGGGGCGGCTCGTACGGCTACCAGGTGGTGATCCGGCACGCCGACGGCCGCTACACCCAGTACGGCCATCTGTCGGCGATCTCGGTACGGACCGGGCAGACGGTCGGCGCGGGGCAGCGGATCGGCCGTTCGGGAGCCACCGGAAACGTGACCGGTCCGCACCTGCACTTCGAGGTGCGGACCGGACCCGGCTTCGGCACGGACATCGACCCGCTCGCCTATCTGCGGGCCGGCGGCGTCAGGATCTGACGCAGGTACGGGGCGGTTCCAGGACGGGCAGCGGCACAGGGACGTGCCCGGGCAGCGCGGCGTGCGACGCGGGGAGCGCGGTGTCGGCCGGCGGCGCGGAGCCGTCGGCCTGCTGCGCGGTGCCCGGTTCCGGCGTGAGCAGGTCCGGCAGCTCCGGCGCGTCGAGCACCCCGTCGGCCTCCGGGGGCACGGCCCGCTCCGGCTCGGCCGGTGCTGCCGTCACCCGCTGCCGCGGCACGCCGACGCGGACGTCCGCCACGGCGGCAGCCGGCGCGGCGGCGTCCGCAAGGGAATCGGCAAGGGGATCCGCGAGGTCGGGCGCCCCGCCGTGCCCGATCCGCTCGGTGGTCAGCATGATCAGGCCGCCCGCCGCCACCGCCCCGCAGCTCACGGCGAGCGCGGTGCCCGTGCCGCCGTAGCGGAACGTCTCGCCGAACATCACGATGCCGACGGCGGCCGCCAGCACCGGGTTGACCACGGTCAGCGTGGCCAGCGGGGCGGCGAGACCGCCACCCCGGTAGGAGGCCTGGGACAGCAGGACGCCGGCGACGGCGAACAGGCCGATCACCGCCAGCGAGGGCAGCTCGGACAGGCAGATGCCGCGGGTCCAGTCGACGGCGACGGTCTTGGTGAACACCGACGACATGCCGAATGCCACGCCGGACGCGACGGCGAGCAGCACACTGCGCACCGCCGGGTGCCGGTGCGCGGCCAGACCCGCGCACAGCAGCGCCACGACCGCGCCGCCAGTGACCAGCGCGACCGCCAACCGCTGGACCGCGTCGAGGGAGTGGGCGTCGGAGGAACCGACCAGGGACAGCAGACCGGCGAGGCCCACCGTGGCCATGACCGCGCCGCGCCAGGCGGTCGCCCCGGCCGTGCGGCCGACGCACAGCGCCGCCATGGGCAGCGCGAAGACGATGGTCAGCGCACCCAGCGGCTGGACGAGGCTGAGCGGGCCGTAGGCCAGCGCCACCACGTGCAGCACGCCGCCGAGGCCGTTGAGCAGCAGCGCCCCCCACCAGCCCGGCCGGCGCAGCGGCAGATACGCGCGGGCGGGCGAGGACACGGCCACCTGCTCCTGCGCGATCGCGCCGGCCGCGTAGGCGACGGCGGACACGAACGACAGCAGCACGGACCACGCGAGGGCGCTCATCGGCGTCTCCTCTGCGCGCGGCGGGAGCCCTGGGCCCGGCGCGGCGTTCGGTCGGATCGCATGGCCAACACTCTGCCCGCCCGCGCTCCCCCCGTCGTCGTACCTGAGCACGCCATGCGTCCTACTGCCGATGGAGTACACCGGCCGCGTGATCATCCTCGGGACGGGTGCGCATGGTGGAGACCCGGGGCTCCGGCCCGGGAACGCGCCTGGTACGAGTACGTGTCGTGGACCTCGACCCCGCTCTCGCCGCCCTCCGCCCGCTCGGCGGTTTCTTCGTCCTGCGTACGGCCCCGGACCCGGCCGACGCCGCCGGCGGGCCGGATCCCGGGCGGCTGCCGACACTCGCGGAGACCTACGGACGGGTGACCTCGGATGTCCACCGCGACGCCCTGACGGAGCGCGTGGCCACGGTCGCGGACCGGCTGCGCACACCCGAGCCGCGCGTCGCCGCCTCCCTCGCCCAGCAGGGGCTGGCCGCCCGGCTGTGGGCGGTGGCCCTCGGCTGCGCCGTCCTGTACGGGAGGTCGCCCGATCTCGATCCGCGCCTGCTGCGCTGGGACCCGTCGGCCGCCGCCCCCGACGACCTGTTCCTGACCCGGCTGCGCCCGCGGCCCGGCGACGCCGCCACCCTCGCCGCCACCGTGCTGCACGGACACCTGGAACCGCTGGCGGAGACCCTGCGGGCCCGGTACGGCAGCGCGCCCGGACTGCTGTGGGGCAACGCGGGCTCCGCGCTCGCCGGGGCGGCCCGGGAACTGGACCGCTGGGCCCGCGCACACGGCCGTACCGACGCCGCCGGCCGGGCCCGCGCCCTCACGGACGAACTCTTCGCCCACCCCCTCCTGCGCACCACCGGCACCCGCACCGGCACGGCCTTCCGCCGCCGCAGCTGCTGCCTGTACTACCGGGTGCCCGGCGGCGGGGTCTGCGGCGACTGCTGCTTCACCCGGCCGCCGCGCTCTTCCCCACGGGCCGCGTCTGGGTGACCATGAAAAGGAACCTGCCGCCGAGACCAGGGGGTTGTCGGGTGCGAGTGGGACTGCTGACCCGGGAGTACCCCCCGGATGTGTACGGCGGCGCCGGTGTCCATGTGGAGTTCCTGGCCCGGGAGTTGACCTCGCTGGTCGACCTGGAGGTGCACTGCTGGGGCGAGGGACGCGGGGTGGGGGTCGTACGCCACCGGCCCTGGTCCGCGCTGGACGGCGCCAACGACGCGCTGCGCACCTTCTCCGTGGACCTGTCCGTCGCCGCCGCCCTCCAGGGCCGCGAAGTCGTCCACTCGCACACCTGGTACGCGAACCTCGCCGGCCACTTCGCCAAGCTGCTGTACGGCGTCCCGCACGTGCTCACCGCCCACTCCCTGGAGCCGCTGCGCCCCTGGAAGGAGGAGCAACTGGGCGGCGGATACGCGCTGTCGGGCTGGGCCGAACGCACCGCGGTCGAGGCCGCCGACGCGGTCATCGCCGTGTCCGGAGCCATGCGCGAGGACGTCCTCGCCTGTTACCCGGCGCTCGACCCGGCCGCCGTGCACGTGGTGCACAACGGCATCGACACCCGCCTGTACCGCCCCGACCACGGCACCGACGCCCTCGTCCGGCACGGCATCGACCCCACCCGCCCGTACGTCCTGTTCGTCGGCCGGATCACCCGCCAGAAGGGCGTGCCCCATCTGCTGCGCGCGGTACGGGACATCGACCCGGGCGCCCAGGTCGTGCTGTGCGCGGGCGCCCCCGACACCCCGGAGACCGACCGGGAGTTCCGGGAGCTGTTCGAGGAGCTGAGCCGGGTCCGGACGGGCGTGTTCTGGATCCCGCGGATGCTGCCGCGCCCCGAGGTGATCCAACTCCTCACCCGCGCGGCCGTGTTCGTGTGCCCTTCGGTGTACGAACCTCTCGGCATCGTCAACCTGGAGGCGATGGCCTGCGGCACCCCGGTCGTGGCCTCCCGGGTCGGCGGCATCCCGGAGGTCGTGGACGACGGCCGTACCGGTGTGCTGGTCGACGTGGACGAGGAGTTCGAGACGCGTCTCGCGCGTGCCCTGGACACCGTCCTCGGTGATCCGGCGGTCGGCCGGCGGATGGGCGAGGCCGGACGGGAGCGCGCGGTCGGCGAGTTCGGCTGGGACACCGTGGCCCGGCGGACGGCCGCGCTGTACGAGGAGATCCTCAAGCGGGCTTAGTCCCGTCCGCTCGGGGCAGCCATGGTTCAACGAGGGTGAGGGGAGCGGCCATGCGTCGTGGAGGACCTTCCGTGCTCGGGATCGTACTGGCGGGCGGCGAGGGGAAACGCCTGATGCCGCTGACCGCCGACCGTGCCAAACCAGCCGTCACCTTCGGCGGCACCTACCGTCTCGTCGACTTCGTCCTGTCCAACCTCGTCAACGCCGACATCCTGCGCATCTGCGTGCTGACCCAGTACAAGTCGCACTCGCTGGACCGGCACATCACCACCACCTGGCGGATGTCCAGCCTGCTCGGCAACTACGTCACCCCGGTCCCGGCCCAGCAGCGCCTCGGCCCGCGCTGGTACCTGGGCAGCGCCGACGCGATCCTGCAGTCGCTGAACCTGATCCACGACGAACGGCCCGAGTACGTGGCCGTGTTCGGCGCCGACCATGTCTACCGGATGGATCCGCGGCAGATGCTCCGGCAGCACATCGAGGGCGGCGCGGGCGTGACCGTGGCCGGGATCCGGGTGCCGCGCGCGGCGTCCTCGTCCTTCGGCGTGATCACCCCCGGTCCGGACGGCCGTGTCGTCGAGCGCTTCCTGGAGAAGCCCGCCGACCCCCCGGGCCTGCCGGACGACCCGGAGACCGTCTTCGCCTCGATGGGCAACTACCTCTTCACCACCAAGGCCCTCGTCGAAGCGCTGCAACGGGACGCCGAGGACGGGCAGTCGGTGCACGACATGGGCGGCTCGATCCTGCCCCAGCTCACCGCCCGCGGCGAGGCCCGGCTGTACGACTTCAGCGAGAACCACGTGCCCGGCGAGACCTCCGGCGACCAGGGCTACTGGCGGGACGTGGGCACCCTCGACGCCTACTACGAGGCGCACATGGACCTCATCGCCGAGCGTCCCGCGTTCAACCTCTACAACCGCCAGTGGCCCATCTACACCCACTCGGGCCAGCTCTCCCCGGCCCGCTTCAACGCGGGCGGCATCGCCGGCGAGTCCATCATCAGCGCGGGCTGCCTGATCCGCGGTCAGGTCACCCGGTCGGTCCTGTCCCCGGGCGTACGGGTCGACCCGGGCGCGGTGGTCCAGGGCTCGGTGCTGCACGACAACGTGCGCATCGGCCGGGGCGCGGTGGTGCGTGGTGCCGTCCTGGACAAGAACGTCGAGGTTCCGCCCGGCGCGACCATCGGCGTCAACCCGGAGCGGGACGCGGAGCTGTACACCGTCTCCAAGGGCGGCGTGATCGCCCTGGGGAAGGGGCAGCGGGTGCCGTAGGACGGCCGCTGCGCGGCGGGAGGCACCCGATAGGGTCGCGCCATGTCTGCTGCCTCAGCACTGGTGTTCCGTCCCGCCACCCGCGCCGACCTGCCCGCCGTTCTCGCCCTGCTCGCCGACGAGGACAGGGTGGTGGATCCGGAGACGGTGGAGGTGACGGAGGCCTACGAGCGCGCCTTCGCCGCCATCGAGGCGGACCCGCGCAACGAGATGCTGGTCCTCGTCGACAGCGCCGACGGGACGGTCGTGGGCTGCCTGCAGGCGACGTACATCCCCGGGCTCGGCAGGCGCGGCGCCGAGCGGGCACTGATCGAGGCGGTGCGGATCCGCGCGGACCGGCGCGGGGGCGGGCTCGGACGGACCCTGATGGAGCGGGCCACGGGCCGTGCACGCGCGAGGGGTTGCGCGCTCGTTCAGCTCACCAGCAACAAGAGCCGTGAGGACGCGCACCGCTTCTACACCGCGCTCGGCTTCGCCCGCAGCCACGAGGGGTTCAAGCTGACGCTCTGACCGTCTGTCATGGTTCGTTCGCACACATGACCTTGTGCGACGCGTTGGGGGTAACCCCCATGGAATGCCCGGGTTCGGCTCGTTCGCCCCTCAGGATGCAGGCAACGACTCGAACCTCCGGAGGTCATCCGACATGAGAGGGACCCGGCGCACACGGCTGTGCCTGGCCGGGGTGATGGCAGCGTCCGCGCTGATCGCCACCCCCGCCGCACGGGCTGCCGAGCGGACCGACGGCCACCTCACCGATCTGGTCAACCCGTTCATCGGGAGCCAGGACGAGGGCAACACCTTCCCCGGCGCGGCCGTGCCCTTCGGCATGGTGCAGCTCTCCCCGGACACCGGGCACAGCACCGGCTACGACTACACACAGAACCGCATTCGCGGCTTCTCCCTGGTCCATCTCTCGGGCGTCGGCTGCCGCATCGGCGGTGACCTGCCCGTGCTGCCCACCACCGGCGACGTCACGCAGACGGACTACAGCCAGTACGCGGCCGGCTTCTCGCACCAGGACGAGACGGCGAGCCCCGGCTACTACCGTGTCGGCCTGTCCTCCGGCATCCGCGCCGAGCTGACCGCGACCGAGCGCACCGGCGTGCAGCGCTACACCTTCCCCGCCACCGGCAAGGCCAACGTCCTGCTGAACGCCGCCCAGTCGCTGCACAAGGCGGTCTCCAGCACCGTCGAGATCCTCGACGACCACACCGTGCGCACCGAGGTCACCGGCCGCGGCTTCTGCCGGGACACCGGCCCCTACACGGTCCACACGATCACCCGCTTCAGCCGGCCCTTCACCGCCTATGGCACCTGGGACGGGAAGACCGTCACCCCGGGCTCCCGCAGCGGGCACGGCGGCGCCTACGTCCGCTTCGACACCACCGAGGACCGTACCGTCGAGGCGACCACCGCCCTGTCGTACGTCGACGCGGGCGGCGCGGCCGGCAATCTGCGCGCCGAGGGCGGCCGGTCCTTCGACGCGGTACGCGAGCGGGCACGTGAGCAGTGGGAGAAGCGGCTCGCAGCCGTCCAGGTGCGGGGCGGCACGGGCACCCTGCGCCGGACCTTCTATTCCTCGCTCTACCGGTCGTTCCTCGCGCCGAACATCGGCGGCGACGCCGACGGCCGGTACCTCGGCTGGGACCGCCGTACCCACCGCGCCGACGGGTTCACGTACTACCAGAACTGGTCGCTGTGGGACACCTACCGCACCCAGGCCCAGCTCCTCGCGCTGCTCGCGCCGCACGAGGCCCGGGACATGGCCCGCTCGGTCGTGGCGATCGCCGAGGACGGCGGCTGGCTGCCCAAGTGGGGCTACGGTCCGGTCGAGACGAACGTCATGAGCGGCGACCCGGTCACCCCGTTCCTGACCACGGCGTATCAGACGGGGCTGCTCAAGGGCTTCGAGGAGCGGGCCTACCGCGCGCTGAAGAAGAACGCCGACGGCGTCCCGCCCGCCGACTACCCGGGCATCGGCCGTGAGGCCAACGCCGAGTACCTCACGCAGGGCTTCGCCCCGTTCATCAAGGACCGTCCGCTGGCCAAGCTGGGCGACTCCGACTACCACCACGGCGCCTCCGTCACCCTGGAGTACGCGCTCGCCGACGCGATGCTGGCCCAGATGGCCCGCGGACTCGGCCATGAGGCGGACGCCGACCGGTATGCGGCCCGCGCCCAGAACTACCGGAGCATCTTCGACCCGTCGACGGGCTTCTTCCGCGCCCGCGACGCATCCGGCGCCTTCACCGGCTCGGCCGACCCGGCGCTCGGCACCGGCTTCCACGAGGGCACCGCCTGGCAGTACCAGTGGCTGGTGCCGCAGGACGTGCCCGGCATGGTGCGGCTCATCGGCGGAGAGCGCGCCGCCAACGAGCGCCTGGACTCCTTCTTCGCCTACGACCGGCTGCTCGCCGACCCCGCGAGGACCGCCCGCGAGGTGTGGGTGCACGGCAACGCGTACGCGTACTACAACGCCGACAAGTACAACCCGATGAACGAGCCCGACCTCATCGCCCCCTACACCTACCTCGCCACCGGGCAGCCGTGGAAGACCACCGACGTGGTGCACGCCGCCCTGACCCTCTTCACCGACGGGCCCACCGGCATGACCGGCAACGACGACCTGGGCACGATGTCCGCCTGGAACGTGCTGTCGTCCATCGGGCTGTTCCCGATCCAGCCCGGGTACAGCACCTGGGGCCTGTCGACCCCGGTCTTCGACCGCGTCGACCTGACCCTGGACCGCCGGTACTGGCCTAGCGGCGGGCTGACGATCGCCGCGCCCGGCACCTCCGCCACCGACCGCTACATCCAGACCGTCCGTGCCGACGGAACACCGCACGAGCGGACGTATCTGACGACGGGTGCGCTGCGCTCCCTGCGCTCGCTCGCGTTCACGGTCGGCCCGCGCCCGTCTGAGTGGGGTACGTCACCCGAGGCGGCGCAGCCCGTCCTGAAGTGAGCTCAGGTATCCCTAGGTCCCGCCCGCTTTGCAGGGGCGGGACTTAATCTGCCGTTAACTGAGCGTAGCCTGATCGTACTTGACCGTAATCGGTCGACGGGGATTGACTGCGAAAGACCGTAGATCCACCCGTCGTCGACGCGTGAGGCAAGCCCTTGACTTCCGACCTGCTCGCTCCCCTCGACCTGGCGTTCTGGAACATGGAGTCCGACCGGCACCCGATGCACCTCGGCGCCCTCGGCGTCTTCGGCTGCCACTCGCCCACGGCCGGTGCCCATGCCGCAGACCTGCTCGCCGCCCGCGCCGCCGCCGTACCCGGGCTGCGCCTGCGCATCCGCGACGTGTGGCAGCCGCTCGCCTTCGGCGGCGCCACCCGGGAACCCGACCCGGACTTCGACCCGCTGAACCACGTACGGCTGCACGCGCCGACCGCCGACTTCCACGCGGTCGCCGGCCGGCTCATGGAGCGCCCCCTGGAGCGGGGCCGGCCGCCGTGGGAGGCGCACGTCCTGCCCGGCGAGGACGGTGTCTCCTTCGCCGTCCTCTTCAAGTTCCACCACGCCCTCGCCGACGGGCTGCGCGCGCTGAAACTCGCCGCCGGTGTGCTGGATCCCGTGGACATGCCCGAGCGGGCACCCCGCGCCATCGAGCCTCCGCGCGGCCTGCTGCCCGACATCCGCAAGCTGCCCGGGCTCGTTCCCGGGCTGGTCAGGGGCGCGCTGTCCGACGTCGGCCGGGCGCTGGACATCGGGGCCTCGCTCGCCCGCTCCACCCTGGGTATGCGGCCGGTCTCCGCGCTGACCTCGGCCCCGAGCGGTACCCGCCGTACCGCAGGGGTCGTCGTGGACATCGACGACGTGCACCGGGTGCGCAAGGCCGCCGGCGGCACCGTGAACGACGTGCTCATCGCCGTGGTCGCCGGGGCGCTGCGCCGCTGGCTGGAGGAGCGGGGCGACGGCAGCAAGGGGGTGGCGCCCCGTGCGCTCATCCCCGTCTCCCGGCGCCGCCCGCGCACCGCCCACCCACAGGGCAACCGGCTCTCCGGCTATCTGATACGGCTCCCCGTGCACGAGCCCGACCCGCTCGGCCGGCTCGACACCGTGCGCACGGCCATGCTCCGCAACAAGGACGCGGGGCCCGACCGGGGTGCCGGCGCCGTGGCGCTGCTCGCCGATCACGTCCCGGCCCTCGGCCACCGGCTCGGCGGGCCGCTCGTCGGACAGGCGGCCCGGCTGTGGTTCGACATCCTCGTCACCAGCGTGCCGCTGCCGGGGGTGGGGCTGCGGCTCGGCGGGCACGAGCTGGCCGAGGTCTATCCGCTGGCTCCGCTCGCCCCGGGCCAGGCGCTGGCGGTGGCCATCTCGACGTACCGGGGGCGTGTGCACTACGGGCTGGTGGCCGATGCGGAGGCCGTGCCGGACCTGGACCGGTTCGCTCACGCGGTGTCGGCCGAGGTGTCGACGCTGCTGTCGGTCTGCGAGGCCTGATCCGGCCTCCGGCCGGGAGGGGTTCCCACCCGCACCACCCGCGCGGCTTTCGTCGCCGGGTGCGGGTGGCCCCCGCGGGGCACGTCCACCGTCGGCGGCTCGCGGGTCCGTGGGCGGGAGGGGCGCCGTGGGGGCTTGCGGGTCGGTTGGTGGGGCGCAGGGCTCGCCATAGGTCGCCGTGGGTCGGTCGGTGGGGCCCGGGGCTTGCCCTGGGTTGCCTGCGCCCCCAGCGCACGACCGCAAGCCGGCCACGGCGAGCACGCCCGATCACGACCACGGAACGGATCGGGTTTGGCGGCCGGGCCGTGCGCTCCGTAAAATTCCCCGTTCGAAAGCGGGCGCGAGTCGGAGCGCTGCGCGGGTGATCAGGGAAGCGGCAGCGCGATGACGGTGACAGAGGACGGCTCCATGGCCTCCATGGCCACGGACGAGGTGGTCTACGGGCCGGGTATCGACCCCGAGCGGCTGGCCGTCTGCCTGAGCGTGCTGGAGGAACTGGACCAGCTCGACGTCGACCACCCGGACGCGATCAAGGTCCGCCGGGCCACCTCGCACATCTACCGCACGGTCAAGCAGCGCCGCCGCCAGGAGCGCCGCGCCGCCAAGACCGCGCACGACCGCGCCGTCACCGAGGCCACCGCCACCGGCTCCGCCGAGCGCATCGACGACGAGACCGAGGGCATCCTGCCCTCCTCCAAGGTCGAGGCCGGCAAGATCGCGGGCATACTCCAGCGCCCCCGCTCCTGCTACACCTGCAAGCAGCGCTACGTCGAGGTCGACTACTTCTACCACCAGCTCTGCCAGAAGTGCGCCGCCGAGAACCGCGCCAAGCGGGACGCCCGCACCGACCTCACCGGCAAGCGGGCCCTGCTCACCGGCGGCCGCGCCAAGATCGGCATGTACATCGCGCTGCGGCTGCTGCGTGACGGTGCGCACACCACCATCACCACCCGCTTCCCCAAGGACGCCATCCGGCGCTTCAAGGCGATGGAGGACTCCGCGGACTGGCTGCACCGGCTCGACGTCGTCGGTATCGACCTGCGCGACCCGGCCCAGGCCGTGGCCCTGGCCGAGCAGGTCGCCGAGGCGGGCCCGCTGGACATCCTGATCAACAACGCCACGCAGACCGTACGCCGCCTGCCCTCCGCGTACGCGGCCCTGGTGGAGGGCGAGAGCGCCCCGCTGCCCGCCGGTGAACTCCCCGCCCACCACGTGATCGGCGCCTTCAACTCCGGCGCCGTCGACGGCATCGCCGCGCTGCCCGTCGGCACCAGCGGCCTGGACGCGCAGAAGGTCGCCGACCTCGCCCTCGTCGCGGGCAACGCGAGCATCGCCCGGCACATCGACGGCACCGCCATCGACGCCGGCGGCCTCGTTCCCGACGTCGTCGACACCAACACCTGGGTGCAGACCATCGACCAGATCTCGCCGGTCGAGCTGCTCGAAACCCAGCTGTGCAACTACACGTCCCCGTTCATCCTGATCAGCGCCCTGCGCCCGGCGATGGCGGACGCCGCGAAGAAGGCCTCCAGCGGCCGTGCGTACGTCGTCAACGTCTCCGCGATGGAGGGCGTCTTCAGCCGCGGCTACAAGGGCGCCGGGCACCCGAACACCAACGCCGCGAAGGCGGCCATGAACATGGTCACGCGGACCAGCGCCCAGGAGATGTTCGACACCGACGGCATCCTCATGACCTCCGTCGACACCGGCTGGATCACGGACGAGCGTCCGCACTACGACAAGCTGCGCCTCGCCGAGGCCGGCTTCCACGCCCCCCTCGACCTGGTCGACGGCGCCGCCCGCGTCTACGACCCGATCGTCCGCGGCGAGGCGGGCGAGGACCTGTACGGCGTCTTCCTGAAGGACTACGCGCCCGGCAAATGGTGAGCGGGCGACGGTGGTGACGCGCCGTCAGCCACCGGCCGCAGGCCGGGACCGTCCTCCCGGTCAGTCGACGGCGCCGAGCCTGGAGTTCCGGGCCGCCACCAGTTCCAGCACCGTACGCCAGTCCTCCAGCACACCCGCGTCGAAGCCCGCGGTGCGGCTCTCCGCGTCGGCCTGGCGCAGCCGCAGCACATCGTCGTCGGCGGGGGCGGTGGGGTCGCAGTCCCCGCGCACCAGCCGGAAAACCCGCTCCCCGAGCAGTGAGCGCACCGCCTCGGTCGCGCCGATGTCCTGGACCAGCCCCGCCACCTGGAGCTCCTTGTCGGCGGGGCGGCTGCGGCGCAGCAGCGCGGCGGTGCGCAGCGCGTGCTGGTGCCGGCCGGCGTACAGCAGATCCATCAGCTCCTCGACACTGCGCAGCTCCATGCGTCAGTCCTTCCGCGAGACAGCCGTTGCGGCTCATGAGCAGACCATGGCGAGCTTGCGGCCCGGCCAACGGCACTTGAACTGCACCGCGGCCCGGGCCGCAAGCCGAGCCGGCTCGAAGGTGTGTTCGTACGCGTGGGCCGAGCGGGTGATTCGTCGTGCTGGTCGTGTGATGCGCCCAGTGCCAAATAGCTGCATATTGGGGGGCATTGAGGGGGTATTCGGCGTCCGATAGTTACATCTTGTTTGCACTCCCTATCGAGCGGCAGGCCGCTCATTTGGTTAATCTGGAGGGGACGGACAGCATTACGGGGTCCCACCCACACCCATCGTCCGTCCCGGGGTGAGCCGGTTGACAACGGCCTGCTCTGCATGACGTACCGGCGCCACCGCGTCCGAACTGGCCTTCCATCCAGACCCGAGCGGGCGTCGAGTGCCGAAGCACAGGTTGTCCGGCAGGCCCTCGAGGGTGACCGACACATAAGGAGTGCGCGGTGACACCGGAGAAGACGAATCGCGAACAGCGCCCCAAGGAACGCACGGAGCGCGCGGGCCGACGGCCCGAAGAGCTCGGCAGCCTCGATGTGTGGGCCCGTTCGGCCCCGATCCGCCTCGCGGGCTACGAGGACGACCTTGCCGAGCCGCACATCCTGCCCAGCGTGGACTGACACCCGGGGCCGGACCTTCGCGATCGCCGCGGCATGGGCGTGACCTGGCAGACTCACGCCCATGCTGATCAGAGAAGCCGCGGCCGGGGACTGGCCGCGGATCTGGCCTTTCTGGCACCGGATCGTCGCCGCCGCCGAAACCTACGCCTGGGACCCGGGGACCTCCGAGGAGGACGCCCGCGCCCTGTGGATGAACCCGGCCAAGCGCGTCTACGTCGCCGAGGACGCGACCGGAACCGTGGTCGGCTCGGCCTACCTCACTCCCAACTACGGTGGCCCCGCCGCCCGCGTGGCCAACGCGGGCTTCATGGTCGACCCCGACCGGACCGGTGAGGGCATCGGCCGCGCCCTCGCCGAACACGTCCTGGCCGAGGCCAGGGCCCACGGCTACCGCGCGATGGTCTTCAACGCCGTGGTCGAGACGAACCCCGCGGTCGCCCTGTGGACCTCCCTCGGCTTCACCGTCCTCGGCACGGTCCCGGATGCCTTCGACCACCCCCGGCACGGCAGGGTGGGCCTGCACATCATGTACCGGTCACTCGAATAGCCGGTGCTCAGGAGCCGGTCACCGGTGCCGTACGCCGCCAGGGGCGCAGCCGCTCCAGTTCCTCCGCCAGCTCCAGCAGGACCGCCTCCGAACCCGGGCGGCCCACGAGCTGTACGGCGCACGGGGCGCCCGAGGGAAGGGCTCCGGACGGCACCGACATCGCGGGCCAGCCGGTCAGGTTCCAGGGCGGGGTGAACGGGGAGTACGCGGTGTTGGCCAGCACGTTGTGCAGCCAGCCGCGTTCGTGCCACGGGCCGGCCGCGGGGGAGCGGCGGGCCAGGGCCGGGGTGAGCAGGACGTCGTACTCGGCGAAGAAGGGCGTCAGCCGGGCGCGCAGCCGCTCCCGGCTGTCGCCGGTGCGCACCGAGCGGACGAACCGCCGGCCGACCGCGGCGTGCACCCGGGTGCGCCGGGCCAGCCGCGTCCGGTCCAGGCCCGCGGCGTCCGCCGCGGTGCCGGCCGTCCAGTGCCGCAGCGCGGTCACGCCCAGCGAGAGCGGATAGGGCGGCTCGGCCCGCCGTACGTAGTGGCCGGCCCGCGTCAGCACCGCGGCCGTCTCCCGGACCGCGGTCGTGTACGGCCTGCTCACGCCGACTCCGGCGAGCGGACTGCGCAGGGCCACGGCGATCCGCCGGGGTCCGGGCTCCGTGGCGTGGGCAACCCCGGAGTCCGCCAGGACGTCCAGCATCAGCCGCAGGTCCTCGACCGTGGTGGCGAGCGGACCGTTCTCCGCCATGCCGAACCAGTCGCCGTTGCCGATCCCGGCCGGCAGCACACCGTGCCCCGGCTTCAGGGTGACCAGACCGCAGTTCGCGGCCGGGATGCGCAGCGAACCCATCCCGTCGTTGCCGAGCGCGAGGGGGACGAGCCCCGCGGCCACCGCGGCGGCGCTGCCGCCGGAGGAGCCGCCCGCCGTACGGGAGGTGTCCCACGGATTGCGAGCGGTGCCGTACGGCCCCTCCGTCGTGCCGAAGACGCACAGCTCGGGCACGTTCGTCAGGCCCACCACCACCGCGCCGGCCGCCCGCAGCCGGGCCACCGTGACATGGTCCTCGACGGCCGGGGTGTCGGGGGTGGCGGCGGAGCCGTCGCGGCGGGACTCGCCGCGCACCGCGAGGTTGTCCTTCACGGCCACGGGCACGCCCGCGAGCGGCAGTTCGGCGAGATCGGTGCGGGAGGCCACCGCGTCGGCCTCGGCGAGCGCAGCCTCGGCCCGCACCTTCCGGAACGCCTCGATCCGTCCGTCGAACCGCTCGATCCGCGCGAGGTGCCCGGCCACCACCTCACGGGGCGTCACCCGCTTCTCGCGTACGGCGGCGGCTATCTCGGTGGCGGTCCGTCCGGCCCAGTCACCCACGGGCACTCCTTCGTCGGTCGTCGGCTACTCGGTGGTAGGAATCACGGCGCACGGAGAACTGTGCCCGGCCGGGCCGCCCACGTCGAGAGGCCGTTCCCACTCACACCACGGTCGTCCGACCATTACGTGAAATCCAGCCCCGTGCAGCCCCGTTGACAGGCAATGATCGACGTGCCGAGGCGGCCCGGAAGACGGGCCGGTACGTGTGGGTCTTCAAGGTGGACCGGCACGGCTGACCCCACGGCCGTGCCACCGCTCACCAGTACATGAGCGCGGCGGAGCCGCTGCCCCAGGCGGAGTACAGGCGGGCCCGGGCCAGGTAACGGTGGCCCTTGACGAGCCTGGTCTCAAGGCGTCCGTTGCGGTCCTGTCCGCTGTCGTCGTCGGCGGTGACGTACCGCAGGCCGCCGTCCGCGGTCTCCTCGAACAGGGCCAGGAGGACGTCGCTGTTGCCGAATGTGCCGATCTGGTAGCTGCGGGTCTCCGACGGAACGATCTCGAAGTCCGTCTGTTGTCCGGTGGCGAGCTGCAGCGGTGTCGACTGGAACGCCTGCAGCTGCTGCGGCCGGGCGGCCAGTGGCGGGTACCACTGCAGGACGCGCGCCTTGTCCGTGGCGGACAGGCTCAGTGTCTCGGGGATGCCGCTTCGGTAGGCCTCCGGGCTGAGGATCAGTCCGGGCCCGAAGCTGTACTCCATGATGGAGTCGGGGTCCCAGGCGGAACCCGTCACCTCGTTCGGCGACAGCTTGCGCAGGATGTTGTTGAACGTGACCTCGTGGGGCCAGTTGTTGGGCGGTCCGGCGAGGTCCGCGTAGACCTTCTCCTCGTCCCAGACGATGCCGGCGAACGGGTTCTGGTGCTCGTGGGCGAGGCCCATCGCGTGCGCGGTCTCGTGCAGCGCGGTGGCCTTGCCGTACGGCGTGGTCAGGTCCCAGCCGAACGTCATGGTCGGTTCTCTGGTGCTGATCCCCAGATTGTCCCGGCCGACGTACGACGAGGAGCCCTGGCTCTGCTGGAAGACGATGCGGATCTCGGAGTCGCTGGGATCCTCCACCTCCTGGAACTCGAGCCCGATCCCGAGCGCCTTCCAGGCCTGGAAGGCGTGCCGGACCTCGTCCAGCTGCTCGGGGCCTCCGACGTCACCGCCCTGGTCGAGGAAGGCGTAGTGCAGGACCGTGCCGTTGATCCACTTGGCGCGGACCAGAAGTATGGCCCTCGACCGGTTCGGACTGAGGTCCGAGGGCAACACGGGCTGGGTCTGCGGCGGTTGGTTGCAGTAGCGGGGCATGGCCCTGTTCTCGGCCGGCGCGTTCATGGTGGCTCCTTCGGGTACGCGTCTGCCACCGCGAGGGCGAGCACGGCGGCGTGACGCTGGTCGCCACCACGGTGTTACGGCTCTGGGTGAAATGCCTGATCTGGTGATTCCAGCATCTTTCCGGACGACCCATTCTGCAAGTGTTGAATGGTTAAATAGCATAGGAAAAAGGGCGGTTGAACAGTGAAACACTGCCTCTTCATGCCTGCCGTGCCGTTCCCGTACTGCCTCGCCCCGTCAGCCTCGGCACCGGCACCCCCACCGCCCGCGCCGCCTCACCGTCCAGCAGAGCCAGCAGCTCCCGTGCCGCCGTCCGGCCGAACTCGGCGCTGTCGCGGGAGAGCGCGGACAGCCGCGGTGTGACCATGCGGCACAGCGCCGAGTCCTCCCAGGAGACCAGGGAGACGTCCTGCGGGACGCGGAAGCCGAGTTCCGCCGCGGCGGCGAGGCCGGCCACGGCCATCACGTCGTTGTCGTAGATCAGCGCGGTCGGGGCGGGGGAGCCGCCGAGCACCCGGCGGGTCACGGCCGCTCCCTGCGTGTCGGAGTAGTCGGTGGTCACCGAGCTCACCCCGGTCAGGCCCCGGCGCTCCGCCTCCGCGCGCAGGGTGGCGATACGGCGCTCGGTGTGCGCCAGGCCGGGCAGGCCCGCGATGTGCACGATCCGGCGATGGCCGAGGGCCGTCAACTCGTCCACCACGGACGCCATCGCGCCCGCGTCGTCCGCCCAGACCGTGGACAGCCCGGGGTGCCGCACATCGGACGCGCCACCGATGACCACCGCGGGCAGGCCCAGTTCGTCCAGCAGGCCGGGGCGCGGGTCCTCGGCGCGCGGGTCCACCACCAGCACGCCGTCCACCCGGTGCTCCGCCCACCAGCGGCGGTAGACCGCACACTCCTCGTCCACGTCCTCGGCCACCTGGAAGAGCAGGCCCAGATGGCGCTCGGCCAGCACCTCCTGGATGCCGGAGACGAGTTGCAGGAAGAAGGAGTCGACGCCCAGGGTGTGCGCGGGGCGGGCCAGGACGAAACCGACCGTGGCCGCGCCCTCACCGGAGAGCGCGCGGGCCGCCGTACTGGGACGCCAGCCCAGCTGCTCCGCGACCCGGCGGACCCGGGCACGGGTGCTCTCGGAGACACCCGGACGGCCGTTGAGGGCGAAGGAGACCGCGCTCTCGGAGACCCCGGCGCGGCGCGCGATGTCCTTCATCGTCGGCCGCCGCGCGGGTGATCGCTTCGACGCCACGTCATCCCTCGTCTCACCAAAGACTAATGCGCTTGAGTGCGATGACCCTAAAGCGCATTAGCGACACTGGCAAGATTCCGCCGACGCCGCCCTCACCTGGGCTAATGAAGTACGGATTTCTTTAGCTGAGAACCGTGCATTGACTTTCTCCGAACGGCCCGGGCAAGGTCGCTGGCATCACCGCCGCCGACACCGCAAGGGAGCCGTGTCACCGTGCCCACATCCCGCAGAGCCCTCGCCGCTGCCGCCTTCCTCTCCCTCGTCCTGCCGCTGAGCGCCTGCGGCTCGGGCGGTGACGGCGGCGGCTCGACCGACGCATCGGGCAAGGTCGAGGGCGACATCACCTTCCAGACCTGGAACCTGCGCGCGAACTTCAAGTCGTACTTCGAGGGCCTCATAGCCGACTTCGAGAAGAAGTACCCCGGCACCCATGTGAAATGGATCGACCAGCCCGCCGAGGGCTACCCCGACAAGATCAGCGCCGACGCGGCCGGCGGCACCCTGCCCGATGTCGTCAACGTCTCCCCGGACCTGGTCGCCCCGCTCGCCAAGGCGGGCATGGCCCTCGACCTCGACAAGGCCGCGAGCACATACAGGTCCGAGTACCTGGCCGGGGCCTGGGCCGGCCACCAGGTGCCCGGCATGAGCGGTACCTACGCCTTCCCCTGGTATCTGAACACCGGGCCGCTCTTCTACAACAAGTCGTTGTTCGAGAAGGCCGGCCTCGACCCCGCCAAGCCGCCGAAGACGTACGCCGAACTCTTCGCCGACGCCCTGCAGATGGCGAAGAAGAGCGACGGCAAGGTCGCCACGCTCGCCAATGTGCCCACCATCGAGGACTTCGGGCGCTATGGCGTGCGGATGATGAACAAGGAGGGGACCGGGTTCGCCTTCAACGACGCCAAGGGAGTCGAACTCCTCACCAGATACAAGGAGTTGTACGACGCCAAGGCCCTCGACCCACAGGCCCTGACCGCCACCCCGGAGTCCTCCGGCAAGAAGTTCCTCACCGGCGCCGTCGCCATGAACCCCGGCAGCGCCCTCGACCTCGACAACTTCAAGAAGAACGCGCCGAGTCTGTACAGGAACATCGGCATCACCGACCAGATCACCAGCACCGGGCACGTCAACATGTACGTGATGGGCGTGATGGTCAACTCCCGCACCAGGCGCACCCCGGCAGCCGTCGCCTTCGCGCACTTCGTCACCGACGCGCACCACCAGATATCCTTCGCCAAGAAGGTCGCCATCTTCCCGAGCACCGCCGGATCCCTGAACGATCCCTACTTCACCAAGGAGGACGGCACCGACGAGACCCGGGTCCGCATCGCCGCCGCCAGGTCCTTGAAGACGGCCGTCAACTACACGCCGGTGCTGTTCAGCGACCAGATGAAGACCGCGTTGCGCAACGAGGTGGCCAAGGCACTCCAGGGCAAGGAGAGCCCCAAGCAGGCACTCGACAACGCTGTCAACGCCGCCGACCGCCTCCTGCAGCAGGGCTGACCGGCCATGGCCACGCCTGTCCGCATCGGGCGCCAGCTTCCCTTCAGCCCCTGGCTGTTCGCCGCGCCCGGGCTGCTGGTCACCGGCGCCTTCGTGCTCTACCCGTTCGTCTCCACCCTGGTGAACTCCTTCACCGACCGCCGCACCCTGCTGCCGGGCCGCTTCGTGGGCCTCGCCAACTTCCGCGAACTCCTCCACGACGACATGTTCTGGACCGGCCTGCGCAACAGCACCCTCTACATCGTCGGCGTCGTACCCGCTCTCGTCGTCCTGCCGCTGCTGCTCGCCCTGCTGGTGCAGAAGAACATCCCGGGCATCACCTTCTTCCGCTCGGCCTTCTACACCCCGGTCGTCGCCTCGATCGTGGTGGTCGGGCTGATCTGGGTGTGGCTGCTGGACGAACGCGGCCTGGTCAACTCGCTGCTGGGCACCGTCGGCATCGGCCGGATCGGCTTCCTCAGCGACCAGTGGCTGCTCCTGCTGAGCGCGATGGCCGTCACCGTGTGGAAGGGCCTCGGCTACTACATGATCATCTACCTGGCCGCGCTCGCGAACGTGCCGCGCGAACTGCACGAGGCCGCCGCCGTGGACGGCGCGGGACCGGTGCGCCGCTTCGTCTCGGTCACCGTGCCCGCCGTGCGCTCCACCATGGTGCTGGTGGCCGCGCTCTCCTCGGTCGCCGCTTTCAAGGTGTTCTCCGAGGTGTACCTGATGGCCGGCCCGAGCGGCGGCCCGGCCGGCGAGGACACCACCCTCGTCATGCTCGTCCAGCGCACCGGCACGGGCCTGACCGGCCGCGTCGGTTACGCCTCCGCGCTCTCCGTCGTCGTGTTCGCCGTCACCGTCGCGCTGATGCTGCTCGTGCTGCGCGCCGACCGCAGGGAGGAGCCGTGAGCGTCCTGGAGAAGGTACGGCCCGAGCGGACCCTCGCCCCGGAGCGGGAACCCCGCGTCACCGACCAGCACGGCCGCCGTGTCCGCGCCGGCGAGCTGCTCTGGCGCTACCTGTTGCTGCTGGCCGTCCTCGCGCTGACCGCCGGCCCGTTCCTGTGGCAGCTGGCCACCTCCCTTAAGGGCCCGACGGAGGACATCTACAGCTCACCGCCGAGCTTCCTGCCCGCACACCCGACCCTGCACAACTACACGCGGGTCGCCGACACCATCCCCGTCTGGGACTACGCCCTGAACTCCCTGAAGGTCGCCACCGCCAACGTCGTCACCAACTGCGTCGGCTCGGCACTCGCCGGGTACGCCCTGGCCCGGCTGCGCTTCCGTGGCCGGCGCGTGACCACGCTGGTGTTCGTGCTGGCGATGCTCGTGCCCGTCGAGGGCATCGTCATCGCCCAGTTCACCACCATGCGCGAACTCGGCCTGAACAACACCCTCGTCGGCGTCGTGCTGCCCGGCGCGGTGGGCGCGATGAACGTGCTGCTGATGCGGGGCGCCTTCCGCAACCTTCCCTACGAGATCGAGGAGGCGGCCTACGTCGACGGTGCCAACGTCTGGCAGCGCTTCCTGCGCGTCGCCCTGCCCTCGGTGAAGGGCACGGTGGCCGTCGTCGCGATCTTCGCCTTCATGGGCGCCTGGGACGACTTCCTGTGGCCGCTGATCGTGCTCAGCGACCCGTCCAGATTCACCCTGACCATCGGCCTGAACTATCTGCACGGCACCTTCGCGGGCGACGAACGCCTCGTGGCCGCCGGCACCGTGATCGCCGTGGCCCCGCTCATCGTCCTGTTCGCCTGCCTCCAGCGGTACTTCTTCCGCGGGGTCGGCGAGGGCGCCGTCAAGGGCTGACCGACCATCCGTACGCCACAAGGACACTCCATGCCTCCTGCCGTGCGCTTCGGCGTCAACTACACCCCGAGTGTCGGGTGGTTCCACCACTGGCTCGACTTCGACCTCGACTCCGTGCGCGCCGACCTGGACGCGATCGCCGCGCTGGGCCTCGACCACATCCGCGTCTTCCCGCTGTGGCCCTACTTCCAGCCCAACCGCACACTGATCCGCCCGCGCGCCGTCGAGCAGCTCGTGGCCCTCGCCGACGCGGCCGCCGAACGGGGCCTCGACGTCAACGTCGACGGCCTGCAGGGCCACCTGAGCAGCTTCGACTTCCTGCCCGCGTGGACGCGCACCTGGCACCGGCGCAACCTCTTCACCGACCCCGACGTGGTCGAGGGCCAGGCCGCCTACCTCCGCACCCTCGCCGCCGCCCTCGCCGAACGGCCGAACTTCATCGGCATGACCGTCGGCAACGAGGTCAACCAGTTCGCCGCCGGCCCCCACCCCGACCCCGACCGCATCACCGCCGAGCAGGCCGAGCGGTGGCTCGTACGGATGCTGGCCGCCTGCGCCGAGGGCGCCCCGGGCCGGCTCCATCTGCACGCCTCCTACGACGCCGCCTGGTACCAGGACGACCAGCCCTTCACTCCGGGTCACTCCGCCCGCCTCGGCGACGTCACCGCCGTGCACTCCTGGGTGTTCAACGGCACCGCCCAGCGGCACGGCCGTACCTCGGTGCCGGCCGAGCACCACGCCGCCTACCTGGCCGAGCTGAGCAAAGCCTGGGCGGACACCCCCCATCGGCCGGTGTGGCTGCAGGAGGTCGGCGCACCCGCGCCGCTCGTGCCCGCCGAGCACGCCGCCGGCTTCGCCGAGGCGACCGTCGCCCACGCCCTCGACTGCCCCGACCTGTGGGGCGTCACCTGGTGGTGCTCCCACGACGTCTCACGCGACCTCGCCGACTTCCCCGCACTCGAATACGGGCTCGGCCTGTTCACCAACGACCGGCGGCCCAAGGACATCGCACGCGTCCTGGCCGAGGCGGCACGCCGGCCGCACCCCGCCCCCGCCGTGCGCACGACGGCCCTCGTCGTCCCCGACGATCCGGGCCGCCGCTCCTGCTGCGCCCCCGGCGGAGCCGTCTTCGACGCCTTCTTCCGGCTGGTCGCCGACGGCGCCCGCCCCACCACCGTCCTCGACAACCGCGCGGACGACCACGACCACCTCGCCGCGCGCGGCATCACCGAAGTCGTCATTCCCGACCAGGTTCTCCCCACCCCACACGGAGGCACCCGCTCGTGAACCCCGCCAGACGCACCGTCCTCGTCGCCGGCGCCGCCGCGCTGCTCCCCGTGCCCGCCGTCGCGACCGCCCGCCCCAGGGCCGCCGCGACCCCGCCGTACGCCTCCTACTGGTACCCGGACTCGCTCCCCGCCGGCAGCCCGGGCAGCGGCATCACCTGGCGCAGCCTGAAGAGCTGGCGCGCGGCCGACGACACCGACCTCGCGTTCAACGCCGCGTCCGTGCCGCTCGCTCCCCGCTTCACCCCCGCCCCGGCGAACACCACCGCCCGCTCCGGCCAGGCCCGCGTCCAGGCCCTGGTCTCCTTCGGGCCGACGTCGAGCAACCCCTCCCAGGGTTCGGCGACCGCCGACTACTACGCCCTCACTCACTGGGCGTATCTGGACGAGCTGGTCTTCTGGGGCGGTTCGGCCGGCGAGGGCCTGATCCTCGCGCCCAGCGCGCCGGTCGTGGACGCGGCCCACCGGCACGGCGTCCCGGTGCTGGGCACCGTCTTCCTGCCCCCGGTGGCGTACGGCGGGCAGCTGCGGTGGACCCGGGACCTGGTGCAGAAGGACACCGCGGGGCGTCATCCGCTCGCCGCGCAACTCGTCGCGGTCGCGGCGGCCTACGGCTTCGACGGCTGGTTCCTGAACGCCGAGACGGGCGGCGGGAACACCGCGCTGGGCCAGGCCGTGCTCGGCTTCGTCGACGAGCTGAAGGCGCGCGCTGCGGCGAAGGGGCAGCGGGTGACCTGGTACGACGCGATGACCGTGCAGGGCACGGTCGGCTGGCAGGGTGAGCTGAACAGCCAGAACCAGGCGTTCTTCCAGGCCGCCGACGACATGTTCGTGGACTTCCGGTGGAGCGCGGCCACCCTCGCGGCCTCCGGCACGAAGGCAGGCCGACTCGGCCGCAGCCGGTACGAGTTGTGGGCCGGTGTCGACGTCGAGTCGAACGGGTCCGGTACGTCCGTGGACTGGGACGCGATCGTGCCGGCCGGCAAGCCGCACATCGCCTCGATCGGCTTCTACCGGCCCGAGTGGACCCGAAACCACCTGCCTGCGGGCCGGCGCGCCCCTGAGGACTTCCACGCCGCCGACGACCGGTTCTGGACCGGGCGGTCGCTGGACCCGTCCCGGCCGGACGCGAGTGATCCGTGGCGGGCGCCGGCGGTGTCGGTCGCCGACCGCTCGACGGTGACCTCGCTGCCGTTCGCCACCGTGTTCAACACCGGGCACGGACTGCGCTGGCACGAGGACGGGGCGGTCACCTCGGACGCGGCCTGGAACCATCTCGGGCTCCAGGACCGGCTGCCGTCGCGGCGCTGGGTGGTGCGCACGGCGGGGGAGCGGCCGACGGTCTCGTTCGACTTCGCCGATGCCTGGCGCGGCGGCAGCAGTGTGCTGGTGGACGGTGAACTGGATCAACCCGTGGTGGTGGATCTGTACGCGACCCGGCTGCCGATCGGTGTGGACACGGTTGTCGAGCTGACGTTCCGGACCGATGCGGGTGCTGTGAACGCGGAGCTGGCGGTGGCGACGGCCGAGCCGAGGGAGGCGGGGACGACTCCGCCGTACAGGTATCCGGCTGTGAACCCAGTACACGAGAAGACCGGCGTGAAGTGCGTCAACCGCTGGCAGACCGTGACGGTCCCGCTCACCGGGCTGACCGGCACCGCGCATGCCCTCGGCGTCCGGCTCACCGCCACCGACGGCCCGGTGCGCTGGCGCCTGGGCGGCCTGGCCGTCCGGGACACCGTCACCGCTCCCGCCGCGCCCACGGGCGCCCGCGTCACCGCCGCGAGCGGCGGCGACCTCCGCCTCGCCTGGCACGCCGCCCCCGGCGCCGTCCGCCACTACGAGCTGCACCGCCTCCTGCCCGACGGCAGCCGCCGCTTCCTCGGCGGCACCTGCCAGCGCGCCTACTGCCTCACCGGCCTGCAGCCCGAACAGGGGGAGGCCGTCGCACGGTTCGAACTGCGCGCCGTGGGGGAGCTCTACACCACCTCGACCCCCGTCACCGTCACCCACCCCTGGTAACGACCGCGATCACCCGGACCCCGCAGGGAGCGCCCCGCATGCATGACGACCGCACTCTGGTGGAAGCCCGCCTCAGGCGCGTCCTCGACGAACGCATCCGCCCCGCCGTGTACCCCGAGTCCGTGCCGCTGCAGGTCGCGGTGTGGCACGCGCCCGGCGAACCCGTGCCGGTCGCCGAAGGACTCGCCGCCGAGCCGGAGCCCATCGACATCGGTGCCCGCTGGGGTGCGCCCTGGGGCACGAGCTGGTTCCGGGTGACCGGGACCGTGCCCGAGGCGTGGGCCGGAAAGACCGTCGAGGCCCTGCTCGACCTCGGCTTCGACGAGAACATGCCCGGCTTCCAGTGCGAGGGCCTGGTCCACCGGCCCGACGGCACCCCGGTGAAGGGCCTGAACCCCCGCAACCAGTGGGTGCGCATCGGCGCGCCCGCCGAGGGCGGCGAGGAGGTCCGCCTGCACATCGAGGCCGCCTCCAACCCGGTCATCCTCGACTACCACCCCTTCCTGCCCACGAAGCTCGGCGACAAGGAGACGGCCGGCAGCGCGCCGCAGTACACCCTGACCCGCATGGACCTGGCCGTCTTCGACGAGTCGGTGTGGCAGCTGGTCATGGACCTGGAGGTGCTCGGCGAGCTGATGGCCGAGCTGCCCGTGGACTCCGCGCGCCGGTACGACATCCTGCGTGCCGTCGAGCGGGCCCTCGACGCCGTCGATCTGCAGGACGTGAACGGCACGGCCGACCGGGCCCGTGACCGGCTCACCGGTGTGCTGTCGGCCCCCGCCGTACCGTCCGCGCACCGGATCAGTGCCGTCGGGCACGCGCACATCGACTCGGCGTGGCTGTGGCCGCTGCGCGAGACGGTGCGCAAGGTGGCCCGTACGACCGCCAACATGACCGCGCTGATCGAGGACGAACCGGAGTTCGTCTTCGCCATGTCCCAGGCGCAGCAGTGGGCGTGGGTGAAGGAGCACCGGCCCGAGGTGTGGGCGCGGGTGAAGAAGGCCGTCGCGGAGGGGCGGTTCGTGCCGGCGGGCGGGATGTGGGTGGAGTCGGACACCAACATGCCGGGCTCGGAGGCGATGGCCCGTCAGTTCGTGCACGGAAAGCGGTTCTTCCTCGACGAGTTCGGCATCGAGAACGAGGAGGCCTGGCTGCCGGACACCTTCGGCTTCGCCGCCGGACTGCCCCAGATCATCAGGGCGGCGGGCTCCAAGTGGCTGCTGACCCAGAAGATCTCCTGGTCGCGGACGAACACCTTCCCGCACCACACCTTCCGGTGGGAGGGAATCGACGGCACCCGGATCTTCACCCACTTCCCGCCCGTCGACACCTACAACTGCTCCATGAAGGGCAGCGAGATCGCCCACGCCGCCAGGAACTTCAAGGACAAGGGCCGCGCCCGGCACTCGCTCGCGCCCACCGGCTGGGGCGACGGAGGCGGCGGCACGACCCGCGAGATGGTCGCCAAGGCGGCCCGGCTGCGCGACCTCGAAGGATCGGCCACCGTCGTCTGGGAGACACCGCGCGCCTTCTTCGAGAAGGCCGAGGCCGAGTACTCCGAGCCGCCCGTCTGGGCCGGCGAGCTGTACCTGGAACTGCACCGCGCCACCCTCACCAGCCAGGCGAAGACCAAGCAGGGCAACCGGCGCAGCGAACACCTGCTGCGGGAGGCGGAGCTGTGGGCGGCCACGGCCGCAGTACGCACCGGATTCGCCTACCCCTACGAGGAGTTGGACCGGATCTGGAAGACGGTGCTGCTGCACCAGTTCCACGACATCCTGCCCGGCTCGTCCATCGCCTGGGTGCACCGGGAGGCGAGGGCGACGTACGAGCAGGTCGCCGGTGAACTGAACGGCATCATCGGCGCGGCGCAGCGGGCACTGGCCGGAGAAGGGGACCGGGACCTCGTCTTCAACGCCGCGCCGCACGAGAAGGCAGGGGTCGCCGCGGGCGGTGCCGCGGTCCCGGCCGTGACGGGCCACACGCGGCTCGTCCCGCGAGAGGGCGGCGGGTACCTGCTGGACAACGGCCTGCTGCGCGTCGAGATCGACGACCGGGGTCTGGTGATCTCCGCCTACGACATCACCGCCGACCGCGAGACCGTCGCCCCCGGCAAGGCCGCGGGCCTCCTCCAGCTCCACCAGGACTTCCCGAACATGTGGGACGCCTGGGACGTGGACGAGTTCTACCGCAACACGGTCACGGACCTGACGGACACGGAGGAGGTGGGCGCCGGTGCGGACGGGATCTCGGTGCGGATCGTCCGCTCCTTCGGTGACTCCCGGGTCACCCAGGTGCTGTCGCTGCCGCCCGGCGAGCGTCGGCTGGTGGTCGACACCGAAGTCGACTGGCACGAGACGGAGAAGTTCCTGAAGCTGGCCTTCCCGCTCGACCTGCACGCCGAACGGTACGCGTCCGAGACCCAGTTCGGGCATGTCTTCCGCCCCACGCACACCAACACCTCCTGGGAGGCCGCCAAGTTCGAGGCGTGCAACCACCGCTTCGTCCACCTGGAGGAACCCGGCTGGGGCGTGGCGGTCGTCAACGACTCCACGTACGGCCACGACGTGACCCGCACGGTGCGCACCGAAGGCGACCGCGGTACGACGACCACGCTCCGCGTCTCTCTCCTGCGTGCCCCGCGCTTCCCCGACCCCGAGACCGACCAGGGCGTCCACCGCTTCCGGCACGCCCTGGTCCCCGGCGCCTCGATCGCCGAAGCGGTGCGTGAGGGCTGGCGGATCAACCTGCCGGAACGGCACCTCACGGGCGCCCGTGAGGTCGCCCCGCTGGTCACCGTCGACAACGACGCCGTCGTGGTCACGGCCGTGAAGCTCGCCGACGACGGCAGCGGTGACGTGGTGGTCCGCTTCCACGAGGCCCACGGCGGCCGGGCCCGGGCCACCCTCACGGCCGGTTTCGAGGTCGCGGACGTCACGGCGGCGGACCTGCTGGAGCGGCCGGGCGGTGACACCGAGCCGCCCGCGCGCGAGGGCGAGCGGATCACCGTACGACTGCGGCCGTTCGAGCTGGTGACGCTGCGGCTGCGGCGCGCCTGACCGGAGCCGGGCGCCGCCACCGCCTCACACCCGTTCAGGCGCAGGCGGGACCGGTTCCTGATCCGCGGCGAGGCGCGCCAGGCGGTCGAGGACATGGCGGGTGCCCGGGTGTCCGCCCGTCCCGGTCCGGTAGACGGCGTGGATGCTGCGCCGTACCGGAACCCGCAGCGGATGCACGCTGAGGCCGGGCGGGCCGGGATCGGGCAGGGCGAGCCGGGGCACGAGAGCGACGCCCGCCCGGCGGGCGGCGAGCGCGCACAGCACCGCGAAGTCGCTCGCCACTGCCACCGGCCGGGGCACGAACCCGGCCGCCCCGCACGCCCGTTGGGCCATCTCGTGGCACGCGGTGTCCGGGCCCGGCAGCAGCCAGGGCAGCTCCGCGAACCCGGCCAGGTCGGCCGCGGCACCCGGAGCCAGGCCCCTTTCGGCGGCCTCGGCCGGGTGCAGCACCAGATACACCGGCTCCTCGAACAGGTCCCGGCGCTCGCAGCCGGCGGGCAGCGGACGCGGCAGCAGGCTGTACGAGTGGGTGAGCGCGAGGTCGGCCTCGCGCCGGCCGAGCGCGGCCTCGGCCTGGTCCGGCTCGCGCTCGACCAGCTCGATCAGCGGTCCGGCCGCCCCGGCGGGCCCGTCCGGGTCGGGCCACAACTCGGGCACCAGCCGCCGTGCCACGGACGGGAACGCGGCGATACGCACCCGGGCCCGCTCGCCCCGGCGCAGCGCCACCAGGTCCGACTCGGCGGCGGCGAGCGTGCCCAGCACGACCCGGGCGTGGTCGACGAGCCGCTGCCCGGCTCCCGTCAGCCGCAGCGTGCGGCCCTGCTTCTCCAGCAACGGCAGCCCCGTCTCCCGCTCCAGGGCGGCCAGCTGCTGGGACACCGCCGGGCCGGTGAGATGCAGCGCCTCGGCGGTCGCCGCGACGGTGCCGCACGCCGCGAACTCGGCCAGCACCCGGAGCCTGCGCACCTCCAACAAGAAGCTCACCTACCGAATCATGGAAGAAAGAGTAAATAGACCTTTTCAATTCTAGGGAGCACAGTCGAAGACGTGAAGCCCGACAAGACCCTCCTCGCCCTCGCCGCCACGGTGCTGCTGTGGTCCTCCGCCTTCCCCGCGATCCGGGTCGCCCTGCGCGGCTACGGTTTCGCCGAGCTGTCCTTCCTGCGCCTGGCCGTTGCCTCCCTGGCACTCGCGGCCGTGGCCCCCCTGCTGCGGATACGGTGGCCCGCCCGCCGCGATCTGCTCCGGATCATGTTCGTCGGGGCATCCGGTATGAGCGCCTACCAGCTGCTGCTGAACTGGGGCGAGCTGCATGTGCCGGCCGGTACCGCGAGCATGATCGTGGCTGTCACCCCGGCGATCAGCGCCCTGCTCGCGGCCGTGTTCCTGAGTGAGCGGCTGACGCTCGGCAAAGTCACCGGGTCCGTCGTGGCCCTGGCCGGGGCGGCCGTCATCGCGCTCGCCGGGGGTGACACCGGCTACTGCACCGCGGCCTGGGCGGTGGTGGCCGCCGCCGGTGCTCAGGCCGCCTACCACCTGGGCATCAAGCCGCTGCTGCGGACGTACACCGGCCTGGAGGTCGCCGGCTACGCGATGTGGGCGGGCACCGCCCTGGTCCTCCCGCTCGCCCCCGCGGCGATCGGCGCCGCCCTGCACGCCCCCTCCGGCGCGCTGCTCGCCGCCGTCTACCTGGGCGCGCTGCCCTCGGCCGCGGGATTCGTCGTCTGGGGCTACGCGGTCGCCCGGCTCACCGTCACCGCGGCGACCGCCGCCCTGTACCTGGTGCCCGTGGCCACCCTCGCGGTCGCCTTCGTCTGGCTGGGCGAACGCCCGCAGCCGGTGGAGCTGTTGGGCGGCGCGCTGACGGTCGTGGGGGTGGCGCTGGCCGGTCGCCGGGGGGCGGGCAGGGCCAGGGACGCGGCATGCGCCGAGGGGCAGAAGGCTCCGCCGGTCCGGGTGTGACCTACTCCCCGGCCTGCCCTGCCGGCTGCGCCCGCAGCCACTCCTCCACCTCGCCCACATGCGCGGCCGCCGCCGCCCGGGCCGCCTCGGGATCCCGCGCGGCCAGGGCGCGGTGGATGGCGGCGTGTTCGCGGCGGGTGCGCGTGAAGGCGCCCTCCTCCTGGTAGCCGCGCCAGACGCGGGCGCGGAAGGTGCGCGAGGACAGGCCCTCCAGGATCGCGGCCATGGTCTCGTTGCCCGCCGCGGAGGCGATCTCGCGGTGGAAGGCGAGGTCGTGCGCGAGGATCTCCTCGGGGTCGTCGGTGGCGTTCATCGCCGCCAAGGTACTTTCGACCGCGGCCAGTTGGCCGGTCGTGATGCGGGCGGCGGCGCCAGTGCGGTCGCCGTCGACTCCAGGACGCGCCGTTGCCGGCGCCTGTTCGAGGGCACCGCCATCACCGTCTACCGTCTGTGAGGCCACAATGGCAACATGACCGATCACCAGGCCGCTGTGCCCCGTCGTCCGCTGCTGCGCCGCCCCGAGGACGGTGAACTCATCGACGTCGCCGGCGTCGCGCACTTCTTCCGGCTCACCGGCGAGCACACGGGCGGGCACTTCGCCTTCGAGGAGTTCAGCCTCGCCCCCGGCACCATCGGCGCCAGGCCGCATGTGCACGACGGACACGACGAGTACTTCTACGTCCTGGAGGGCGAGTTGACCCTGCACACCGGCGACGGCGAGGTGACGGCCGGCCCCGGGCACCTGCTCGCCGCCACCCGCGGCACCCCGCACGGTTTCCGCAACGCCGGGCCGGTCCCGGCGCGCGCACTGTGCCTCTACACCCCGGCCGGCTACGAGAACTACTTCCGGGACGTGCACGCCGCCGTGAACGCCGGGGCCGAGCCGACCGACGAGCTGCTGGCCGAGTTCCGCAGCCGCTACCGGACCCGGTCGCACGGCCGCTCATGACCGCCGGGCCACCGACGCCAGCCGCGTCGGCGGCAGGTACTCGCGCACATACGACCGCTCCCAGCACGCGCCCGACTCCCGCAGCTCACGCCAGGTGGTGTAGCGGTAGCGGAAGAGGCGGGCCCGGACATAGCGGGGCGGGGTGTCCGGCGGGAAGGGGGAGCGGCGCAGCAGGCGCAGGGTGTCGCGGTCGTTCTCCAGCAGGCGTTCCACCAGACCGCCGAACCAGTCGCCGGCATAGCCCGGGGACAGCGCCGCGAACCACATCAGCCAGTCCAGGCGCAGATGGTACGGGGCGAACTGGCGCGGCCAGCGCCGGGTGTCCCCGGGCTTGCCCCGGAACTCGTACTCCCGCCAGTCCGAGTCCTCCCGGGGTACGGCGTCCAGCGTGCCCTCGACCACCACCTCGTACCGGACCCGGCTGACGCTGCCGAACGCGCCGTAGGTGTTCACCAGGTGCAGGGGGTCGAAGGAGCGGTTCATGACCTGCCGGCGGGAGATCATGTTGACCACCGGGTGATAGCTCAGGAAGAGCAGCAGCGCGGTGACCGCGAGCACCAGCACCTCGTACCACAGCGGCGCCGACGGCACGGACGGCGCGGACCCGGGGATCCGGAGCGCGGACAGGGCCAGCACGACGGTGATCCAGTTCAGCCAGGAGAAGTTGCCGGACAGCACCAGCCACAGCTGGGTGACGATCATCAGGGCGGCGGCCGCCGAGGCGATCGGCTGCGGCGTGAACAGCAACACCGGGACGACCAGTTGGGTGATGTGGTTGGCGGCCGCCTCCGCCCGGTGCAGCGGCTTCGGCAGATGGTGGAAGAACCAGCTCAGCGGGCCCGGCATGGGCTGTGTCTCGTGGTGGTAGTACAGGCAGGTCAGCTCCCGCCAGCACGCGTCGCCGCGCATCTTGATCAACCCGGCACCGAACTCCACCCGGAACAGGATCCAGCGCAGCAGGAACAGCACCACGATCGGCGGTGCCACCTCGTCGTTGCCGAGGAACGCGGCCAGGAAGCCCGTCTCCAGCAGCAGTGACTCCCAGCCGAACGCGTACCAGGTCTGGCCCACGTTGACGATCGACAGATACAGCGCCCACGGCACCAGCCACAGCAGGATCCCGGCCCAGAGCGGCAGCAGCGAGTCGGCGCCGGCGAGCAGGGCCGCCGACACCGCGGCGCCGGTCCAGGCGCAGCCCGCGAAGAAGCGGTCGGAGTAGCGCAGATGGAACAGGCTCGGGGCCCGTTTGAAGGGGATCCGGGCCACGAAGCCGGGGATCGGCAGCATGCCGCGTTCGCCCAGCAGGGCGCGGAACTGCAGCGCCGCCGTGAGGAACGCGACCAGGTACACGGCGGCCAGGGCCCGCTGGAAGACCAGCCGGCTCAGCCAGTAGTCGTCAGCGGTGAACCAGTTCACGACCGTGCGCACCCTTCGTCGCGGCTACACCGCCGGTGTCGTCCTCATCATGGCCTTACCCGAGTTGCCAGCCGAACGGGCGCGATGCACACAATGAGGGGAAGTCACTCAAAGTGACGTTACGTGTGCGGTGAGGATATGTGCCAGGTTTCGGAACGATCAGGTCGAAGATTCGCACGAATCCTGGCAAGGTGGCCCCATGGCAGAGCGGGGAGCGAGTGCCGTGTCACTGTCCGAGGACTGGCCCGCCCACCCGGATCCGATCCTGGCGCTCAACCGCATGGGCACCTTCGACTGGGACCTGGACACGGGTCTGTTCCACATGGACGCCCAGGCGCACGAGGTGTTCGACCTGCTGCCGGAGGAGTACGACGGGCGCCCCGAGTCGCTGGCCCTCCGGGTGCCGCCGCCCGAGGCGGCCCGCCTCGACGCGGCGGTGGCGCGGGCCATCAAGGACGGCAGCGAGAACTACGGCGCCTACTTCCGCATCCGCCGCCGTGACGGCACCCCGCGCTGGACCCACACGCAGGGCTACATCCGCCGTGACGACACCGGCCGCCCGCGCCGGGTCGTCGGCATCGTCCGTGACGCCACCGAGGAGCTCGCCGAGAGCGCGGACCGCAGTCTGCGGGCCGCCCAGGACGAGGCGTTCCGCCAGCAGACGAACGTCGTCCAGGCCGTCTCCGCCGCCCTCGCCCACGCCCGCAGCGTCCACGACGTCATCGACGCCCTTCAGAACACCCACGGCATCCGTCACCTCGGCGCGGCCAGCCTGGTGATGGGACTGGTGGAGGCCGGACGGATCCGGCTCGTCGCCGAGGGACCCGCCGGTGCCTCCGTCCCCGGCACCCAGGTCACCCGGATCGACGAGCCGTACCCGATGAGCGAGGTCGTCCGCACGCTCCTGCCGCGGTTCATCGAGTCCCCGGAGGAGTTCGCCCGGGGCTACCCGATCCTGTGGCCGCACCTCACCGACCTGCACATCACCTCGGCCGCCTATCTGCCGCTGATAGCCCAGGCCCGCCCGATCGGCGCGATGGGGCTGCTCTACAGCGACCGGCGCGGCTTCTCCACCGAGGAGCGCGCCGTCCTGGTCGCGCTCGGCTCCAGCATCGCGCAGAGCCTGCAGCGGGCCATGCTCTACGAGCAGGAGAAGGACGTCGCCCAGGGCCTCCAGCAGGCCATGCTGCCCCGCACCATCCCCAGCGTCCGGGGCGCCGACACAGCCGTCCGCTACCTCTCCGCCGCCGCGGGGCGCACTCTCAGCCGGGACATCGGCGGCGACTGGTACGACCTGATCCCGCTGCCCGGCGGCCGGGTCGGCGCGGTCATCGGTGACGTCCAGGGCCACGACACGCACGCGGCGGCCGTCATGGGCCAGCTGCGGATCGTGCTGCGCGCCTACGCCGCCGAGGGGCACCCGCCGGCCACCGTGATGGCCCGTGCCTCGGTCTTCCTCCACGAACTGGACACCGACCGCTTCGCCACCTGTCTGTACGCCGAGGCCGACCTGTCCACCGGCGTCGTACAGGCCGTCCGTGCCGGGCACATCGACCCGCTGATCCGGCACGGCGACGGCACCTGCCGCCGGGTCCCCGTCGAGGGCGGCCTGCCGCTCGGTCTGTCCGCCGAGTTCGGCCGCCTGGACTACCCCGTCTCCACCCTGGAACTCGACCCCGGCCACACCCTGCTGCTGTGCACCGACGGGCTCGTCGAACAGCCCGGAGCCGACCTCGACGACGGCATGCGTCGCCTGACGGCACTGGTCGCGGACGGTCCCGAGGACGTGGGGGCGCTCGCCGACCGGCTGATCCAGCTGGCCGAGGAGCGGGGCGGCGACGACGACGTGGCACTGCTCCTGCTGCGCCGGCGCGTCCCGGAGGCCCCGCGGGCGGGCGGCCGGCTCCAGCAGCATGTGGCCCCCGGCGACCCGGAGGCGCTCACCCAGGCCCGGCACCTGATCCGGGCCGCGGTCCGCTCCTGGGGCCACCGTGACCGCGCCGACGAGATCGAGCTGGTCGCCGACGAGCTGATCACCAACGCGCTGATGCACACCGAGGGCTCCGCGATCGTGACGCTGCGGGCCCTCGGCAACGGGGTCCACAGGCTGCGGATCGAGGTCGAGGACTCCTCCAGCGCCCTGCCGCGCCGCCGCGAGGCGGGGGAGGAGGGCGTCTCCGGCCGGGGCCTGCTCCTCGTGGAGAGCCTCGCCGACGCGTGGGGCGTGGAGGCACGCGGCGGCGGCAAGGCGGTGTGGTGCGAGTTCCGGCGCACTGTCTGAGGGCGTTGTCGGTACCGGATGGCACTCTGGACGTATGCCGGAACTGCCCGAGGTAGAAGCGCTCAAGGACTTCCTCACCGAGCACCTGGTCGGCCGCCGGGTGGCACGGGTGCTGCCGGTCGCCGTCAGCGTCCTGAAGACGTACGACCCTCCGGTCACCGCCCTGGAGGGCGGCGAGGTCACGGCCGTGGACCGGCACGGCAAGTTCCTGGACCTGGCGGCGGACAGCGGACTGCACCTGGTGACCCATCTGGCCCGGGCCGGCTGGCTGCAGTGGAAGGACCGGCTGCCGGACGGCCCGCCCAGGCCGGGCAAGGGCCCCCTCGCACTGCGCGTGGCGCTGGAGACCGGCGAGGGCTTCGACCTCACCGAGGCCGGCACCCAGAAACGCCTCGCGGTGTACCTCGTCCGCGATCCGCGGCAGATCGAGGGAATCGCCCGGCTCGGCCCGGACCCGCTGGCCGCCGACTTCGACGAGGACCGGTTCGCGGCCCTGCTCAAGGACGAGAGACGTCAGCTGAAGGGCGCCCTGCGCGACCAGTCCCTGATCGCCGGCGTCGGCAACGCCTACAGCGACGAGATCCTGCACGCCGCGAAGATGTCCCCGTTCAAGCTCGCCGCCTCGCTGACCCCCGAGGAGACCCGCCGGCTCTACGAGGCGCTGCGCGGCACGCTCACCGAGGCGGTCGAGCGCTCCCGGGGGGTGGCCGCCGGACGGCTGAAGGCCGAGAAGAAGAGCGGACTGCGCGTCCACGGCCGCACCGGCGAGCCCTGCCCGGTGTGCGGCGACACCGTCCGTGAGGTCTCCTTCAGCGACTCCTCGCTGCAGTACTGCCCCACCTGCCAGACGGGCGGCAAGCCCCTGGCGGACCGCAGACTGTCCCGGCTGCTCAAATGAGCCCCGGCGTCACTGCGGCGCCTCGACGGACACCAGACGCTGCCCGTCCTCCGTGCGGACGTCGTAGCGGGCGATCTCCTGCGGGTGCATCGTGGACGACCCGAGCGCGGAGAAGGTGCCGATGTCGTGGCCGGGCTCCATCCAGGTGCCGACGACCTGCTCGGTGCCGTCGCGGCCCACGACGACGAGCCGGCAGGCATGGGGGCCGGTGCCGTCCTTCACCCGCAGCAGCAGCCGGCTGCCCGTGTCCCCGTCGTCGGACGTGACCTCGGCCCAGACCCCGGTTCTCGGATCGGTCGCCGCGGTGACGTGTGCGGTCGTTTCCTGATGGCCGGTGAAGGCCACGATTCCCGGACCGGCGACCGCGAGCACCACGGACGCGGCCAGGCCGTACAGAAAGCGCCGTCGGCGCGCCCGGTGCCGGTGCGCGACCTCGCCGAGCAGCCGGTCCAGCAGCCGGGGACCGGGCTGTGCCATGGGGTGCACAAAGCGCGGCGTGGCCCGGCGGTACAGCATCAACTGCCGTGTGGCCGGACCGAATTCGGTCACCTGTGCCGCGCACTGAGGGCACTCCATGAGGTGGTCCTCGAAGCGGAAGGCCTCCGCCTCGTCCAGCACGCCGAGCGCGTACGCGCCGACGTCGCGATGCCTTTCCAGGGACCTCATGCCGAATCCTCGTGCCGATGGGTGGGGGTGGGGTTACTCCGTGCACCCATCCGTACGCAGCCGACAGCCGAATCACTCAAGCCACCCAAAGAATCCCGGACAAGAGATTCGGAGCCGCGCGGGCCGCGGATTGGTCGGATCGCGGAAAACTTCCCAGCGGCTCGGAACGGGTGATCAGAACAGATGGATCGCGAGGTGCCCGAGGGGCAGCCCGAGCCGCCAGGCCGGTGTCCACACCTTCGGCCCGTCGTCCTCGTCGCCCACCGCACCGCCGCCCGGCACCGCGTCCAGGTCCGGTGCGAGCAGCTCGGTCTCCTCCAGCCACCGCCACGCGTCCGCCGCGAGGGCCAGGTCGGGCGACCGGGTGCCGGCCCGGTCGGCCGTCTCGGTCAGCTCGGCCATGCGCTCGCGCACCCAGTCCTGCCAGGGCTGGTCGTAGGCGGTCAGCGAGAGCCAGTTCTCCAGCTGGGAGATCACCCGGATGCCGGACAGTTCCCCGTCGGTGTCGGACAGGAAGACGGTGAGCGCCAGCGCGTCCCGGCCGGCCCGGAACTCGAAGGACGTCGGCGGCATCAGATCGCCGGTGCGCAGCAGCTCGTCGGCGATGTACTCGGCGTACAACCAGGCCATGGGGACGGCCAGTTCACCGCCGTCGGTGCCGTCCGTGCTCTCGTGCCCTCTGTGCAGCATCCCTTCCTGCCTTCCTCCGGTGCGTGCGCGTCGCCCGAGTCCGCCGGGTCGCAGCCCGTCGCCCGGAACGCGGATGAGGACAGCCCATTGCCCGAACGGGGGCCACAGCAAGGCGCTTTACGAGAGCTTTGCTCTGTTGCCGGTTTCAGTGCAGGTCGGCCGCATAACCCGGAAGGACCCGGCGCAGCGCGCGCAGCGCGTAATACGCGCGGGACTTCACGGTACCGGGTGGGACGCCCAGGGTCTGCGCCGCTTCCGCCACACTGGCCCCGAGGAAATACACGAGTACCAGAACGTCACGGTGCTCCGGCGTGAGTGTCTTCACAGCCTCGCGGACGTCGAGCATCGCGGCGGCCCGCTCGGCGTGATCGGCGGTCACCCGCGCGTTCTCCAGGATCTCGGTGCCGGTCTCCGGGGGCCGTGCCCGGCGGGCCCGCCGGGCGTCGATCGCGAGCCGCCGGGCGACCGTCAGCAGCCAGGGCCGTACGGAGTCGAAGTCGGTGGCGTGCAGCGCCTCCGGGTGCTGCCAGGCGCGTACCAGGGTCTCCTGGACGAGATCCTCGGCCCGCTGCCGGTCGCCGTCGCAGAGCCTGAGCAGCAGGGCGAAGAGCGGACGGCCGTGCTCCCGCTGGAGGGCGGCCAGTTCGTGCTCGGCGGTCGTCGCCCTGGGGGTCGGTGCCGCCGTCCCGTGGGTGAGTGAGGTTCCGGCCGTCATGGCCGTATGGCAGCGCAGGGCGCGGCCCGGGGACAGGGCGGGCGCGCGGCCGTGCGGCGGACGGTCGATCGCGTCGGCGAACGGTCGGACGAACGGTCCGGCACAGCACTGAACGGGCTAATGACAGCGCTCGGGTCGTTTATCCGGTGAGCCAGATTCGTACCCATATGCCCGACACGGCATTGTCGGTAAATACGACATTCCTGGGGTGAGCTGATGTTCGGACGCAGGCAACAGGTGGCCCTGGCGATCACCGCCGTCCTGGCGGTCGCGGCCGCCTGCCAGAATCATGACCGGCAGGAGGCCGGCAGTGCGGGCCCGCCCGGGGCCGCCGCCGGCTTCACCCTCGTCGCCTCCGGTGACGTCCTGCCGCACACCTCCGTCCTCGACCGGGCGGCCCACGACTCCGGCGACGACGGCTTCGACTTCCGGCCCATGCTCTCCGGCGTCGAACCGGTCGTCTCCCGGGCCGATCTGGCACTGTGTCACATGGAGACCGTCTACGGCGCCGAGGGCGAGTACTCCGGCTACCCCGCCTTCAGGACACCGCCGCAGATCGCCCAGGGCCTCGCCGCGACCGGCTACGACGGCTGCTCCACCGCCTCCAATCACTCGCTGGACGACGGCGCCGACGGCATCCGCCGCACCCTGGACGGCATGGACGAGGCCGGCCTCCGGCACGCCGGCACCGCCCGCTCCGAGGACGAGGCCCGCTCGGTCACGCTCCTCAAGGCCGGTCCCGCCAAGGTCGCACACCTGGCGTACACCTTCGGCACCAACGGCATCCCGCTGCCCGCAGGCCGGCCCTGGGCCGTGAACCTCATCGACGAGCGGCGGATGATCGCCGACGCCCGCGCCGCCCGGCAGGCCGGCGCCGACGTGGTCGTCCTCTCCGTGCACTGGGGCACCGAATGGCAGGACGCGCCGGACCGGCTGCAGCTCGGCCTCGCCCGCCGGCTCACCGCCTCCACCACCGGCGGCCGCCCGGACATCGACCTGATCCTCGGCACCCACGCCCATGTCCCGCAGGCGTACGAGAAGATCAACGGCACCTGGGTGATCTACGGCATGGGTCATCAGATCGCCGGCGAGATGTTCAACGGCAAGGGCGCCCGGGACCCGCGCGGCAACGAGTCCACGATCGGCCGGTTCACCTTCGCCCCGCCCGCGCAAGAGGGCGCCCGCTGGCAGGTCACCAAGGCGGAGTTCGTCCCGCAGTTCTACGACGTCGGCACCGGCCGGGTGCTGAACCTCAACCGGGCCGTCGCCGACGGCACCGAGCCGGCCGCGGTGCGCGACCGCATCCGCAATGTGGTGCTCAGCCGCGGGGCCGCCAAGGACGGCCTGGTCATGGGGGAGTGATCAGCCCCTGCTCATTCGGCGGGCCGGCGCCCGGCCAGCGCCGAACGCCGGTAGGAGTAGCCGAAGTAGATCACGCACCCGACCACGAACCACACCGCGAACCGCACCCAGGTCTGCCACTGCAGGAACGTGATCAGCCAGATCGAGAACACGACACCCAGCGCGGGCACCACGGGCATCCCCGGCGTACGGAAGGTGCGCGGCAGCTCCGGCTGCCGGTAGCGCAGCACGATCACGGCCGTGCACACCACCACGAACGCCAGCAGGATGCCGATGTTGGTCAGCTCGGCCGCCGAGCCGATGGGCACGAACCCGGCGATGGCGGCCGAGGCCAGGCCGACGATCCAGGTCACTCGGGTCGGCACATGCCGGGTCGGGTGCGTCTTGGCGAACCACTTGGGCAGCAGTCCGTCCCGGGACATGGAGAACCAGACCCGGGTCACACCGAGCATGAACGTGAACATGACGGTGAGGATTCCGATGATCGCGCCCACCGCGATCACGTCCGCCAGCCGGTCCAGGCCCACCGACTTGAACGCGGTGGAGAAGCCGCTCTTCGGGTCGATGTGCCGGTAGTTCTGCATGCCCGTCAGGACCAGACAGGCCGCCACGTACAGCACCATCGAGATCGCCAGCGAGTAGACGATCGCCTTCGGCATGTGCCGCTGCGCGTCCTTCGACTCCTCGGCCGCGGTCGACATGGCGTCGTAGCCGAACACCGCGAAGAACACGGTCGCCGCGCCGGTGAACGCGCCGCCGATCCCGTACGGGAAGAAGGGGTGGTAGTTCACCGTGGTGATGTGGAACACCCCCACGCCGATCACCAGCAGCACCACCAGCACCTTCAGCGCCACCACGAAGGTCTCGAAGCGGGCCGCGCTGCGGATGCCCAGGTTCAGCAGCCAGGCGATCAGGAGGCACAGGACCGCCGCGAACAGGTCGAACCGGTGCCCCGAACCGGTGCCGGGCGCGCCCAGCATCCAGTGCGGCAGCTTCGCGCCCATCTCCCCCACCAGGAAGCCGAAGTAGCCCGAGATGCCGATCGCCACCACGGCCACGATCGCGGTGTACTCCAGCAGCAGGTCCCAGCCGATGAACCAGCCCGCGAACTCGCCGAGCACCGCGTAGCCGTAGGTGTACGCCGACCCCGCCTTCGGGATCAGCCCGGCGAACTCGGCGTACGACAGCGCCGCACAGGCGCTCGCCACACCGGCGATCAGGAACGACACCAGCACCGCGGGCCCGGCCGTGCCGTTGGCCACGGTTCCGGCCAGCGTGAAGATGCCGGCACCGATGATGCCGCCCACCCCGATCGCGGTGAGCTGCCACAGCCCGAGCGAACGGTCCAGTCGGGCGCCCTCGCCGACTTCGGTCTCCTCGATGTGCTCGATGGGTTTGCGGCGGAGAATCCCCTCACCCGCACGGAGCCTGGCCATGTGCCTCACCTCTTCGCCGACGGCAACGGCTGACGGCGGATCATGATGGCTCAGGGGCGCCCCACAGGGAAGACGCCACGCACGGCCCAGGCCGGTGTCCAGGTACGCGACGCGGGCCGGGCCGGCGGCCGGGCGGTGAGATGGGCGCGCAGCGCGGCCAGCCCCGGATGTGTGTTGGCCGCGCTCCAGACCAGGGAGTGCGGGTACACCGGCGTCGGGTCGATGAGCGGGATGCGCCGCAGATCGTGGCCGGCGGGCCGGGAGAGCCGGATCTGCTCACAGACGAAGGTGGCGATCGAGTCGGAGCCCGCGACCGCGTCCAGCAGCGGCTCCCCGCCGAAGTCGGCGACGACCGGGTCGATGGTCAGCCCGAACTCGGCGGCGAGCGCCGTGTAGTACGCGGCCCACTCGGTGCCGTCCACGAGACCCGGCATCCAGATCCGGTGCCCGGCCAGCTGCGCCGGTGTCACCGAGCGGGCCCCGGCGAGCGGGTGCCGCGCTCCGGTGAGCAGCTGCACCGGCTCGTCCAGCACCCGGACGGACCGCAGCCCCTCGGGAAGCCGTGTGGTGACCGCGCGAATGGTCGCGTCGATCGTGCCCGCGCGCACGGCGGCCACGGCCGTGTCCGCGTCGAAGAGCGTCACGGCGTCGAGAGCCGTGCCGGGATGTGCCGCGTGGAAGGACTGCAGCAGGGCCGCCGGGGCCAGTCTGGCCCCGATCACGTCGACGCGCAGCGCCCGCCGCCCCGGCCGTACCGAGGCCAGGGCCCGCTCCTCGGCCAGCAGCAGCTCCCTGGCGTGCGGCAGGAACGCCTGGCCGTCGATGGTCGGCTCCGCCCCGCGCGCGGTCCGCGTGAACACCCGCACCCCGAGGTCCTTCTCCAGGGCCGCGATCCGCTTGGACACCGCCTGCTGAGTGATGCCGAGGACGGCCGACGCCTCCTGGAACTGCCCGGTGTCCACCACGGTCACGAAGGTGCGCACGGCCTTGAGATCCACTCGCTCACCCTACTCGTACAACCATCGGTTGTACGTCCTCTCCTTCCGGTTGTTTGATCCGGGCCCGACCTGCCCGTTTTCATGTCCCGGGGCAACGGGAGGTTGTGCATGGGACGACAGTTCGGGTGGTTGTGGGCCGCGTACTCGGTGAGTGCGGTGGGCACCTGGCTCGCCTTCGACGCCTTCTCGGTGATCGCGGTCATCGCGCTGCACGCCGGGCCGGCCCAGGTGGCGCTGCTCGCCGCGGCCGGACCCGCCGTGGGCGCGGTGGCGGCGGTGCCGCTCGGGCCATGGGTGGAGTTCCGGCGCAAGCGACCGGTCATGGTGGTGATGGATGTGGTCCGGTGTGCCGTGCTGCTCACCCTCCCCGCCGCCTACGCGCTCGGCAGCCTCGGCTTCGGCCAGCTGCTGACGGTGTCCGTGATCGTCGCAGCGGCCGACATCACCTTCAACGCGGCCTCCGGCGCCTTCCTGAAAGGCCTCGTACCGGCAGACCGGCTGCTCACCGCCAATGCCCGGTTCGAATCCACGAACTGGACGGCGCTGGTCCTCGGACCACCCCTCGGCGGCGCCGCGATCGGCCTGTTCGGCCCGGTCACGACGGTCGCGGCGAACGCGGTCAGCTTTCTGCTGTCGGCCCTGGGCATCCGCGCCGTCGGCGGTGGCGAGCCCCGCCCCGACCGCACCGGGGCCACACGCCTGCGGGCCGCCGACCTGCTGGACGGCTGGCGGCACATCCTCACCAGCCCGGCGCTGCGGCCGCTGTTCTTCAACAACCTCGCGGCCAACGCCCTGATCATGGTCGCCATGCCGCCGCTCGCCGTGCTCATGCTCGGCCCGCTCGGCTTCGCCCCCTGGCAGTACGGCCTCGCCTTCGCCGTGCCGTGCCTCGGCGGCCTCATCGGCTCCCGGACGGCCGGCCCGCTCGTCGCCCGCCACGGACAGCACCGGGTGCTGCTCACCGCGGGCACCCTGCGCGCCGTGTGGCCCCTCGGGCTGGCCCTCGTCCGGCCCGGGCTGCCCGGCCTGCTGCTGGTGATGGTCCTGGAGTTCGGGGTGATCACCTGCTCGGCCGTCTACAGCCCCGTGTACGCCACCCGCCGCCTGGAGTGCACCCCGAACGACCGGGTCGTCCGCACCCTCTCCGCCTGGTCGGTCACCGGCAAGGCCACCACGGCCGCCCTGACCGCCCTGTGGGGTCTGCTGGCCACCCTCACCGGCCCCCGCACCGCGATCGCCGTGGCCGGGGTACTGCTGCTGGCCACCCCGCTGCTGCTGCGGCGCCCTACGGCACGACCGTCACCGGCCAGCGTCCCGCCTTCACCAGCCGCACCGCCACAGAGCCGATGATCCGGTGCCCCGCCTGCTCGGAGGCGCCCACGACCACAGCGTCCGCCTTCAGGTCGTCGGCCGCCTGCACCAGCCCGTTGTAGGGGTCGCCGCGGAAGGTGTGGAACTCCCAGCGCACCTCGAATATCCCCTTGACCCGCTCGGCCGCCTCGCGGATCTGCTGGATCAGGTCCTCGGCGATCTCGTCGGTCGTCTCCGCCACCGGCGCCCCGAGCGCCGCTCCGGCCGCCAGCACCGGCTGCACGTACACCACGGCCAGCAGCGCGTGCTGCCGCCGGGCGAGGCCGCCCGCGTACGCCGCGGCACGCAGCGAGGAGTCGGAGCCGTCCACCCCGACCACGATGACCTTCGGCCCGTCCGTGCCCCGCTCGAACCGGTGCGAGGGCGTGCGCTGCTCGTGCTGTTCCGTCACGATCCGAGGCTATCGGAACGGCCGGTTCCCACCGGGCCACGGGGCTGCCGCGCACCGGAAAGGCGACCGCCCGGGCGGCTCCGAGGCCGCAGCGAAGGAGCCCGGCCCGGCACCGCTGGACCACAACGCCGCAGAACCGACACAGCACGCGGTGCAGCGAGAGGGCCCGGGGCGCCGGTCTGCTCCGTTTCGACGGGCGAGCCGCGCGCCCGCTTCCTACAGTCGGAACCATGACCGCCAGCGCCGAGCGCCTCGCCCGGAGGGACCCCACGGCCCCGATACGCCCGCCCGTCGGCGGGCGCCTCGGCTGGGTGCCCGAGGCCTTCGGCACGCTCTTCGCCGCGCTCGGCCTGCTGTGCGCCGTACTCGCGCTCATCGAGCCACTGCGCCGGCTGCTCCGCCCGGTCGCCCACGCCCTCGACCTGCTGCTGGTGCCCATCAGCGCCAACCTGGCCTACGCCGTCTTCCTGTTCCTGCTGGCCGGCGCCACCGCCGCCCGCAAGAAGGTCGCCTGGTGGCTGGTCGTCGTCTATCTGGGCCTGCTCGTCCTCAGCGACGTGCTTGGCGTGGCCCTCGGCATGTACGCCGAATCGCTGCCCTCCCTGGTGCTGTGCGCCCTGCTGCTGCTCCTGCTCGTCGTGGCCCGCGGGGAGTTCTACGCCGCCTCGCGCCGCGCCGCCCTGTGGCGGGCCCTCGGTGTGCTGGTGGCCGGGCTCGTCCTCGCGATCCTGATCGGCTGGGGCCTGGTCCTGCTGTTCCCCGGCTCGCTGCCGGCGAGCCAGCACCTGGCGTGGGCCGCCGACCGGGTGTGCGGCGGACTGGTACCGAACAGCTCCTTCGCCGGCCACCCACCCCGCAAGGTCACCTTCCTGCTCGGCCTGTTCGGCGCCCTCGCCCTGCTGAACGCCGCCGCCACGCTGTTCCGCTCCCAGCGCCTGGAAGCCGCCCTGCACGACGACGAGGAGGCCCGCATCCGGGCGCTGCTCAGGGTCTACGGCGACCGGGACTCCCTCGGCTACTTCGCCACCCGCCGGGACAAGGCCGTCGTCTTCTCGCCCAGCGGCAAGGCCGCCGTCACCTACCGCGTGGAGGCCGGCGTCTGCCTCGCCAGCGGCGACCCGGTCGGCGACCCGGAGGCCTGGCCGCACGCCATCGCCGCCTGGCTGGACGTGGCCCGCCGCTACGCCTGGGCACCCGCCGTGATGGGCGCCTCCGAGGACGGCGCCCGCGCCTACGCCCGCGCCGGCCTCGGCGCGCTCCAGCTCGGCGACGAGGCGATCGTGCAGGTGGCCGCCTTCGATCTGAACGGCCGCGACATGCGGGTCACCCGGCAGGCCGTGCACCGGGTCCGCCGTACCGGCGCCACCTGCCGCATCCGCCGCCACGCCACCCTCACCGAACACGAGATGGAGGAGATCGTCGACAAGGCCGACGCCTGGCGGGACACCGAGACCGAACGCGGCTTCTCCATGGCCCTGGACCGGCTCGGCGACCCCGCCGACGGCGACTGCCTGCTCGTGGAGGCCCTCGGCGAGGACGGCCGGCTCCTCGCCCTGCTCTCCTTCGTCCCCTGGGGCCGCGACGGCATGTCCCTGGACCTGATGCGCCGTGACCGCGCCGCCCCCAACGGAGTCATGGAGTTCATGGTCGCCGAACTGTGCGCCGCCGCCCCCAAGCTCGGCGTGCGCCGGATCTCGCTGAACTTCGCCGTCTTCCGGTCCGTCTTCGAGGAGGGCGCCCGTATCGGCGCCGGACCCGTCCTGCGGCTCTGGCGCCGCCTGCTGCTGTTCTTCTCCCGCTGGTGGCAACTGGAGGCCCTGTACCGCTCCAACGCCAAATACCACCCGGAGTGGTATCCGCGGTTCATCTGCTACGGCGAGACCGCCTCCCTCGCCCGTATCGGCCTCGCCTCGGGCATAGCCGAAGGCTTCGTCTCCGTACCGTCGTTGCGCAAACTCTGGGGAAAGGGGCACCCGAAGCCGGGGCACCGGCCCGCCACCACACACGGGCTGCCGCCTCTGACGGCGCTCGGCCTCGACGGAGGGGACCAGGCCGGATCCGCCGCCCCGGGCGCGGGCCTGCCCGACCAGGTCCGCGTCCGGCACCACAAGCTCGACCGATTGCACGCCACCGGCACCGACCCCTATCCGGTCGGCGTCCCCGCCCCCACCCACGCCCTCGCCGACGTGCCCCCCGGCGAGGACGTCACCGTCGCCGGACGGCTCATGCTGGTCCGGGACTTCGGCGGCATCGTGTTCGCCGTGCTGCGGGACTGGTCCGGCGACCACCAGATCGCCCTCACCCGCGACGGATCCGGCACCGCCGTTCTCGACCGCTTCACGGCGGACACCGACATCGGCGACCACATCACCGCCACCGGCCGGGCCGGCCTCAGCGACAAGGGCGAACCCACCGTCTTCGTCGCCTCCTGGCAGCTCACCGGCAAATGCCTGCGCCCGCTGCCCGACAAACGCCGCGGCCTCACCGACCCCGAGGCCCGGGTCCGCCGCCGCTACCTCGACCTGGCGACCAGCCCCGCCGCCCGCACCGTGATCCGGGCCCGCTCCGCCGCCGTACAGGCCCTGCGCCAGGGCCTGTTGGACCGCGGCTACGTGGAGGTCGAGACCCCGATGCTGCAGCAGATCCACGGCGGCGCCAACGCCCGCCCCTTCACCACCCACATCAACGCCTACGACCTCGACCTGTACCTGCGCATCGCCCCCGAGCTGTATCTCAAGCGGCTGTGTGTCGGCGGCCTGGAGAAGGTCTTCGAACTGGGACGCACCTTCCGCAACGAGGGCATCTCCTACAAGCACAACCCCGAGTTCACGATGCTGGAGGCCTATCAGGCCCACGCCGACTACGACGTCATGCTGGACCTCACCCGCGAACTGATCCAGGGCGCGGCGACCGCCGCGTTCGGCTCCCCGGTGGCCCGCAAGGACGGGCAGGAGTACGACATCTCCGGGCGATGGCCGGTCAAGACGGTCCACGGCGCGCTCTCCGAGGTGCTGGGGGAGGAGATCGGCCCGGGCTGCGAACTGCTGCGGCTGCACCGGCTGTGCGACCGGGCCGGGGTGCCGTACACCGCCGACGACGGGCCGGGGGACATCGTCCTGGAGATGTACGAGCGACTCGTCGAGGAGCGCACCCAACTCCCCACGTTCTTCAAGGACTTTCCGACCGACGTCTCCCCGCTGACCCGGCAGCACCGCACCGACCCACGGCTCGCCGAGCGCTGGGACCTGGTCGCCTTCGGCACCGAACTCGGCACCGCCTACTCCGAGTTGACCGACCCCGTCGAGCAGCGCAGGCGGCTCACCGAGCAGTCGCTGCGGGCCGCCGGCGGCGACCCGGAGGCCATGGAACTGGACGAGGACTTCCTCCAGGCCCTCGAGTACGCGATGCCCCCGACCGGCGGCCTCGGCATCGGCGTCGACCGGCTGGTGATGTTCCTGACCGGCCTCACGATCCGCGAGACCCTGCCGTTCCCGCTGGTGCGCCGCCGCTGACGCCCGGGTCCCGAACCAGTCGCGGCCCCGTCGGCGAGGTGCGTCCGGCACCGCTGGACCCGCGGGGTGCCCTGGCCGGCACCCCGCCCTGTCCGAACGCCGCGCCGAGAGCCCGGCGAACACCGGCAGCGCGGCCACGTACGCGCTGTGCACGGCCGGCAGCAGGCCGGCCCGGCGACGGTCAGCCCCCGGTTGCGGGTGCGCCGCGCGGTGTGCCGCCCGATCCCGTGTCCGTACCCCCTGTGCGGCCGCTTCGGCCCGACCCCTTTGCCCCTCACGGCAGTTGTGCGCGGTGACTGCTTGCCGGAAGCGCGTGCGGCGGACCGCCACCGTCCCGCGGTCCGCCGTCCGGGTGTATTCCTGCCGCCGCACCGGTGCCGTTGCGGTGCGCCGGAGTCCGGCGGGGCGACTGATGAGTCATGCAGAATGATCAGCTCTTCACGCGGCGGCGGATGCTCCTCGGCGGCGCCGCCGCGCTGGGGGCCGCGGGTGCTGCCGGAGCCTTCCTGGCGAGCGGCGCCGGGGAGGGTTCCGGGACCGCCGCCGCTCCCGTCGCCGGCCCGCAGGCCCGTCAGGCGCTCAAGTCGTCCGCCTTCCGGCTCCAGCCGCTCACCGGTGACGGACCCCCACGATCCGCGCCGCGCAGACTGAAGACCCGTAAGGAGCCCATCCTGCGGATCTCCGGGCGCGGCCGGCACATGATGCTGACCTTCGACGACGGCCCCAACCCGCAGTACACCCCGCACATCCTGGACACCCTCGCCAAGTACGACGTGCGGGCGATGTTCTTCGTGTGCGGCGAATGCGTCGTCCAGTACAAGGAGCTGGTCGCCCGGATGGCCGAGGAAGGCCATGTCGTCGGCAACCACACCTGGACGCACCCGCTGCTGACGACCCTCAGGCGCAAGGAGATCCGCTCCGAGATGGAGCGCACGAGCGACATCATCGAGGACACCTACGGCCAGCGCCCGCAGTGGTTCCGCGCGCCCTACGGCGCCTGGAACCGGGCCGCGTTCCAGCTGGGCGCCGAGATGGGCATGGAGCCGATGGCCTGGACGGTCGACACCACCGACTGGGAGACGCCCGGTACCGACGTCATCATCGACCGGGTGGAGAACGGCGCCGCCCCCGGCGTCGTGGTGCTCTCCCACGACGCCGGGGGCGATCGCTCGCAGACCGTCCACGCGATCCGTGAATGGCTGCCCTATCTCCTCGACTCCGGATATCACCTCACGGTGCCCCGCAGACGCGTGTGAGCACGGCCACCGGTCCGCCCGGCCGCGGTGGTTCAGTTCACCGCGACCAGGCGGGCGAAGACGACGACATTTCCGTCGTAACCGTGCTGCTTGGAAAAACCGCCGCCGCAGGTGATGACCCGCAATTCCGGTGCGCCCTTCGCGCCGTACACCCGGCCACCGGGAAAACCGGCCTTCGAGAAGACCTCGACCCCATACGTCTCGAACACCGCGGTCTTTCCGTCCTTGCGCAGCACCTCGATGCGGTTTCCCTTTTTCACGGCCCCGAGTCCGTAGAACACGGCGGGGCCCTGTTTGTTGTCGACGTGCCCGACGATGACGGCGGTGCCGTTCTCGCCGGGGGAGACCGCCCCGGTGAACCAGCCCGCCAGGTTGGGGTCCTCCGGCGGCGGAGCAGCGACCCAGCCGTCCGCGTCCAGGCCGACGGGTGTGACCGGGGCGTCCACCTGGATCGCGGGAATCCGGACCCGGTCGACGGCGGAGAACGCGAGCGGCGCCGGACCCGCGGTGAAGGTGCCGAGGCCGGCCCGGCTGTCGGGGGCCGCCGCCGAAGCCGGCTGCGGCGGACCCACGTCGAACTCCCCCGAACCGTTCCGGATGAGGGCGAGGCCGGTCAGCAGAAGAAGCGCTATCACGCCCCACGGGGCGCGCCTCTTCCGCCGCTCCTCCGCCTCGGCAAGCTCGGCCAGCTCGGACGCAGACATTCGCCATCCCCTCTCGACGCGGTCGTCGCCACGTCCCGCACGCTTGGGAAAACGCTAAATCCCGCGCGGGCGCCGGACGACGGGGCAAGTGGCGAACGGGTGGCCGAGAGGCCTTGTGGTGCGCCATCCGAGTTGCCGTTCCCAGGAATTTTCTGACGGTCCGTGACCTGCGGGAATATCAGATTGTGTGCTTTTTCGTCGGCGTGTCGTCTCACCAGGACGGACGATTCTCGACATGCGGGCGTGTTCCGCGAGCTTGAGGGTCTTCCCGGGAGGTGTTTTCTCGCCGATCCACCGGGAACGGGACCCGGGGCGCCTCCCGCGGAGGATCACATGCGAAATCAACGTGCCCTGGCGGCGGCATGCACCGCGGTCGCCATGCTCGGGCTCGCCGCCCCTGTGGCCGTCGCGGACGGCATGGGCAACGGCGGCGGCCCGTCCACTCCCGGCGTGGGAGTGAACCCCGGCGTGGGAGTGAACCCCGGCGTGGGAGTGAACCCCGGCGTCGGCGTGGCGCCCGGCGTGGGCATCGCACCCGGCGTGGGTGTGCTGCCCGGCGGGGGCTTCGACCCGGACAGCGGCTTCAGCGGAAACTTCAACCTCAACGGTCACTTCAGCAACGGCAACCGCCACGGTGAGCGGGGCCATGGAGACGAGGGTCGTGACCGGGGCCACGGTGACGACTTCGGACGTGGTGAAGAATTCGGCGGCCGCGGCAACGGCGGCCGGGGTGACGACTTCCGAGGCCCCTGGGACATCCACGTCGTGCCCACTGTGGTCACGGCCGGCGGCCGGCTCACCATCAGCGTGGACGGCTGCCGGGGCGGCACGGCGACCTCCCGCGTCTTCCCTCCCACCCAGCTCAACCCGTTCCACGACGACACCTCCCGCGGCACCACCTGGATCGACCACGACGCCCGCCCCGGCCGGTACGCCATCACGGTCCGCTGTGACGGCAGAAGCCTGACCCGGCCGGACGCGTTCACCGTGATCGGCGGCGTCCAGGGTGGTCTCGGCGGCAGCATCTCCACCGGTGCCACGCCCGAGGATGTCGCCATCGGCAGCGGACTCGTGGCCTCCGCGGTCCTCGGAGGCGGTACGTTCCTGTTCCGCCGGCGACACGTGAGGAGGGTCTGACGCCCTGTCTCCCGGCCCGCCGCCCCGCCTCTTCACACAGCGCACGACACACGGCGATGGCCCCGGTCCCTGGCGGGAACCGGGGCGACGGCGGCCTCGGGCACGCGGCTCGGCCGGGGGCTATCCGGTGACGCCGGGGAAGAGGTTCACCAACGGTTCCGCGGTCACCGCGATGCCCCGGCTGTAGGGGGCGTCGAAGTCCCAGATGAGGAACAGCATGAACGCGATGGTCGCGGAGAACAGCCCGGCCAGTACCAACTCGCGTTTGGTGCGCCGGATCTGCAGCGCGAACACCATGCCGACGGTGACCAGCGCCCCGGTGAGCAGTCCCCACCACACCACCGGCGGCATGGTGGCCCCGGTGGAGTCGGCGCGGGCGTTGCGCGCCTGGTCGGCGGCGGAGATCTGGTCCAGCAGCGGCTGGTAGGTCTGCGCCTCGAAGTCGTTCTTCGGCTGGTAGTCGGTGACGTCCTGGCGGACCTTCTGCAGCAGTTCGCCGCCGTGGTCGGTGACGCGCCCGTCGCGGGCCATCGTCTTCCACTCGTGATGCACGACGTAGCCGACATAGGTGTTGACATCGTCCCGGATCCGGTCACGGACCTCCGGCGGATAGACCCGGACCCGCTCCGAGATCTCATGCAGCGCCTGCGCCTCGGACTGCACATAGTCCTGGGCCGAACTGCGCGCCTCCCACACGCCCGCGATGGCCAGACCGAGGACGATGGCGTACACGACGCCGATCCACATCGTCATGTACTCGATGACGTCCGGGGTCTCGTTGGGGTCCTCGTCCTCGGGAGCCCGCTTGTGCCGTACGACGGTGACGACGATCACCACGGCACAGGCCGCCAGCATCGCGAGGACGAGAACAAGCCAATCCGACAACAGGTGCCTCCAGAAGTGAGCGGCCGACGCGTCAGCGCGGGCGCAGGGCCGCGACGGCGACGATCGCCGGAACGGTGATGAGCAGGACGTAGGTGACCGGCGAGGTGTGGCCGGGCGCGGTGTGTGCGGTGGGGTGCGGGTGGTACGCCGGATAGCTCACGGGCGTCGCCGGCGGCCTCGGCGTCGGCTTGGGGGTGGGCGTCGGCGTGGGCGCGGGTGTGGGGGTGGACGTCGGCGTCGGTGTCGGTCGTGGTGCCGGCCGTGGTGCCGGTGGAGCCGGGGCGGGCCTCGGCGGCGGCTTCGGCTTCGGGGTGGGTTTCGGCACCGGGCGCGGAGCCGGCGTCGGCTTCGGCGGCTTGGGCGACGGGGGCGGCGTGGGTGTGGGTGTGGGTGTGGGGCTGGGCGTCGGCGGGGTGGGCTCGGGGCACGGCGGCGGTGCGGGCCAGTGGTGGCTGCCGGCGTAGGCCGTCGCCACCGTGCCGTCCGGGCCCGTGGAGGCGTACGCACAGGCGTCGGCCGACGCACTGCCGACCGGGCAGCCCACCAGGGTCCAGGTCAGCGTCACCAGAGCCAACGCCCGTACGGCGGGCGCGCGTCGGGTCGCTTCGGGTCCATGCACGACGAAGATCATGGGGTGCCGAACCCGGCCGTATGCCGGAGTGCGCCGGGATTGCTCCGAAGGGAGGACATGATGCGATCAATGGTTTGAATAGGTGAAGTGTGCAGTTGGCGCGACATGTACGCCTGTACGAGCCTCCCGCGGCGGCGCGCGTCACACGACCGGGCGGGGTCCGGAAGGAATTGCCCGAAGAATTTCCCGAAGAACTTCTCGTCCCCGTTGAACGCTCCGACCCCCTCGGTGCGTACCAATGGCCGTGCGGCGGCGCAGCAGAGCGCTGCAACATCCAGGCGATAATGGGGAGTTGGACATGAAGACCTCCTGGCGGACCGCCTCACTGGTGGCCACAGCCGCTTCGGTGCTGGCGCTGACGACGGCGTGCGGTCAGGACAACAGCACCACTCCGGCGTCGGCGGCCCAGAACGTCGGGGCCACGGCACCCGCGGGCAGCCCGACCACCGGTGCCGGTACCGGAACGGGCAACGGCTACGGTGCCGACGGCAACCAGGCCTCCAGCTCCCCGACCAAGGCCGCCCCCGCGGGCAAGCTGACCGTGGCCGCCAACCCGGACCTGGGCAACGTACTGACCGACGGCTCCGGCCTCACCCTGTACCGGTTCGACAAGGACACCGCGAACCCGCCCAAGTCGAACTGCAACGGTGACTGTGCCACCACCTGGCCGCCGGTACCCGCCGACGACGCCACGGCCGGCGCCGGCATCGACAAGGCGCTGCTGGGTGAGGTCACCCGCGCCGACGGCAGCAAGCAGCTCACCATCGGCGGCTGGCCCGCCTACCGCTACGTCAAGGACGTCAACGCCGGTGACGTCAACGGCCAGGGCGTGGGGGGCAAGTGGTTCGCGCTCGCCCCCAACGGCAAGAAGGCCTCCCTGTCCTCCCTGCCGGGGCTGTCCGTGCGCAAGGACCCCAAGCTCGGCGACATCGTCGTGGACAAGAACGGCAGGACGGTCTACCGCTTCATGAAGGACAAGGCCTGGCCCAAGTCCGTCTCGAACTGCACCGGTGCCTGCCTGGAGAAGTGGCCGGCCGTCGGCGTCGTCAAGCCCGAGGACACCCAGGGCGTCAAGAAGAAGGGCCTGATGGGCTTCACCCGTCCCGACGGAGTGAAGCAGATGACCGTCAACTGCTGGCCGATCTACACCTTCTCCGGCGACAAGGCCCCCGGGGACACCAACGGTCAGGGCGTGGGCGGCACCTGGTACGCCGTCTCGCCCGACGGCAAGCCGGTCGGCGCGCCGGGCAACTAGATCACCTCCCCAGGGTCGATCGCCCCGCCCGGCCCGGAGCGCCACCGCAGGTCCGCCCCCTCCGCACCGCACGGAGGGGGCGGACCGTTTTGCGTGCCCGAAAGGGGGCACGGGCGCCGTGCCGGCCGGCCCCCGCAACCCGCATTCGCAAGACGGGCAAAACGCGGCACACGCGACAGTGACTTCCCAGGCAGTGACCGGGAACGGACGGTCAATTTCCGGTTTGACTCGCCCGTTTCGCGGGCGATCAGTAGCCTCAGCTCGAACACCGGATCGCCTGTCCCTGTCGCCTACGCCTTGGAGTGATACATGGAGCGCCCCGCCTGGGCCCCCCGGAGCATCGACATCTCGGTGCCGAGCGTCTCGCGGATCTACGACTACTACCTGGGCGGTTCGCACAACTTCGAGGTGGACCGGGAAGCGGCCCGCAAGGCGATGGAGTTCATGCCGGGGCTGCCGAAGATCATGCAGGCCAACCGGGCGTTCATGCGCCGCGCCGTACGGTTCGCGGCCGGCGAGGGCATCACCCAGTACCTCGACATCGGCTCCGGCATCCCGACCTTCGGCAACGTCCACGAAGTGGCCCAGGCGGCCGCACCGGGTGCCCGCGTGGTCTACGTCGACCACGACCCGGTCGCCGTCGCACACAGCCAGGCGGTACTGGCGGCCGACGACACCGCGGACGTCGTCGCCGCGGACCTGCGCAAGCCGCAGGAAATCCTGTCCAGTCCCCAGGTCGAGCGGCTGATCGACCTGAACCGGCCAGTCGCGCTCCTCCTCGTTGCCATACTGCACTTCGTGGAAGACGCGGACGACCCCTACGGTGCGGTGGCCGAGCTGCGCGACGCGCTCGCGCCCGGCAGCCTGCTGATCCTCACCCATGCCTCGTACGAGGGAATCCCGGTGCCTGCCGAGCGGGCCGAGGGCGCGGTGGACGTATACAAGGACATTCGCAACCCGCTGATCATGCGCTCGCGCGACGAGATCGCGCGGTTCTTCGAGGGGTACGACATGGTGGAACCGGGACTGGTGCCGATGCCGCACTGGCGGCCGGAGTCGGCGCCGGAGGACGAGGATCCGTTCGCCTTCTCCGGATTCGCCGGCGTGGGGCGTACGGCGTGAGGGCCGAGCCGGACGGGCCGGAGGACAGACTGCGCCGGTTCACCACGATCTGGAGCCGGGCGGTCTACCCGGTGACCTCCACATCGCTGACCCGCGCCGAGTTCGAGGAACAACTCCTGCCCCTCGCACGCCGGTTGAGCGAGCTGCTGCGCGCGCACGGCTTCGACGCGGACGGCGCGAAGGCGGTCGGCGCCGCGCTGGTCGGCGCGCACTGCACCGACCCGGAGGCACTCGCCCGGACGCTGGACTGCGTCGACGCCTATCTGGTGCTGTACTGCGCCGGGGACGGTCCGCAGGACGAACCCCGCCTGCGCTCCTCGCGGTTGCAGCACGCGATGGCCGCCGGGTACGCCGTGGCGCTGCGCGAGCGCACCCTCGCCGAGCAGGAATCCATCGCCCAGGCCGCCCTGCAGGCCCAGGGCGTGGTCGCGCAGGCGCTGCACGCCAGCGAGGCCCGCTTCCGCGCCGTCTTCGAGGGCGCGGCCATAGGGATCGGCATCGCCGACCTCGACGGCAATGTCCTCCAGGTCAACGAGGCGCTGCTGCGCATGTTCGGGCAGTCCGGCCAGGCCCTGCGCGGACGCCGCGTCCAGGACTGGGTGCACCCGGAGGACGCGCCGCAGACCTGGAAGCTCTACGACGAACTCGTCCGCGGCGAGCGCGAGCACTACCACCTCGAAAAAGCCTTCAACCGGCCCGACGGCACGGTCCTGTGGACCAACCTGACGGTCTCCCTGCTGCGCGACGCCGACGGCAGACCGCAGTACCAGCTCGCCCTCATGGAGGACACCACCGAGCGCCGGCTGCTCAATCTCCGGTTGCGTTACGAGGCGACGCACGACGCGCTCACCGGCCTGCCCAACCGCACGCTGTTCTTCGAGCGCCTGGAGAAGGTGCTGAACGCGGGTGAGGGGCAGCACTTCGGCCTGTGCTATCTCGACCTGGACGGCTTCAAGACCGTCAACGACAGCCTCGGGCACGCGGCGGGCGACCGGCTGCTGGTGGAGGTCGCCGACCGGCTGCAGTCCTGCGCGACCGCGCCCGGCGAGATGGTCGCCCGGCTAGGCGGCGACGAGTTCGTGGCGCTGACCACCGGCCCCGGCACCGCGCGCAAGGTCGACGAGCTGGCCGAGCGGATCATGAACGCGCTGGTCACCCCGATCAGCATCGACGGCCGCGATCTGATGGTGCGCGGCAGCCTCGGCATCGTCGAGGGCCCGGCCGGCGAGCGCACCGCCGCCGAGGTGCTGCGCAGCGCGGACATCACGATGTACCGGGCCAAGTCGGCGGGCGGCAACCGCTCCGAACTCGCCGACCCCGAGGCCGACGCCCGCGCCATCACCCGCCACGGTCTGACCACGGCCCTGCCGACGGCCCTGGAGCGCGGCGAGTTCTTCATCGAGTACCAGCCGCTCGTCCACCTCGGCGACGGCAGCGTGCGCGGTGCCGAGGCCCTGGTCCGCTGGCTGCATCCGCAGCACGGCGTGCTCGGCCCCGACCGTTTCATCCCGCTCGCCGAGCACACCGGCCTGATCGTGCCGCTCGGCCGCTGGGTCCTGGAGGAGTCCATCCGGCAGGCCCGCGCCTGGCGAGAACGGCACGGCGAGGACGAGGCCGCCGGGCCCCTGCGGATCAACGTCAACCTCTCGCCCTGCCAGCTCAGCCATCCGCGCCTGGTCCAGGACACCGTCGACATCCTGGAGCGGGCCGGGGTCGCTCCGGAAGCCCTGTGCCTGGAGGTCACCGAGTCCGCGCTCATCGGAGCCGACGACGATCTGCTCAAACCCCTGCACCGGCTCGCCGAGATGGGCGTCGACATCGCCCTGGACGACTTCGGCACCGGTTACTCCAACCTCGCCAACCTGCGCCGCCTCCCGGTGCGCATCCTGAAGCTGGACCGCTCCTTCACCCGGGGCATGCAGCAGTTCCCCGCCGATCCGGTCGATCTGAAGATCGTGGAGGGCATCGTCTCCCTCGCCCACAGCCTCGACCTCGCCGTGACGGTCGAGGGCGTGGAAACCGGCGCCCAGGCCGAACAACTCCGGATACTGGGCTGCGACACCGCCCAGGGCTGGTACTACGCCCGCCCGGGCCCACCGGAACGACTCCACGACCTGGCGTTGGTGGACGCAACGGGCTGACCGGTCCGTTTTCGGCTGCGGGTCCGTCGTGGCCGGTCACGCGGCTCCCCGCGTCCCTGGGGAGCTGCAGCCGGCCTCACCGCCTGCGCGGTGGCACCCTGTCAGCGGCCCGGCATCACCGCTCCAGCAGCATCCGCTGCAACTCCCTGGCAGCCCGCGGCGGAGCCACATCGCTCCGGTGAGCCAACGCGATCGTCCGATGCAGCCCGGGACGGGCAAGCGGAGTCACCTTGAGTCCCAGCCCAGCCCGGGTGGCAACCATCTGCGGAACCACGGCGACACCGAGCCCCGCCCGGACAAACCCCAGCACCGCATCCATCTCACCCCCCTCGACCGCGAACTCCGGCTCGAACCCGGCGGAGCGACATGCCGCCACGGTCAGCTCCCGCAGGTCGTACCCGTGCCGGAACATCACCAGCCGCTCACCCTCCAGGTCGCCGATGTGCACGGCCCGTCCTCCCCGGCCGGGAGCCGGTGCCTCGGGGGAGGACACCACCACCAGTTCCTCCCGGAGCAGCTCCACCGTCGACAGCGCGGGCGCCGGCGTGGGCAGCGGCAGCACGATCAACGCGAGATCAAGGGCGCCGCGCGCCAGCTCCCGCACCAGGTCGTGCGAGCCGCCCTCCTCGATCAGCAACTGGATGCCGGGATACCGGTCGTGGAAGGCGCGCAGCACATCCGGCAGCAGACCCGTGCACAGGCTCGGCGTCGCCCCCAGCCGTACCCGGCCCCGCCGCAGCTGCACCAGCTCCTGCACCTCGTACCGCGCCGTGTCCGCGTCGGCCAGGATGCGCCGGGCCAGCGGCAGCAGCGCCTCGCCGGCGTCGGTGAGCGTGATGTTGCCCCGGGCGCGCAGGAACAGATCCGCGCCCAGCTCCCGCTCCAGCGCCTTGATCTGCTGCGACAACGACGGCTGGGCGACATGCACCAGCTCGGCGGCGCGCGTGAAGTGCCGGGTCTCGGCGACGGCGACGAAGTACTGGAGCTGCTGGAACTGCATACAGCAATGATAGTTCCCGCCTATGGAAACAAGCTGGACCATGTCTTGGACCGATCGGGTGGTGCGCCCCTAGCGTGCTGTCCATGGCTCTGGCAACGCGGACGGACCGACGGACGTCCATGGCGCGCACGATGTGGGACTCCTCCGTCGGCAAGAAGGCGGTGATGGCCGTCAGCGGCCTGATCATGCTGCTGTACCTGGTCGCGCACATGATCGGGAACCTGAAGATCTACTTCGGGGCGGGCGAGTTCAACCACTACGCCCACTGGCTGCGCACCATCGGCGAACCCTTCATGCACTACGAGTGGACGCTCTGGCTCATCCGGATCGTCCTCGTCGTCGCCGTGGTCGCCCACGCCACGTCCGCGTACCAGCTCAGCCGCCGCGACATCAAGGCGCGGCCCAGCAAGTACGTGCACACAAGGCCCCGGGCGAGCTATGCCACCCGCACCATGCGCTGGGGCGGCATCATCCTCGGCCTGTTCATCGTCTGGCACATCCTGGACCTGACCACCGGCACCGTGCACTCCGGCGGCTTCCAGGAGGGCCACCCGTACCAGAACGTGGTCGACACCTTCTCCACCTGGTACGGCAACGTCGTCTACATCGTCGCGATGCTCGCGCTCGGTCTGCACATCCGGCACGGCTTCTGGAGCGCCGCGCAGACCCTCGGCGTCGGCAGCCGCGCCCGCGACCGCGCCCTGAAGACCGTCGCCAACGTCCTCGCGCTGCTGCTCACGGCCGGTTTCATCGCCGTACCCGTGGGCGTCATGACCGGAGTGGTGAGCTGACATGACCGACTACGTGAACTACCCGACCGGCGAACCGGTCACCGACACCAAGGCGCCGTCCGGCCCGATCCACGAGCGCTGGGACAAGCGCCGATTCGAGGCCAAGCTGGTCAACCCCGCCAACCGCCGCAAGCACACGATCATCGTCGTCGGCACCGGCCTGGCCGGCGGCTCGGCGGGCGCCACCCTGGCCGAACAGGGCTACCACGTCGTCCAGTTCTGCTACCAGGACTCCCCGCGCCGCGCCCACTCCATCGCCGCGCAAGGAGGCATCAACGCGGCGAAGAACTACCGCAACGACGGCGACTCGATCCACCGGCTGTTCTACGACACCGTCAAGGGCGGCGACTTCCGCGCCCGCGAGTCCAACGTCCACCGCCTCGCACAGATCTCCGTCGAGATCATCGACCAGTGCGTGGCCCAGGGCGTGCCCTTCGCCCGTGAGTACGGCGGCCTGCTCGACACCCGTTCCTTCGGCGGTGTCCAGGTCTCCCGCACCTTCTACGCCCGCGGCCAGACGGGCCAGCAGTTGCTGCTGGGCGCCTACCAGGCCCTCAGCAGGCAGATCGCCGCGGGCAACGTGGAGATGCACCCGCGCACCGAGATGCTGGACCTGATCGTCGTCGACGGGCGGGCCCGCGGCATCGTGGCCCGTGACCTGGTCACCGGCAGGATCGACACCTACTTCGCGGACGCCGTCGTACTCGCCAGCGGCGGTTACGGAAACGTCTTCTACCTGTCGACCAATGCCATGAACTCCAACGCGACCGCCATCTGGCGGGCGCACCGGCGCGGCGCGTACTTCGCCAACCCCTGCTTCACGCAGATCCACCCCACCTGCATCCCGCGCACCGGCGACCACCAGTCCAAGCTGACGCTGATGAGCGAGTCGCTGCGCAACGACGGCCGGATCTGGGTGCCCAAGGCCAAGGGCGACACCCGCCCGCCGAACCAGATTCCCGAGGACGAGCGCGACTACTACCTGGAGCGCATCTACCCGTCCTTCGGCAACCTGGTCCCGCGGGACATCGCCTCCCGCGCCGCGAAGAACGTCTGCGACGAGGGCAGGGGAGTGGGCCCCGGCGGCCAGGGCGTCTACCTCGACTTCGCCGACGCGATCGAGCGGATGGGCCGCAAGGCGGTCGAGGCCAAGTACGGCAACCTCTTCGACATGTACCAGCGGATCACCGACGAGGATCCGTACGAGGTGCCGATGCGGATCTACCCGGCGGTGCACTACACGATGGGCGGCCTGTGGGTCGATTACGACCTGCAGACCACCATCCCGGGCCTGTTCGCGATCGGCGAGGCCAACTTCTCCGACCATGGCGCCAACCGCCTCGGCGCCTCCGCGCTCATGCAGGGCCTGGCCGACGGCTACTTCGTGCTGCCGGCCACCATCAACGACTACCTGGCCCGCAACCCGCACCAGGAGCCGGTCACCGGCGAACACCCCGTGGTGCAGGAGGTGCTGGCCGAGACCGAGGACCGGCTCAACCTGCTGCTGTCCGTGGACGGCGACCGCACCCCGGACTCCTTCCACCGCGAAGTCGGCGAGCTGATGTGGGAGTTCTGCGGCATGGCCCGCACCGACGCCGGACTGCGCAAGGCCCTGGAGCGCATCCCGCAGATCCGCGAGGAGTTCTGGCGGCGCATCAAGGTCCCGGGCACCGGCGAGGAGTTCAACCAGTCGCTGGAGAAGGCCAACCGCATCGTCGACTACCTGGAGCTCGCCGAGCTGATGTGCCTCGACGCGCTGCACCGCGCCGAGTCCTGCGGCGGCCACTTCCGCGAGGAGTCCCAGACCCCGGACGGCGAGGCCGCGCGCAAGGACGACGAGTTCGGCTACGCGGCGGCCTGGGAGTTCACCGGCACCGGCGTGGCACCCGTCCTGCACAGGGAAGACCTGGTCTTCGAGTACGTCCATCCCACCCAGCGGAGCTACGCATGAAGCTCACCCTGCGCGTCTGGCGCCAGAAGAACGCCGACGCCGAAGGCGCCATGTCCACATACGAGGTGGACGGCATCTCGTCCGACATGTCCTTCCTGGAGATGCTTGACGTCCTCAACGAACAGCTCATCCTCTCCGGCGAGGAACCGGTCGCCTTCGACCACGACTGCCGCGAGGGCATCTGCGGCGCGTGCTCGCTCGTCATCAACGGCGAGGCGCACGGACCGGAGCGGACGACGACCTGCCAGCTGCACATGTGGTCCTTCGAGGACGGCGACACGATCGACATCGAGCCGTGGCGGGCGGCGGCCTTCCCCGTGATCAAGGACCTGGTGGTCGACCGTTCCGCCTTCGACCGGATCATCCAGGCCGGCGGCTACATCACCGCGCCGACCGGGTCCGCGCCGGAGGCGCACGCCACGCCGGTGCCGAAGGCGGACGCCGACTTCGCCTTCGAGCACGCGGAGTGCATCGGGTGCGGGGCGTGTGTGGCCGCGTGTCCCAACGGGGCGGCGATGCTGTTCACCTCCGCCAAGGTCAACCACCTGAACGTGCTGCCACAGGGCGCGCCCGAGCGGGAGACCCGGGTGCTGGACATGGTGGCGCAGATGGACGAGGAGGGGTTCGGCGGGTGCACGCTGACGGGTGAGTGCGCGACCGCTTGTCCCAAGGGCATTCCGCTGATGTCGATCACCCACATGAACAAGGAGTGGCTGAGGGCCACCCGGAAGGCGGGGAAGAGGTAGCGCCGCTCCCGGCGTTCAGCATTCCCACATCCGCTCTCCCCGCTCAGGTCACGCGCACGCCAACCGGCGTCGGAAGAAAAGGAGCGGCGGGCCGATACCGCCCAGCCCGCCGCCGTCGCCGAACCGGCCCATGACCAGGAGAGAGCCATGACCGGCGTTTCCACCCTCGACCGCCCCCCACAGCCCGCGGCACCGACCCGCTACACGGTCACCCTCGCCCGTGACGAGGACGACGTGCGGGCCGCGCAGCGGCTGCGGCACGACGTCTTCGCCGGTGAGATGGGGGCCCTGCTGGCCACGCCGCAGCCGGGACTGGACGTCGACGCCTTCGACGCCCACTGCGACCACCTGCTGGTCCGCGACACCGCCACCGGGCAGGTCGTCGGCACCTACCGGCTGCTGCCGCCGGAGCGGGCCGCGGTCGCCGGGCGGCTCTACTCGGAGGGCGAGTTCGAGCTGGCCGCGCTCGACGGGATCCGGCCCGGACTGGTCGAGGTCGGCCGCTCCTGTGTGCACCCCGACCACCGCGACGGCGCCGTCATCAGCCTGATCTGGGCCGGGATAGCCCGCTACATGACCGACCGCGGGCACGAGTGGCTGGCGGGCTGCTGCTCGGTGCCGCTCGCCGACGGCGGCGCCCTCGCGACGGCCACCTGGGAGCGGGTGAGTGCCAAGCACCTCGGGCCCGAGGAGTTCCGGGTACGGCCGCTGCTGCCGTGGGTCCCGAACGCCGAGACCCCGGCCGGGCACAGCGAGCTGCCCGCCCTGCTGCGCGGCTACCTGCGCCTCGGTGCCTGGGTGTGCGGCGCGCCCGCGCACGACCCGGACTTCGGGGTCGCCGACCTGTATGTGCTGCTGTCGATGCGCCGGGTCAACCCGCGCTATCTGCGGCACTTCCTCTCCCTCGTGCCGGCCTGATGAGCGTCTGGCTGCCCAGCGCGCCCTGCACCCCGGGCGCCTGTGTGGAGCCGGCCCCGGCCGCCGCGGCCGTACCCCGGGCCGTGCTGCGGCTGGCCGCTGTCGTGGTCCTGCTGCTGGCCGGGATCGCGCTGTCACCGCTCGGCGGGAGGATCCCCGCCGAGTGGGTCGGGCGGTGGTGCCGGGCGATCGTGCGGGCCATCGGGGTCCGGGTCCGCCGCACCGGTCCCGCCGCACCGGCCGGCGGGCTGCTGCTGGTCGCCAACCATGTCTCGTGGCTGGACATCCCGCTGCTGACCGCCGTACGGCCCGCCCGGATGCTGGCCAAGACCGAGATCCGGCAGTGGCCGGTGGCGGGCGCGCTGGCCGCGCGCGGCGGGGTCCTGTTCATCGAGCGGGACCGGCTGCGTGCCCTGCCCGGGACGGTGGCCCGGATCGCCGGGTCGCTGCGCGAGGGGGCGGCCGTGGCCGCGTTCCCCGAGGGCAGCACCTGGTGCGGCCGGGCCCACGGCCGCTTCCACCGGGCGGTCTTCCAGGCCGCGCTGGACGCGGGCGCGCCCGTGCAGCCGGTGCGGCTCCGCTACACCCAGGACGGCGGTACGGCCGGCACGGCAGCGGCGTTCGTCGGCGAGGACACCCTGCTGGCATCCCTGTGGCGGGTGGCCCGTACGCGCGGCCTGATCGCGCAGGTGGAGACACTCCCGGTGATACCGCCGGGCACCCATGCCGACCGCCGGTCCCTCGCCCGCGCAGCCCAGCCGGTCGCCCCGGAGCCCGCCTGGACCCACGAGGCCCTGCTCTCCGCCTGACCATCGCCGAGAAAGCTTACATATCGGGCGAATGGGAAGACGGACAGTGCACATCACTACTCCCTGAGGAGCGTGTGGCCATGTCCACGGGAACGCTTCTGGCGATCATCATCCCGATCGTGGTGGTGGTCGCTCTGGCCGCTGTGGCGGCCGCACTGCTGATGCGCCGCCGTCACCTCCGTCAGCGCTTCGGCCCGGAGTACGAACGGACGGTCGAGGGATCCGACAGCCGGCTCGCCGCAGAGCGTGAGCTCAGGGCCCGCGAGCGGCGACACGACTCGCTGGAGATCAAACCGCTGCCCACCGTCTCACGGGACCGCTACACGCGGGAGTGGAGCAGTGTCCAGGAGGAGTTCGTCGACCGGCCGGAGGACGCGGTGCACGACGCGGACCGGCTGGTGACCTCCCTGATGCACGAGCGCGGATACCCGACCGAGGGATTCGAGCAGCAGCTGAAGGACCTCTCGGTGGAGCACGGCGCCACGCTGGAGCACTACCGGGCCGCGCACGAGGTGGAGACCCTCACCACCCGCAAGCAGGCGACGACCGAGCAGCTGCGGGGTGCCATGGTGCACTACCGCGCCCTGTTCGACGAGTTGCTCTCCGACGGCGGCGGCCGGGCGCAGCCCGCCCGGTCCTGACCACGACCACGACCCCGCATGGAGGAACGCCATGCACAGAAACGAGGACGAGGACCGCACCACCGGCGGTCTGTCCACCGAGGACCTCGCCCAGCCGTCCACCACCGGCCCGGAGGCGGAGCCGGCATCCTCAGGAGCCCCCGTCTATCCCGGGGAGAGCACCGCGTCGGAGGGCGCGGGTGGCGACTCCGTCACGGGTGGAGCCGACGCCGAGGCCCCCGAGGCCCCGACCGCCTCGGACGAGGAGGTTCCGCAGCTGCTGACGGATGACGAGGAGCGCCGGTTCCGCGACCGGTGGCAGCAGACCCAGAACAAGTTCGTGGACGATCCCCGCGAGGCCGTGCACGACGCCGACACACTCGTGGCGGATGTCATGCAGGCCCTGGCATCCACCTTCGCCCAGCACAAGAAGGACCTGGAGGCCCAGTGGAGCCACGGCGAGCGGGTCGACACCGAGGAACTCCGCGGAGCGCTGCGCCGCTATCGTTCGTTCTTCAACCGGTTGCTCAGTACCTGAGCGTCCCGTTCAGGGCATGACCCGGGCCAGGAAGGGCGCCGTCGCGCTGCCCTCCGCCCGGGCCACCCGCTCCGGTGCCCCCGCCGCCACGATCCGCCCGCCCCGGTCACCTCCGCCGGGGCCCAGGTCGATCACCCAGTCCGCGCCCGCGACCACCGTCATGTCATGCTCGACCACCACGACGGTGTGCCCGGCGTCGACCAGCCCGTGCAGGCGCTCCATCAGCACCTCCACATCGGCAGGGTGCAGGCCGGTCGTCGGCTCGTCCAGCAGATAGAGGGTGTGCCCGCGCCGCCCGCGCTGCAGCTCGCTCGCCAGCTTGATCCGCTGCGCCTCGCCGCCGGACAGCTCGGTCGCCGGCTGACCGAGCCGCAGATAGCCGAGGCCCACGTCGAGCAGGGTGCCCAGGCTGCGGGCGGCGGCCGGGATGCCGGCGAAGAACTCCGCCGCGGCCTCCACCGTCAGATCGAGCACCTCGGCGATGTTCCGCCCCCGGTACGACACTTCGAGTGTCCCGGGGTGGTAGCGGGCACCGCCGCAGTCCGGGCAGGGCGCGTACGTGCTCGGCAGGAACAGCAGCTCGACGCTCACGAACCCCTCGCCCTGGCACGTCTCGCAGCGTCCCCCCGCCACGTTGAAGGAGAACCGGCCCACGCCGTACCCGCGCGCTCGCGCCTCCTGCGTCTCGGCGAACACCTTGCGTACGACGTCGAACAGACCGGTGTAGGTGGCCAGGTTGGACCGCGGGGTGCGCCCGATCGGCTTCTGGTCGACCCGGACCAGCCGGTCCACCCCCGCCAGCTCCTCCGTCAACTCACCGATCAGCGTGGACTTTCCGGAGCCGGAGACCCCGGTGACGGCGGTGAAGGCGCCGAGCGGGAACTCGGCCGTCACCGCGCGCAGGTTGTGCCGGGTCACCGGACCCACCGTCAGCCAGCCGCGCGGCTCGCGGACTGCACGTGCGGGACCCGGTGACTCGTCGAAGAGGAACGCGGCCGTCGCCGACTCCTCGACCGACGCCAGCTCGGCCGGCGGCCCGCTGTACAGCACGCGTCCGCCGTGCTCGCCCGCGCCGGGGCCCACGTCCACCAGCCAGTCGGCGCCGCGCACCACCTCCAGATGGTGCTCCACCACGAACACCGAGTTGCCCGCGGCCTTCAGCCGGTCCAGCACGGTCAGCAGTGCCTCGGTGTCCGCCGGGTGCAGTCCTGCGGACGGCTCGTCCAGCACGTACACCACGCCGAACAGCCCGGACCGCAGCTGCGTGGCCAGCCGCAGCCGTTGCAGCTCACCGGCCGACAGGGTGGGAGTGGCGCGGTCCAGGCTCAGATAGCCGAGGCCCAGCTCGACCACCGGTGCGATCCGGGAGGTGAGGTCCTCGGTGAGGACCCGGACGGTCTCGGTGCCCGCCTCGCCGCCGCCGTCCAGCAGGGCGGCCAGGTCGGTCAGCGGCAGCGCGGCCAGTTCGGCGATGCTCCGGCCTTCGAAGGTCACCGCGAGCGCCTCGGGCCGCAGCCGGCTGCCCCCGCACACCGGGCACGGGGCGCTGGTCAGGAACCGTTCCGCCCTCGCCCGCAGCGACGCGGACTTGGTGTCCGAGAAGGTCTTCAGCACATACCTGCGGGCGCTCATGTACGTGCCCTGGTACGGCCGTTGGATGCGGTCGGCGTCCCGCACCGGGTGGACGGTGACGACCGGCTGCTCGTCCGTGAACAGGATCCATTCCCGCTCCCGCGCGGGCAGCTCGCGCCAGGGCCGGTCCACGTCATGGCCGAGCGCGTCGAGGATGTCACGCAGGTTCTTGCCCTGCCAGGCACCGGGCCAGGCGGCGACGGCACCCTCGCGGATGGACAGCGAGGGGTCCGGCACCAGCAACTCCTCGGTGGTGCGGTGCACTTGGCCCAGGCCGTGGCACTCCGGGCAGGCCCCGGCCGCCGTGTTCGGCGAGAAGGCGTCCGAATCGAGCCGGTCCGCGCCCGCCGGATACTCCCCGGCACGGGAGAACAGCATGCGCAGCGAGTTCGAGAGATTGGTGACCGTGCCCACCGAGGAACGGGAGGAGGGGGCCGAGCGGCGCTGCTGCAGCGAGACCGCGGGCGGCAGCCCGGTGATCTCCCCGACTTTGGGCGCCCCGACCTGGTGGATCAGCCTGCGCGCGTACGGCGCGACCGACTCGAAGTACCGCCGCTGAGCCTCGGCGTAGATCGTGCCGAACGCCAGGGACGACTTTCCCGAGCCGGACACGCCGGTGAACACGGCCAGTACGTCCCGGGGGATGTCCACGTCGACGCCCTTGAGGTTGTGCTCACGGGCTCCGCGTACGCGGACGCAGGGGTCGTGCGGGTCGCGGGGGCTGTGCATGGGGGGAACTCTAGCCGCCCCCGTACGCTACGACTGCGGCGGGTTGTCCCGGTTCGGCCGGGTGCCGAACTCGTCCCTCAGCTTGTCCTGGCCGGTGTCGACCTGCGACTGGTACTTGTCCCCGGTGCGCTGGTCGATGTAGTCGCCGCCCTTGTCGATGCCCTTGTCGGCCATGTCCTCATGGCCCTTGAGCATCCCCTTGATCTTGTCCATGAAGGACATGGCAGCCCTCCTCGTCGCTTGCGGCTTCCCCTCCCAGGGTCACCGGCCCCGGCCGGGTTCGCATCTCGGGAGCGCGGGACCTCAGCGGCCCGGCGTGAGGAGACCGGCGAGCCGCCGGTAGGAATCCAGCAGCGCCGGACGGTCGTACGTGCTCGTGGTGACCAGGACCTCGTCCGCCCCCGTCTCCTTCAGCACCGTCTCCAGCGCATGGGCGACCTGCTCGCCGGTGCCGGCGATGTGGCCGGCGAGAGCGGCCTCGTAGAAGCCGCGCTCCTTCGCGGTCATCGGGCGGGCCTCGATCTCCTCGGCCGGAGCGAGGGGCGGGAAGGTGCCGTGGGTGCGGGAGTACGCCATCGACCAGGCCTCCGGTACCAGCAGCCGCCGGGCCTCCTCCTCCGTGCCCGCGACGGCGACCGTGCCGGAGATCACGACGTACGGCTCGGACGCCCAGGGGGAGGGGCGGAACAGCGCACGGTACTGGTCGATGCCGCGCAGCAGCCTCTCCCGGCCGCGCAGATCGCCGATCACCATCGGCAGTCCGGCACGTGCCGCGATCCGCGCGCCCTCGCCCATGGCCAGCACGAACGGCGGCACCCGCAGACCTTCCGCGGGGCGCGCCCGCACCCCGGTCGGCGAGGTTCCCTCGAACCAGCCCAGCAGCTCCCCGAGCCGTGTCGCGAAGTCCTCGGCGTCCTCCTTGTCCCGGCCGAGCGCCCTGCGCACCCCGTCGGTGAAGCCGACGGAACGCCCGAGCCCCATGTCGATCCGCCCGGGGAACAGGGACTCCAGGACGCCGAACTGCTCGGCGACGACCAGGGATTGATGGTTGGGCAGCATCACGCCGCCGGTGCCGACCCGGATCGTGCGGGTCGCGGACGCGACCGCGGCGGCGAGCACGGTCGGCGCGGAGCCGGCGACGCCGGGCACGCCGTGGTGCTCGGACACCCAGAAGCGGTGGTATCCGAGCGCCTCCGCCTCGCGCGCCAGCGTGAGGGTGTCACGCAGCGCCTCGGCGGGCGGACGCCCCTGCCGGGCGCGGGAACGGTCGAGGACGGAGAACGGGGTCCGCGCGATCGTCGTACTGCTCACGCAGGCTTCAACACCCTGACGGCCGGATGATTCCCGAGGCGTTCCGGCGTCGGTCCCGAAACGCCTGGCTAGGGTGACCCTGTGACAGACATCAGGCGTCCGCTTGCCGTGTTCGACCTCGACAACACCCTGGCCGACACCGCTCACCGGCAGCACTTCCTGGAGAGCCGGCCGCGGGAGTGGGGCGCGTTCTTCGCCGCCGCGCCCGCGGATCCGCCGCTCGCCGAGGGGGTGGCGCTGGCGGTGGAGAGCGCCCGGGAGTGCGAGGTCGTCTATCTGACGGGCCGGCCCGAGCGGTACCGCCGGGACACCCTGGAGTGGCTCGCGCACCACGGGCTGCCCGAGGGGCGGGTGCACATGCGGAGCAACGCCGACCGCAGGCCGGCCCGGTTCACCAAGCTGGAGATCCTGCGCCGGCTCGCGCGGGACCGGGAGGTGCGGGTCGTCGTGGACGACGACGAGCTGGTCTGCGACGACGCCGAACGTGCCGGGTTCACCGTGGTGCGGGCCCGCTGGGCCGCGAAGTCCGCCGCACTGGAAGAGGCGCAGGAACGCGAAGGGCGTACCTGACGGCCGGCGGCCGCCCTCAGTCGCCGTCCTCGATGCGGAAACCCACCTTCAGGCCCACCTGGTAGTGCTCGATCCGTCCGTTCTCGATCTGGCCCCGGATCTGCGTCACCTCGAACCAGTCCAGATTGCGCAGGGTCTGGTCGGCGCGGGCGATGCCGTTGCGGATGGCCTGGTCGACGCCCTCGTGCGAGGTGCCGACGATCTCGGTGACCCGGTAGGTGTGGTTCGACATGCGGGTGCTCCTCTCGTGTCACGCCGTACTCCACGGTGCCGCATCCGCGCCCGGACCGCACGGCGGTCACATGCCCGCCGTGCGTCCCGTTCCTTACGTCCGGCTCACCGCAGCACGCTCAGCGACAGCGCGAAGCGACCCTGAGCGTCCGTCCACCAGTGAGTCAACTCCAGGCCCGCTGTGGCCAGTTCGGCCCTCACGCCGTCCTTGCGGAACTTGGCCGACACCTCGGTGCGCAGCTCCTCGCCCGCCGCGAAGTCCACGGCGAGGTCCAGCGCGGGCACCTTCACGGTCTGTGCGGTACGGGAGCGCAGCCGCATCTCGATCCATTCCCGCTCGGCGTCCCACAGCGCCACATGGTCGAAGGCGTCCGGGTCGAAGTCGGCGCCCAGCTCGCGGTCGACGACGGACAGCACGTTCTTGTTGAACGCGGCCGTCACCCCGGCCGCGTCGTCGTACGCCCGGACCAGCACCCGTTCGTCCTTGACCAGGTCCGTGCCGAGCAGCAGCCCGTCACCCGGCGTGAGCAGCGCGCGCACGGAGGCCAGGAACCGCGCGCGTTCGTCGGGCAGCAGGTTGCCGATCGTGCCGCCGAGGAAGGCAAGCAGCCGCGGCCCGGGGGTGGCGGGCAGGGTCAGCGGGGCGGTGAAGTCGGCGATCAGCGCGTGGACGGCGAGGTCCGGGTGGTCCGCGACCAGCGCCTTCCCGGCCTGGGTGAGGGCGCTCTCGCTGACGTCGACCGGGACGTATGCCGCCGGGGCGAGCGCGTCGAGGAGGTAGCGGGTCTTCTCCGATGAGCCCGAGCCGAGTTCGATCAGTGTGCGTGCCCCGCTGGCCGCGGCGATCTCGTCGGACCGGGTGGCGAGGATCTCGCGCTCGGCGCGGGTGGGGTAGTACTCGGGCAGCTCGGTGATCTGCTCGAACAGTTCGCTGCCCCGGGCGTCGTAGAACCACTTGGGCGGCAGCCACTTGGGATTGACGGTGAGGCCGTGCCGGACGTCGGCGCGCAGCGCGGCGTCCGTCGCGTCCTCGGGGAGGGTGCGGGTGACGTGCAGGGGGCTCACGTACAGGGCTCCTTCGTTGATGGGGGTCCCCCCGCTCGAGCGCAGTCGAGAGTGGGGGAGGACGCGGGATCCTCCAGCGGTGCGAGCAGCACGCCGGCGCGGCTCGCGGTGAGCACGGTGCGGTCGGGGACCTCCTGCCAGAGCGGATCGTCGTCGTAGGGCTCGGAGGCGACGACCGTGCTCAGGCCTGGCTCCGTGCGGTACCAGAGGGTGTCGCCCCAGGCGGTGGCGGCGATCGTCGCGCCGTCGGTCAGCAGCAGGTTGAGCCGGGAGGCGGGGGCCGCCCCAGCCAGCTGCCGAACCGTTTCACCGAGGGCCTGTTCCGGCTCGTCGCCCGAGCGCAGCCGGTGCAGGACCAGCGCCCAGACGAACGCCGAGTCGGTACGGGCCTGCAGCGACAGCAGCTCGACCGGGGGCAGCGCGGACACCAGCGGGGCCGCAGAGTCGGGCCAGCCCGCGAGGACGCCGTTGTGGCTGAACAGCCACCGGCCCGACGCGAAGGGCGCCGCGGCGGCCTCCGCGTCCGCGCCCGCGAGCGTCGCGTCCCGTACGGCGGCCAGTACGCAGCCGGAGCGCACCACCCGGGCCAGGTCGGCGAAGGACAGGTCCGCCCAGATCGGTCCCGCACGCCGGTAGCGCGCCGGGACCGGATCGTCCGGGGCGTACCAGCCGGCCCCGAAACCGTCGGCGTTGACGGTCCCGTAGCGCTGCCGCCGGGGCGCCCACGACTGGCGCAACAGGCTGTGCTCGGGCTCCACGAGGATCCGGCCGAGCGGTACCTCGGGCCCCAGATAGGCCAGGTGACGGCACATCAGACGGCCGCCGAGCGGACGGTGCGGAACCCGGAGAAGATCTGCCGCCGGATCGGGTAGTCCCAGTTGCGGAACGTGCCCCGGCAGGCCACCGGGTCCACGGCGAACGACCCGCCGCGCAGCACCTTGTGGTCGGAGCCGAAGAACACCTCCGAGTACTCCTTGTACGGGAAGGCCTGGAACCCCGGGTACGGCAGGAAGTCGCTCGCCGTCCACTCCCACACATCACCGATCAACTGGCGTACCCCGAGCGGGGACTCACCGGCGGGATAGCTGCCGGCGGGGGCGGGCCTGAGGTGCCGCTGGCCCAGGTTGGCGTGTTCCGGCGCCGGGTCCGCGTCGCCCCACGGGTAGCGCATCGAGCGGCCGGTGGCCGGATCGTGCCGGGCGGCCTTCTCCCACTCCGCCTCGGTGGGCAGCCGGCGCCCGGCCCAGCGGGCGTAGGCGTCGGCCTCGTACCAGCACACGTGCAGCACCGGCTCGTCCGGCGGGACCGCCTCGGTCACCCCGAAACGGCGGCGCAGCCAGCGGTCGCCGTCCCGGCGCCAGAACAGCGGGGCCGTGATCGTGTGCTGCTTGATGTGGGTCCAGCCCTCCGGTGTCCACCAGCGCTCTGTGTCGTAGCCGCCGTCCTCGATGAACGCCTGGTACGCCGCGTTCGTCACCGGGGTGGTGTCGATCCAGAACGGTGCCACCTCCCGGGCGTGCGCCGGGCGTTCGTTGTCCAGCGCCCACGGCTCGGCCGAGGTGCCCATGGTGAACGGGCCACCGGGCACCAGCACTTCGGCGGGACCGGTGAACAGCGGAGCCGGTCCGGGGTCCGGTGCGGTGAGCGCCTGCGGGCCCTTCCTGAGCTGATGGGTGATCAGCATGGTCTCGTCGTGCTGCTGTTCGTGCTGGGCGATCATCCCGAAGGCGAAACCGGCCTCGGTCAGCCGGGTGCCGTGGAAGTCCGCCTTCTCCAGCAGGTCCATGACCCGGCCGCGCACCTCGGCCGCGTAGTGCCGGGCCTCGGCGGGTGGCAGCAGCGGCAGTGCGGGCCGCTCGGCGCGCGGGTGCTCGAAGGCGTCGTAGAGGCTGTCGATCTCGGGGCGCATGGCGTCCCGGCCGCCGACCGCCCGCAGCAGCCACAGCTCCTCCTGGTTGCCGATGTGGGCGAGGTCCCACACCAGCGGGGACATCAGCGGCGAGTGCTGGGCGGTGAGGTCCGGGTCCTCGACACAGCCGGTCAGCAGCGTGGTGCGGGCACGGGCGGTGGTCAGCGAGGTCAGCGCGCGCTCCCGCAGCGCCTCGGTGTCCGGCTCCGTCGTCCCTGCCGTCGTGGTGTCGGTCTCGGGGGCGGTCATGTGCGGATGTCCTTCCTCCCGTGGGCGGTGGGGGTGCCCCCGGTGCGGCCGGACCGGGCGGGGCGCGGGTCGCCGCCGTCCAGCCGGTCCAGCAGGTCGTGGGCCGGACAGCGGCCCCGGGCGACATAGCGGTCGCGGTACGCGGCCACCGCGTTGGTCACCTCGGCGGTGGCGCCGAGCCGGGGCAGCGCCTCCAGCGCCGCCGCGAAACACAGCTCCGCGGCCTCGCGCAGTTCCGGGTCGGCGGGCCCGTACCGGGCCGCGTCCGTCCACAGCGGATTGTGCGGGGCGGGCAGGTTCAGGGCCCGCTCCGCGAGGGGCTTCACGCTCCGGTACGCCGTCTCGGCGGCCTCCGGATCGTCGAACAGCGCCGCCGTCACCGCGAGCGGCACGATCCAGCCGTCGTCGCCGGGCTGCGCGTCGATCATCCGCAGCTCCAGATGGCCGCGCGGCCGCACCGGCGGGAACAGGGTGGTCAGGTGGTAGTCGAGGTCCGCCCGGGTGGGCGGCCGGGGCGACCGGGAACGGGTCCACTCGCGGAAGGTGAGCCCCTCGGGCACCTCCCACGGCCCGCTGTCCCGGCGCACGCACATCACCGGCGCGTCCAGGACATGCCGGGCCCAGGCGGCCCGTGGGTCGCCGTCCAGCGGGGGAGCGCCCGCACGGCCGGCGCCGATCTCCAACCACAGCAGCTGCCGGGTGGACAGCCAGCCCGTCGGTTCGCTGCCGAGCAGGGGGGAGTTGGCGAACGCGGCCACCAGGACCGCCCCCAGCGTATGGGCCAGCCACCAGCGCCGCTCGTGCCCGAGCGGGCCGGGTTCCTCATGACCGGCGTCCACGCAGACCTGCACGGAGGCGGAGGTGCACATCATGTGGCGGCCCGCGGGGCCGGTGCGGTCCAGGCAGGTCTCCATCGCGTCGTAGCGCGGTTCGTGCAGGAACCTGCGGGGGGTGTGCCAGGGGTCGTGGCCGATGCCGACCAGACCGAGATCGTGCTCGGCGAGGACGGCGCGGACGGTGTCCAGGTCGGCGGAGACGGTGCCGATGCACTCCATCAGGGAGGCGGCGGGCGGCGAGCTCAGCTCCAGCTGGCCGCCGGGCTCCACGGTGAGCGGCGACCGCAGGGGCACGGCCCGCAGCGCGGCGTACGCCGCTTCGAGTCGTTCGGGTGTCACGGGGAGCTGCGGCATGCGCAGCTCGTGTATCAGCCACTCCAGCTCGACACCCAGCGCGCGGGGTGGCCCGGTCTTGAAGCAGATGCCCCGGACCAGGGCCTCCACCTCGGCTTCGGTGATGGCGGTGCGGTGGTCCGTACAGTCGCCACCGTCACTCTGCGAATCGGACATGTCGGGATCCTCCTGAGATTCCACCATGCCACCGGCCTGGTTCAAGCACCGGGCCGGGCAGGCACGGGTCCCACCCAAAACCCTTGAGCCGCTTCGCACAAGGGTGCCCCGGCGGACGTTCCGGATCGGTCATCTCCGTTTTCGTAGGCGTTTTCGGGCTGTTCCGGGCCGTTCCGGGGGCGGGAAACTCCGTTGCACCGCATCACCAGCATCGCCCAGGATGCATGCATGAGCACGACGGGGGAGGCCGCGCGGGCCGCGGTCACGGCGTCCACGGGGGTGGCGCCGTGAGCGCGCGCCTGCCGGCGAGTGAGCCGAAGGCTGAGGCGCCCCGCGGGCGAACGGAAAGACGCTGCATCGCCGCGGAGACGGAGCAGATCGTGGCGGCGGGCCGGTACCGCGCGCCGGACGGCCGGGAGGTGTCCCTCGCGGCGGAGATCCAGGCCGCGCGGGATGGTACGCGGATGCTCGGTCCGGAACCGGTTTCCGTGTCACAGAAGGGCGGGACCGGTGTCGACACCGTTGTCGAGGTCACCGGCGAGAGCAGCCTCGAAGCCGCCCGCCGGCTGGCCGGCGCTCCGGTCGCCGTACTGAACTTCGCGTCCGCCCGCAATCCGGGCGGCGGCTTTCTCAACGGCGCGCAGGCCCAGGAGGAGGCCCTGTGCCGCGCCTCCGCGCTGTACACGTGCCTGCTGACGGCCCGCTCCTTCTACGACCATCACCGAGCCCACCGCGACCCGTTCTACACGAACCGGGTGATCCACTCACCGGCCGTCCCGGTCTTCCGTGACGACCGGGGCCGGCTGCTGGCCGAGCCGTATCTCGTCGGCTTTCTGACCGCGGCCGCCCCCAACGCGGGCGTCGTACGGCGTACGCAACCGGAGCGCGCCGCCGAGCTGCCGGGCGCCCTGGCGGTGCGGGCCGAGCGGGTGCTGGAGACGGCCGCCGCGCACGGCTATCGCGGTCTGGTGCTCGGCGCCTGGGGCTGCGGCGTGTTCCAGAACGACCCGGCGCAGGTCGCGGAGGCGTTCCGGGCGCTGCTCGGCCCCGGCGGCCGGTTCGCCCGGACCTTCGAGCACGTGGTGTTCGGGGTGCTGGACCGGACGCCGGGGGCGGTGGTGCGGGAGGCGTTCACCCGGGCGTTCCCCTGAGGGCCGGGCCGACGCGCCGTGGGCCGGTCAGGTCCAGCCGTAGCGCTCGTGCAGCCGCTGCCGGACGAGGTTGAACCGCATCCGGTCCAGCGCGCACGCCTCACGGCGCATGCCCTCCTCGTGCAGCCGCAGCACCCGGTCCACGTCCACCCAGGAGTCCCGGCCGGTCCGGTCCCACGGGCCGCTGCCGATCGCCACCCACTCCCGGTCGCCGTCGTGCCGTTTGCTGGACAGCTGTACGGCGAGGAAGGTGCCGGCCGCCTCCCGGGCGACGACCAGCACCGGGCGGTCCTTGCCCCGGCCGTCGTTCTCCTCGAACGGCACCCAGGTCCAGACGATCTCGCCGGGGTCCGGGTCGCCGTCGTGGGCCGGGGAGTACTCGGTGCGCACCCGGCCGACCTCGCGCGGGTCGGCCTCGGTGGTCGCGTGGGGGCCGTACCGGCCGGGGACGTTCTCATCGGTATACGTGGTCACGCAGGCACCCTAGGCCCTGGTGGGCCGTACCGGGAGCGCAAGGGCCTCCCGACGTCGGCACGTTGTGCGGCGGGGCCGGGCCGGCGGTGACCGGCGGCTGTGCTTGGTGAACCGGGTCATGGGCCGGCGGCGCGTCGACGGCCGGGTGTGCGTGACCGGCGAGCGCGCGAGGGCGTGGCCGGTACGGGCGGTCAGGCGTCGGGGCGCGTGCCGATCCGCATGCCCGGGCGGCGCTGATGCACGGTCACATAGGTCAGCCCCGCCTCACCGGCGGTGATGCTGCGCGGCGCGCCGTGCGGCAGCCAGACCAGGGCGCCCTCGGCGAGCGGCTCGGGTTCGTCCGCGGGGCCCGCGCCGAGCACACCGCCCCCGGCCACGACCAGAACCATCACATCCAGCTGCGATTCGGTGTGGGCGGTGATCCGGCCGCCCGGAGCGAGCCGGACCACGTTGGCGTCGAGCTGCCGTTCGCTCTCGGACAGCTTCCACAGCACTCCGCCCGGTACCGGCGGAGCCTCGGCCAGCGCCCGGGCGTCGCACAGCACGCGTGCGTCCCCCGTGGTGCGGCCGGCCGGCCCAGTGCGGATCGCGGACCGCGATGTCATCTGGTGATCCTTTCGGCTCTTCCGCGTCTGCGGACGTCCTGGCCCCGGGTGCCCTGGCCCCGGATGTCCCGGGGGTACCGGCACCCACTGCCCTTCCCCCGACCACCCTACAATTTATACGTGTAGGATTCGTAAGAAATACGCGCAGGTGGGAGAGGGGCCCGGACATGACCACGCGGCAGAGCCCGCGCCGCCGAGAGGTGCTGGACGTACTGCGCGCCGCGCCGTCACCGCTCGGCGTCGCGGAGACGGCCGAGCGCATCGGCGTCCACCCCAACACGGTGCGCTTCCACCTGGACGCCCTGGTGGCCGACGGCCTGGTCGAGCGCCGCGCCGAGGGATCCCCCGGACCCGGCCGGCCCCGCACCGTCTACACCGCGCGTCCGGGTATGGACCGCGGCGGCACGCGTGACTACCGGCTCCTCGCCCGCATCCTGCTCAGCAGGTGGGCATCCGCCGACCCGGCGACGGCGCGGACGGAGGCGATGGAGACGGGCCGGGCGTGGGGTGCCTTCCTCGTGGAGCCGCCGCCACCGTTCGAGGAGCCGACGGCCGGGCGTTCGGTGGCCGCACTCCTCGCGCTGCTGGACGAGCTGGGCTTCGCGCCGCAGCCCGAAGGAGCGGACGGGACCGGCGGACCGCCCCGGCGGATCCGGTTGCGGCACTGCCCCTTCCTGGAACTCGCCGAGGAACACGGCCGGTTGGTGTGCCCGCTCCATCTGGGCCTGATGCAGGGCGCGTTGGCCCGGCTGGACGCCCCGCTGACGGCAACCGGCCTGGAACCCTTCGCGGACCCCGACTCCTGCGTGGCCCACTTGGCCGCGACCACCGCCGCCTAGCCCCGCCGGGTCGACAGGCGCGCTCAGGCCGCCGCACCGTGCGCCGAACAGGCGGTCCGGCCCGCCCCCGAGGAACCACTCCCGCCGAACTCCACCCGCCGGCCCCGGCGGAGAAAGGCCCCGCCGATGAACGCCACGTCCGCCGCCACCGCGAGCGCGGTCACCTTCGTCTGGCTCGGCATGGTGCTGGCGATCTCCTTCCTGGAGGCCCCGCTGAAGTTCCGCGCACCGGGCGTGACCATCCCGGTCGGCCTGGGCATAGGCCGACTGGTCTTCTGCGCACTGAACGCCGTGGAGGTGGTGCTGGCCCTCGTCGTGATCGCCGCGCTCGCCCTGGGCGGGGCCCCGGCCGGGATCACGGCTCTGACGGCGGTCGTCGCGGTGCTGCTCCTCACGCAGCTGGCCGTCGTCCGGCCCTCCCTCAACCGCCGGTCCGACCGGATCCTCGCGGGGGAGGAACTGCCCCGTTCCCGCAGCCACTTCTGGTACGTGGGGCTGGAGACGCTCAAGGTGGTGGCCCTGCTGGCCCTGGGAGTCGGCCTGCTCGCGGTGTGAGGGCACCCCGATGCACCCCAACCCGGCGGCCGATCACGCAGGGCCGCGGACCGGGGCCGCGGCGGGCGGGCCGGATGGCGAGTGCCGCCAGCCGTGATGTGACCGTTTCCAGCGACACCGGCTGCGACGGACTCGGCCGGTGACGCGGCTCAGCAGCTGCCGCCGACGGGCCCGAGCCGGCTCGTGCGCTCGGCCATCGCCGCCGTCGGCGGCCTTCGGGCAGCGGCGGACGTTCCCCGGCATGCAGTGCCGGGACTTCGCCGGCACAGGGACGCGGACAGGTGCGCTTCCCGGCGGGCGGCAGCTGATCGAACGCTCATCGGACCGGCCTCAGGCGGCCCGCGGTTCAGGGGCCGGCTCCGGCGGCCACCGTTCGTGCCAGCGCAGCTCCGCCTCCACCTGGGCGGCGACGGACACCAGCAGCGGTTCGCTGTGGGCGGGCCCGAGCAGCTGCGCACCCACCGGCAGGCCGTCGCCGACGAACCCCGCGGGCACGTTGACACCCGGCCAGCCCAGCACGTTCCACGGCCACGCGTACGGGCAGGCGGCGATCATCGCGCGGTCCGTGGCCAGCCCCCGCCGCAGCCGGTACAGGGCGCCGATCCGGGGCGGGGGAGCGGCCGTCGTCGGCGCGAGGATCAGGTCGTAACGCCCGAAGAACCCGCCGATACGGCGGTGCAGCACCGCCTCCGCGCGCCGGGCCGCCCGCAGCGGGGCCCCGCCGAGCAGCCGGCCGAGCCGGGCCGCCTCCCGGGTGCGCGGGTCGAGCAGCGCCGGGTCGGGGGCCTCGCGGACCCAGTCGGCGATACCGGCGGTGGCGCGCGGCACGAAGGTCAACCCGATCTGCCCGTACGGCGGATCGGCCTCCTCGACGTCGTGCCCCAACGCGGCGAGCTGCTCGGCGAGTTCGACGACCCGGGCACGGATCTCCGGGTGCAGCCGGGCCGGTACGGCGGTGAACGGGGGCTTGAGGGACAGGGCGACGCGCAGCCGGCCCGGGTCGCGGCCGACCGCGTCCGCCACGGTCAGCGCGGGCGGCCGGTGCGGGTCCCGGTCGTGGTTGCCGCTCGCCGCGTCCAGCAGCAGGGCCGCGTCGGCGACGGTCCGGGCGAGGGTGCCGTTGACCGTGATGCCGTGGAAGGACTCGCCGCGCGGCCAGGTCGAGATACGGCCGCGCTGCGGCTTGATGCCGATCAGGCCGGTCCACGAGGCCGGAATGCGCACCGATCCGGCGCCGTCCGAGCCGAGCGCGGCGGGGACGAGTCCGGCGGCGACGGCGGCGGCCGAGCCCCCGGACGAACCCCCGGGCGTGTGCCCGGTGTGCCAGGGATTGCGGGTGTCCCCGAACGCCGCTCCCTCGGTGAACGGCCACTGTCCCAGCTCGCACGTGTTCGTCTTGCCGACGATCACGGCACCGGCCGCACGCAGCCGCCGTACCGCCTCCCCGTCCTCGGCGACCGGCGGGAACGCGCCCCGGCAGCCGAACGCGGTCGGCTCGCCGGCCACGTCCATGTCGTCCTTCACCGCCACCGGCACCCCGAGCAGCGGGAGCCGCGCCCCGGCGGCCAACTCCCGGTCGGCGGCGTCGGCTTCGGCGAGCGCGGCCTCGGCCCGCACGATCCGGAAGGCGTTCAACGTGCCCTGCGTGGCCTCGATCCGGCCCAGCGCCGCCTCCACCAGCGCACGGGAACTCACCTCTCCCGCGGCGAGCGCACGCCGGGACTCCACGAGTCCGGCGCAGTGGTCGTGCGGCATGGGCGGCCTCCGGGAGACTCCGGGGAACGGTGTCTACTGAACGGTAACGTCGGAAGGGGGCGTGCGTACGGCTTTCGCACGGATGTCTGCGACGGCGGCCGCCCGCGTTCCGGCCCTCCTGAGACGGCCTCAGGAACGCAGGCGCGCCCTCACCGCCCCAACAGCCGCCGCAGCCAGGCGAGTCGGGCCGCCCGCGCCGCGCGGGACAGGGCGGCCTGCGGAGCGAGGGTGTCGAAGCCGTGGAACGCGCCCGGCCAGACGTGGAGTTCGGCCTCGCCGCCGCACCGCCAGATACGGGACGCGTAGGCGACCACCTCGTCCCGGAAGGTCTCCGCGGAGCCCGCGTCGAGATAGGCCGGGGGCAGACCGGACAGGTCACCGGCGCGGGCGGGGGCGGCGTACGGCGGGACGCCGGGGCCGCCACGGCGGTCGCCGAGCAGTGCCGTCCAGCCGGTCTCGTTGGCGGTGCGGTCCCAGAGGCCGACGCCGGCCATCTGGTGGCTGGAGACCGTGTCGTTGCGGTCGTCGAGCATCGGGGCCAGCAGCACCTGACCGAGCAGGCGCGGGCCCTGCCGGTCCCGGCTGAGCAGGGCGAGCGCCGCGGCGAGGCCGCCGCCGGCACTGGCACCCACGACGACGATCCGGTCCGGGTCGGCGCCGAACTCCCGCGCGTGCCCGGCGGTCCACAGCAGACCCGCGTACACGTCCTCCACCGGCGCCGGGTGGGGATGTTCGGGCGCGAGCCGGTACTCCACCGAGACCACGACCGCGCCCAGCTCGCGTGCCCATTCCAGGGGCTGTTCCACGCCGGCCCGGTCGGTGCCGAGCATCATGCCGCCGCCGTGCACGTGGTAGAGCACCGGCAGCGGGGCCGTGGACTCGGTGCGGGCGGGGCGACAGAGCAGCAGGGAGACGTCCGGGGCGCCCTGCGGGCCCGGCACCGCACGGTCCTCCACCTCGAAGGCGCCGTCCAGGGTGAGGTCCAGCAGACCGAGCAGCTCGCTGCCGGTGGCCCGGGCGGACGCCAGCTCCTCCAGGGAGAATCCGGGCGCGGCCGCGTCCCCGAGCAGGGCGAGCGCGGCGGCGAGTTCCGGGTCGAAGGGCGGCGGGACCAGCGGCGGCATGGGACCTCCTGACGTGGCGTGGTGACGTACGACACCGAGAGGACGTGTCGGCGCACGAGGCCTGCGCGGCCCACGAGGCCTGACGCGGCCTTACGAGGCGTACGAGCGGCGGAGCGCGGCGCCGTACGTGCGGCAGGGCCACTGCCGTGCATGCGGCGTGGTCGCTGCCGGGCGAGCGGCTCCGCGGGGCGCCCTGTGCGCCCGTCGGACACCTACCCCGTGGGGGCCCGGACCGACCTGCCACGGGGTAGGTGTCCGACGGCCCGCCCGTGAGCCGTCCGGCGGCCCGTCCGTCAGCCCGGGGGTGCCGTACCGGGCCGGCGCGGGCAGCCCGGCCGCGCTCGGCGTGGCGGGTGACCGCCGGTGCCGCCCTCGGCCCGCCGGGGAACGGCTCGTGTTCGGCGGGGGCGGGCGGCCTCCGCCGGCCGGCGGGGACGGCGGCCACTGCGAGACCAGGGAGGCGCACACGGAGAAGGGGGCCGGACGGAACCGGCCCCCTTCACGTGATACGCCTCGGCCTTCACGGTGACACGCCTCAGGCAGCCGCGGCCTCGCCCACGTTGCCGTGCAGACGGGCGACGACCTCGGTCAGCTGGGCGGCGACCTCGGCGTCGTCGACCGGGTGGGTCTCGGCGAAGCGGGTCACCGAGCTCGGGATGGAGAGCTTGATGTCCTCGATCACCTTGCCGCCGGCGATGCCCACGGCCTTGCGGGCCTCGTCCTGCGCCCACACGCCGCCGTACTGGCCGTAGGCGGTGCCGATGACGGCGACGGGCTTGCCGCCGAAGGCGCCGGCGCCGTACGGACGGGACAGCCAGTCGATGGCGTTCTTCAGGACGGCCGGGATGGTGCCGTTGTACTCGGGCGAGAAGAGCAGGAAGGCGTCGGCGGCCTGCGCGGCCTCACGCAGCTTCGCGGCGGTGGCCGGCACGTTGCCCTCGACGTCGATGTCCTCGTTGTAGAAGGGGATCTCGGCCAGGCCCTCGTACAGCACGACCTCGGCGCCGGCGGGAGCGAGCTTGACGGCCGCCTCGGCGAGCTGGCGGTTGTGCGAACCGGCGCGGAGGCTGCCGACGAGCGCGAGGATGCGGACAGACATGGGAACTCCAAGGGGCTGAAACATCGCTGTTACGATCCGGACCAGGGTCCGATTAGATTTCTACCACCTTAAACGGACCGCGGTCCAGTTTTGTTCCGGATGCTTTACGCTGGCTTCATGTCCAGCGCCTTGCCCCCCTTCCCGCCGTCTCCTGAGCCCCCTGACGGACCTCGACTGCTGGAGGTCGGTGCCTCCCCCGAGGGGCCGTGCCTGCGTGCCGACGCGGCGCGCAACCGGGCCCGGCTGCTGGATGCCGCCGCCCGGCTGATCGCGGAGCACGGCGTGGCCGGGGTCACCATGGAGGCGGTGGCCGCCGCGGCCCAGGTGGGCAAGGGGACGGTGTTCCGGCGCTTCGGTGACCGCACCGGGCTGCTGATGGCCCTGCTCGACCACTCGGCCAAGCAGTTGCAGGCCGACTTCCTGGGCGGGCCCCCGCCGCTGGGGCCCGGGGCGCCGCCCCTGGAGCGGCTGCGGGCGTTCGGCGTGGCGGTGCTGTACCGCTCGGACGAGCGACTCGACCTGCAACTCGCCGCCCAGACGGAGCCGACCCGCCGGTTCTCCCATCCGGCGCACCAGGCTCTGCGCACCCATGTGCTCATGCTGCTGCGGCAGATCGTGCCGGACGCCGACTGCGAACTGCTCGCCCAGACGCTGCTGGCCTCACTGGACCCCGCGCTGATCCACTACCACACCAGGCAGTGCGGGCTGCCCATGGAGCGGCTGGAGGCCGGCTGGATCGACCTGGTCGCCCGGGTGACCGGCACGCCACCGCCCCGCTGAGAACAGGCCGGCGGATCGGCGGGACCACGTCGCCGGGCGAGGCGGGGGCGGGCGTCGTGGGTTGTGCGGAGGTGTGGGTTCGCCAGGTGGGTGGGGGCGGGTGCTGTCGGGTGACGCGGGGTGCAGGCCTCGTGGGCCTCCCTGGCGTCGCTGCCCCACAAGCCTCTAAGGTCGCCCTGGTCGCCCTGGTCGCGCTGCCCCGGTGGCTCGCCGGTGGCCCGGTCTCGCCGACCGTAAGCCTCGTCGATCGCTGGGCGCGCTGCTCCGTAGGCCTGGTCGGTCGCCCTGGTCGCGCTGCGCCGGTGGCCCCGTCGGTTGCTCCGGTCCCGCCCCGCAGGCCTCGTGGGCCGCCCGGTTCCGCCGGCCGTAAGCCTCGTCGATCGCTGGTCGTGCCGCCCGGCAAGCCCCGTCGGCCGCCCGAGCCTCGCTGCCCAGTAAGCCCCGTCAGCCCCGTCAGCCGCCCCGCCGCCCAGCAAGCCCGCCGGCCACCCCAGCGCCGCCGCCACGTAAGCCCCGTCAGCCGCCCCCGCGCCAGCTCGGCCCCCTGCCCCGTCGGTGCCGCGGAACCCCGGCCGCCCGGCGGTCGGCGCGCTGACCGCCCGCTGGGCGTCGGCCGGGCAGGGGCCTCGGGCCGTGAACATGTCGAGCAGCGGCTGTGGCGTGTCCGCGCGGGAGACGGTGTGTGACAGTGCCCCCGGGAAGCGCGGGCTCGGTGGGCCGGATCTCGTGGAACGGTGAACGACGTCGCCCCGCCTGCTCCCGGCTCCCGCCCCTCTGTAAAGATGCGCAGTGTCATGGTGCAGATACCGAACACGCCCACGAGTGCCGATGTGGCCCGCCTGGCCGGCGTCTCGCGCGCGACCGTGTCCTACGTCCTCAACAACACCAGCGCCGTACGGATCAGCGAACCGACGCGCCGGCGCGTGCGCGAGGCCGCGCGGGAACTGGGATACGTCCCCCACGCCGCCGCCCGCAGCCTGCGTGCCGGGCACAGCCGCATGGTTCTCATGCCCGCCCCGGCGATCCCGGTGGGCCCCCTGTACAGCAGGTTCCTCAACGAGCTGCAGTGGGCGCTCGGCCGGCTCGACTACACCGTGGTGCAGTACGGCACCGTCGGCCTCCAGGGGGACGAAGCCGCCCGTGCCTGGGCGGAGTTGCGGCCGGTCGCCGTCCTGGTGCCCGGCGCGGAGCTCGGGCCGCAGGGCGTCGGCGTCCTCAAACGCTCCGGTGCCCGTGCCGTGGTCACCCTCGGCCCCGAACGCGTCGACGGCGCGCACGCCCTGTTGATGGACCACGACGCCGTCGGCCAGAGCGCGGGCGCCCATCTGTACGCCCGGGGCCGGCGCCGGATCGGTGTCGTGGTGCCCGAGGAGTCGGGCCTGGAGGTCTACTCCCGGCCCCGGCTCGCCGGAGTGCGTCAGGCGCTGCACGGCACCGACGCCGCCGTGACGGAGCTGCCGCTCGCGTACACGGAGGAAGCCGCCGCGAAACTCGCCTCGCAGTGGGGGGAGTTGAGCCTGGACGCGGTGTTCGCCTACAACGACGAGTACGCGATGCTGCTGATGCGTGCCCTGCAGGACGAGGGGCTGCGCATCCCCGAGGACGTGGCCGTGATCGGCGCCGACGACCTGATGCTGGGCCGGCTGCTGCGGCCCCGCCTCAGCACCGTCCACATCGAGCTGCCCTCGGGCCGCGACCTCGCCGAACTGGTCGACCGGGCGGTGCGCGACCCCGGCGGCGAGCCCGAGGTGCACACGGTCCTGGGTGCCTCGGTGATCCGCCGCGAGTCCAGCTGACCCGGCGCCGTCCCGCTCCCCGTGAGTACCCTGCCGGGGGTTACTCGGCGCCGCCCTGCTGGGCCGCGATGCTCTTGCGGACCTCGTCCATGTCCAGGTCGCGGGCCTGCCCGATGATGTCCGCCAGGGCGGGCTCCGGGAGGGCGCCCGGCTGGGCGTAGACGGCGACCTTGTCCCGGACGATCATCAGCGTCGGGATCGACTGGATGCCGAAGGCCGCGGCCAGCTCGGGCTGCGCCTCGGTGTCCACCTTGCCGAACACCAGGTCGGGATTGTTCTCCGCCGCCTTCTCGTACACGGGCGCGAACTGCCGGCAGGGCCCGCACCACTCCGCCCAGAAGTCGATGAGAACGAACTCGTTCTCCGTGACGGTCTGGTCGAAGTTCTCCTTGGTCAGCTCCACGGTGCTGCTCATGGTGTGCTCCCTCATTCCTAGGTGCGGGCGAAGCCGTGGGCACAACACGGCCACCCGGTGACGTATTCCGCGACGTGTCCCGCGCCCCTACCCGTGTGGCCGTAGCGCACACCACCCACCAGACTGACCCCATGACGGAAACGGAAACCATCGCGTACGACGTCGTGGTGATCGGGGGCGGGCCCGTGGGGGAGAACGTCGCCGACCGCACCCGTGCGGCCGGGCTCAGCACCGCGCTCGTGGAGAGCGAACTGCTCGGCGGCGAGTGCTCCTACTGGGCGTGCATGCCCAGCAAGGCCCTGCTGCGGCCGGTCATCGCCCAGGCCGACGCGCGCCGCCTGCCCGGTCTCGCCCGGGCGGCCCAGGGCCCGCTCGACACGCCGGCCGTCCTCGCCCGCCGGGACGCGTACACCTCCCACTGGAAGGACGACGGCCAGGTCGCCTGGCTGGAGGGCACCGGCGCCGACTTCCACCGCGGCCACGGGCGCCTCGCCGGACCCCGCACGGTCACCGTGACCGCCCCCGACGGCACGGTCACCACCCTCACCGCCCGGCACGCCGTCGCCGTCTCCACCGGCACCCGCGCCCAGCTGCCCGATCTGCCCGGCCTCGACGGGGTGAAGCCCTGGACCAGCCGCGAGGCCACCAGCGCCCGGTCCGCCCCGGGCCGGCTGATCGTCGTCGGCGGCGGTGTCGTCGCCGCCGAGATGGCCACCGCCTGGCAGGCCCTCGGCTCCCGGGTCACCCTGCTGGTGCGCGGCAAGGGCCTGCTGAACCGCATGGAGCCGTTCGCCGGGGAACTGGTCGCCGAAGCGCTCACGGACGCGGGTGCCGACATCCGCACCGGCACCTCCGTGGAGTCCGTCACCCGTCAGAACGGCACCGTCGTCGCCGTCACCTCCGCCGGCGACCGGATCGAGGCCGACGAGATACTCTTCGCCACCGGCCGCGTTCCGCACACCGACGACATCGGCCTCGACACCGTCGGCCTGGAGCCCGGTTCCTGGCTGGACGTCGACGACACCCTCCGCGTGACCGGCACCGACTGGCTGTACGCGGTCGGCGACGTCAACCACCGGGCCCTCCTCACCCACCAGGGCAAGTACCAGGCCCGCATCGCCGGCGCCGCGATCGCCGCCCGCGCGTCCGGCGACCCCGTGCCGGACGAGCCGTGGGGCGCGCACGTGGCCACCGCCGACCACCACGCCGTACCGCAGGTCGTGTTCACCGACCCCGAGGCAGCCGCGGTCGGCCTCTCCCTCGCCGAGGCGGAACAGGCCGGCCACCGCGTCCGCGCCGTCGACGTCGCGTTCTCCTCCGTCGCGGGCGCCGGCCTGTACGGCGACGGCTACAAGGGCCGCGCCCGCATGGTCGTCGACCTGGAGGACGAGATCCTGCGCGGGGTCACCTTCGTCGGCCCGGGCGTCGGCGAACTCATCCACTCGGCGACCATCGCCGTCGCCGGCCGGGTCCCGGTGAGCCGGCTGTGGCACGCGGTCCCGTCGTACCCGACGCTGAGCGAGGTGTGGCTGCGGCTGCTGGAGGCGTACCGGGACAACTGAGCTGTGCTCTACGGCAGTTCGAAGCCGAGCGCGTCGGCCGCCGCCCGGGGCGTCGGCTGGTTCCACAGCGCGGCGACCGCCTCGTTCGTGGACAGGGAGCGCGGTTCGGCGCGGTCCAGATAGAGCATGCCGTCGAGATGGTCCGTCTCGTGCTGGACGATCCGCGCGGGCCACCCGGTGAACAGCTCGTCCAGCGCGCGGCCGTACTCGTCCTCGCCGCGCAGCCGCACCTCGGCGTGCCGGGCCACGACCGCCTGCCAGCCCGGCACGCTCAGGCAGCCCTCGAAGAACGCCGCACGCGCGCTGCCGACGGGCTCGTACACCGGATTGACCAGGACACGGAACGGCTGCGCGACCCGGCCCCGGGCCACCGCCACCTCCTCCGGTACCGGGGCCGGATCCTCGATGACCGCGATCCGCAGGGCCACACCGACCTGCGGCGCGGCAAGGCCCACACCGGGCGCGGCGTGCATGGTGACGCGCAGGGCCTCGATGAAGCGGGCGAGCAGGGCCGGGCCGAGCTGACCGTCGTACGGCTCGGTACCGCGCCGAAGCACCGGCTGCCCGGCGGCGACGATGGGCAGGGGGCCGCCGGCGGCGAGGAGTTCCTCGACCCGCTCGGCGAGCGGCGCGTGATCACGGGGAGGTGCCATCGCGTCAGCATGCCATGCCCTCCCGGCACTCCCTGTGGTATCGGTCACCAAAACCCCGGAGAACTCCGCCCCTTGGCGGCCCGGCCACCGGATCGTCGCCGTACTCGGCTCCTTCGTGCCGCTGCCCGGCATCCCGTCGGCCGCCTCCCTCGCCGTCGACATGGTCCTCGGGCGGATCGCACACCGACGCGGACGCCGCACCTGCGCATACGAAGGTGCGCCCGGCATGAAGTAGCGTGGGCCGACACGCCGACGCCGGAGGGAGACGGAGATGGTGCGGGAAGGCGGCCGGGGCCGGCGGCGCGGGCAGGGGGAGCTGGAGGGCCAGGTCCTCGGCGCACTGCGCGAGGCGGACGGACCGGTCACCGCGGCCTGGGTGCGGCAGCACCTCGGCGGCGACCTCGCCTACACCACCGTCGTCACCATCCTCACCCGTCTGCTCGCCAAGGACGTCGTCTCCCGCGAACGCCACGGCCGCTCCTTCCTGTGGACGCCGACGGCCGACGTGGCCCGGCTCGCGGCCCTGCGCATGCGCCGTCTGCTGGACGGCGAACGGGACCGCGAGGCGGTCCTGGCCAGCTTCGTCACCGCCCTGCCGCCGGGCGACGAAGAGATCCTGAGGGCCCTGCTCGACGCCCCGCACACCGGCGGCCCGGGTACGGAAGACTGACCGGTCATGGGGGTCTTCGTCTTCCTGCCGCTGGTGCTGCCGCTGTCCGCCTGGCCGGTCGCCCGGCTCGCCGAGACACGGCTGCATCCGCGCACCGCGACCCGGCTGCTGACGGCGGTCGCCGTCGTCATGGCCGTCTGCAGCACGCTCTGTCTGGCCCTGCTCATGGTCGTCGGGACCGCTCAGCTGCCCGGCAACCCGCTCCCGGACGGCTGGTCCGACCCGCAGGTACGGGCCGCCGTCCCGTACGACGAGATCGCCGGCCGGGCCGCCATCCCCGCCCTCGCCCTGGTCGCGGGCGGCTGCGTCCGTACGCTGCGCCGGCACCTCCGGGTCACTCGCCGCGCCCGCCGGGCCGTCGCCGCGCTGCCGGGCCGGACGGTGGCGGTGCTGCCCGACAGCACGCCGTACGCCTACGCCCTGCCCGGCGGCCGGGGACGGATCGTCGTCACCACCGCGCTGCTGGCCGGGCTCACCTCCGCCGAGCGGCGCGCCCTGTTCGCCCATGAACGTGCGCACCTGACCGCCCGCCACCACCGCCGGCTGCTCGCCGCGCACCTGGCCGCCCGCGCCAACCCGTTCCTGCGGCCGCTGCGCACCGCTGTCGTCTACACGGCCGAGCGCTGGGCGGACGAGGAGGCGGCCCGGGCGGTGGGGGACCGGCGCACCGTCGCACGGGCCATCGGCACGGCGGCCCTGCTCTCCGCCGGCACGCCGGCCCCCACCCTCGCCGCGCTCGCGGCCACCGGTCCGGTGCCGCGCCGGGTCGCCGCGCTGCTGGTCCCCGCACCCGTGGCCCGCACCTGGCCGCCGGCCTTCACCTCGGTCGGCCTCGCCGCGTGGGGCGCCGCCGCCGGAGCGCTGGTGTCCGCGATGTCCTCGGCGAACTCCGCCGTCACCCTGTTCCTGCTCCTGCGCGCGACGGCCTCGCTCTGATCCCGGGGGACGGATCACCTGGTTTCTTCGTGCGCCACGCCTGCCGCCCCACCGCAGTGGCCTGCGCCCCCCTCCCTCCAGTTCACTCCTGCGGGAAGTCGCCCGCGAGCGCCGAGGCGATTCGCAGATGCTGCTCCGCTTCCTCGTGCCGGGCCTGCCGCTGGAGCGTACGGCCCAGCATCAGGCGGGCGTAGTGCTCCACCGGGTCACGCTCGACGATGACCCGCAACTCGGCCTCGGCGAGGCGCAGTCGGGCCGAGTGGTAGTAGGCGCGGGCCAGCAGCAGCCGGGGGCCGGTCTGCTCCGGCACCTCCTCCACCAGCCCGGTCAGCACCCGCGCCGCGCCGGTGTAGTCCTTGGCGTCGAAGAACTGCCGCGCGCGCTCCCAGCGCTCGGCCGGCGTGCCGTGGTCGTAGTACGTGGTCTCCACTTGCGTCTCCACTCGTGACCTCCTTCGACGGCCACAACGGATCACAGTTGTTTAATATTCCACCAACTTGGATCACCGGCACGGCGCGCCAGACCCGTCGGGGTGGAAGGAGGCCGAGTTCATCCGCGGTCAGGGGCGTTCCAGCCCGCGCACAGAGGGTCTCGGCGACGTCTTTGACAGGACTCGCAGCTCCCGCATCCACGTCACCCAGGTGCATCTCCACTCCACCTGCCGACAGCCCTGGCCATGCCTGGTGATCCACGCAGTCAGCCCTGGGCCGCTGGCCGCTTCGGCAGAAGGAAGACGACGATGCCCGCGATGACGGCGATGACGAGCGTCCCGAAGGACGCGATGGCGAAGGCGTGGCCGGCGGCGGCAACCCTGCCGACTGCCGTGGGATGGAACGAGCTGAAGAAGACCGCTCCGATGACGGCGACGCCCAGCGCTCCGCCGCACTGCTGGGCCGTGGACAGGACCCCTGATGCGACACCGGCGGACTCCGGCGTGACGCGGCTCAGCACCGTGTTGAGCGCCGGTGTGATGACCAGTCCGCCACCGACGCTCTGCAGCACGAGGGTGGGGATCACGAGCAGCGGAGTGATCCGCGGGCCGGACACCAGCAAGAGGCCGGTCGCCAGGTAACCGCTCGCCATGATGATCGCCCCGACCTCGAGGACACGTCGTCCGTATTTCGGGATGGTCCGGCTCGCCACCATGCTGAACACGAAGAACGCGGTGGCCGCCGGTGCGTAGACCAGGCCGGCGCCGAGCGCCGACATGTTGAGGCCTTGCTGCAACGTCACCGACAAGGCCAGGTAATACGAGTAGATAAGGGCGTACAGGGTCAGGACGAGAATGATTCCGAGCGCGAACGAGCGCTGTCCGAACAGCGTCAGCGGCACCAGCGGATCCCCGCCCCGCCGTTCCAGGCCCCGCTCGATCGCGACGAACAAGCCGAACGCGACCGCGCTGCCCGCGAAGCACCCCCACACCCACCCTGGCCAGCCTGCCTCCTGCCCCTGGATGAGCGGGAGGACCAGGAGGAAGAGGGCCGCGCTGAGCACCAGGACGCCGGGCACGTCCAGCCTGCGGTTGGCGGCTGAGCCCGTCTCCGGCACATATCGCACGGCGAGCAGGAACATCGCGATTCCGATCGGCGCGTTCACCCAGAACACCATGCGCCAGCCGGAGTCGAAAAGGTTGGCGCCGATCAGCAGTCCGCCGACGATCTGCCCGCCGATGGTGGCCATACCCATGACGATGCCGAGTACGCCGTACACGCTGTGCCGCTTCGCCGCCGGCACCAGCACGGTGACGTACGCGAACACCTGCGGAACCATCAGGGCTGCTCCCAGGCCCTGGAGCACACGCGCGGCGATGAGGCTGCCCGCGTTCGGTGCGAGCGCGCAAGCGACTGATGACAGGGTGAACAGGGCCACCCCGAGGAGGAAAATGCGCTTGCGGCCGTACAGGTCGGCCAGGCGAGTGGCGGTGATGATGAAGACCGCGTAACTCAGCTGATAACCCGCCAGAACCCATTGCACATCACTGTCGGACGCATGCAGGTCCGCCGCGATCGAGGGGTCGGCGACCACGACGATGAACGAGTCCAGGACCGCCATGAACAGTGCGGTCAGCACAACCGATATGGTCGTCCACGGAATTGCATCAGCTTTCTCGGTCACTAAGGGCCGACTGGCTGATTGCTGACTACTTGCCACGATAAGAGACCTCTTTGTTTCGGGTGAGGATCATGCCGATGTGATGCGCTCCAGAGAGCCGGCCAGCTTCTTGACCACCTCGGCCGCCATGACGGCCTGACCCGAGGTCGAGAAGTGAATACGGTCCTCGCTGAGCAGGTTGTCGCGATCGTTGACCGGGTGATCCCACATGTCGACCACGATGGCGTCGTATTCGGCGGCCAGCCCGCGCACGATCTCGTTGACCCTGGCAATTCGCTCCGGCCAGTCAGGGAAGACCGGGACGACATACGCCCTGCCGAGCGTGAAAGTGGTCAGCAAGGCGCCGGTGCCCTTCGCCAGGTCGTACATCTGCCGAAGCGTTCGCTCTGTTTCACCGAAGTCCGGACTGCGCCGCACGATGTCGTTGGCCCCGCAGGGCAGGTGGAGCAGGTCCGGACAGAACTCGACCATGCGGGCCGCCTGGTTCTTGAGCGTCCCGGCGGTCGTTGCCCCGATCTCGGAGACATTGAGGTATTCCAGATCCGGCCGGACCGACCGCAAGACACCGGCAACCCGGTCCGACCAGCCCTGGTCCCGGTAGCCCGGGGTGGGGTCGCCGGTCCCCGCCGAAAGGCTGTCTCCGATGACGCCATACCTGCCCCACGGGGCTCCAGTCAGCAATGCCACGGCTTCCGCCTCGTCCAGGCAGAACGGGTCGGTCGCCTCGTTGAATACGGGTTGCTCCATGCAGAAGAGCGTACAGTCGACCGTATGTTTTCCTCAAGGGCGGCTTCTCATGGCCCAGGTCGTCGAGGAGGTGGTGCCGGGTATCGCGGCCGGCCCGGCGGCCGATCTCGAAGTCGGTTCCCGGACGGCCCTGTTCAGCGGGGCTTGACGGTGAGGGTGACGTCGCTGCCCGGAGCGGCCAGGACCCATGCCCTGCCTGCCGCCCTGCGCAGCACGACCGCGTCGCCGTCCGTCGTGATCCGCCACGCGCGCGAGGGCAGGGACAGTTCTGTCAACCTCAAGCCGCGCGGTGCCGCTCTGTAGGTCAGCCGATACTCGGCATCGTCGGGGTCGTACGAGGCGGAGCGGATCGCGCCTGCCACCGACTCCGCGTACGGCTGCGCGGTCAGCTCCTTGTTGGTGCGGAAGGCGCCGGAATCGTCGACCGCGCAGTAACCGCCGCCGTAGCACCAGACATAGCCCGCCCATCCGGAGCTGTAGCGGCCCAGCGAGCGCATCGCGTCCCGGTAGAACTGCTTCATGTTCGGCAGGGAGCTGTTGGGCGGCCCCCACTCCCCGACCACGATCGGGACCCTGTACCGCTTCGGGTACTCGGTGACGGCATGCTCGTAGGTCTCGATCCAGCCGGCGCCCGGATCATAGTCGGCGCCCGCCTCCATGGCGGCGTTGTAGAAGTGCGGCGCGTACACCACCTTCGGATCGTCGATGCGCCCGAGGCCGGTCGGTACGCCCTCACCCACGACCGGGGTGGGTTCGACGAAGACCCAGGCGTCCGGGTCGGCCGAACGCACCGAGTCCGCCAGGCGGTTGTACATGGGGGTGAGCTGATCGTGCTCGATCCGGCGGGCGGCCGTCGGCAGGTCCTCCCCCTGCTGCAGCTCGCCCATGGGTTCGTTGATCAGGTCGTAGCCGAGGACGGCTGGATGGTGGGCGAAGCGGCCCGCGAGGACCCGCCATGCCCGGGCCTGGGCGCGTTGCAGGTCGTGGTCCTGATAGAGGTGGGTGAAGGCGCGCTGGACGGCCGGCTCGAAGTACTCGGCGAACCAGTCGTCCGGATGCGCGGTGAACGGCAGTCCATCGGTCCTGGTCGCCCACTCGGGTATGCCGCGGTGGCCGAAAGCGGGTCCGAGGACGTCCTGGTGGGCGTCGATCACGACCTTGATGTCATAGCGAGCGGCCCAGTTCAGGAGATATTCGATCTTCCGCAGATACGTCTGGCTGTACCGACCGGGCTGAGGTTCCAGGTCATCCCAGAAGACCAGTAACCGGGCGAAGTTGAACCCCCTGGCCCGCATGTCGCGGAAGTGACGTTCGGTGATGGCCGTCAGGGCCTTCTCACCCCGGTTCGCCTTGTCCTCGATGTTCCAGCCGCGCAGGGTGAGGACACGCCCGTGTTCGTCGGTGAGAGCGGGTATGCCGCGCGCGGCCTGCGGGGGACGGGCGGTCGTGGGGACAAGCAGCGCGGCGACAACAGCGCTCGCCATCAAGGCGGTTCGCAGCACCACGGGAACCTCCGGGCCGTCGGGTGCGATGTGTCGCGCATCCCATCAGCAGTCGGTCGTGTCTTCAAGGGTGGTGCGGGGCCGTCCTCGGCCAGCGGTGCCCGGGCGATGGTCACGCGCTGGGGGCCGAGACACCCGTGAGAGACTCGCCGCATGATTGTCGAACGTGCATACGCGCATGTGGACGACCACGACGATCAGGAGTGGCCCTGGTCGGTGGCGTGTGTGCGCGACCTCATCGTCGGCGGGCTGCGCTTCACCGCGCCGGTGACGTTCCTCGTCGGTGAGAACGGCTCGGGCAAGTCCACTTTGGTCGAGGCCCTGGCTGAGGGGTTCGGCCTGGATTCCTGGGGCGGCTCGCACGACTGGCGTTATGCCAGCTATCGCCCCAAGTCGGTGCTGGGCGAGAGCATCCGCTTCGACGCGGCGCCGCGTGGACGTCGGATGCTGGGGAGCTGGGCTGCCCGGAAGGGGTTCTTCCTGCGTGCCGAGACGGCTCTGGACGCGCTGGACCGCGAGGGTTTCGCACCGGACTCCGTCAGCCACGGCGAAGGCTTCCTCGCCGCTTTCCGAGGCAAGTTCCTCCAGGCAGGGCTGTACGCGATGGACGAGCCCGAAGCGGCCCTGTCTTTCACGTCCTGCCTGGAGCTGCTGGGGCACATCGACCAGTTGGTGAAGAACGGCGGCCAGGTGATCTGCGCGACCCACTCGCCGCTGCTGACCGCACTGCCCGGTGCGGACATCATCGAGGTCGGCGAGCACGGGTTGCGTCGAACGACCTGGGACGAACTGGCGCTGGTCGACCACTGGCGCCGCTATCTCGCCGATCCGCACAGCTACTTGCGGCATGTGCTCGACTGAGTGTGGCAGCACGTCCGCATGACCGTACGGGGCGAACCCCGCCCGCACCTTCGCCGCACCGGCACCGGCACCGACCTCGACTGCAGCTGTCACCTGTGGATCCATGACGGCGATCACGCCGCAGTCGAGGCGAGGCTAGCGATTGCTTAGGCCCTGCTCTTGGCGACGTCAGCCGCAGCGCCGACCAGGCCTCGACCTGGACACGCACCTGCGGGTCGGCCCGCACGTTGCGGTACCGCTGGGCCGCTTCGCCGAAGCCGGACGCGACGACGTACCGGCCCGGCGCCGGACGCGACACGACCTCGGGCACCACGCGGCGGAGTCAGTGGGTCGCGCTGCCTGCGACCCACTCGCTCCACGGCATGTTCCAGTCGCTGAGGCCGTTGTCCGCGGCCAGCATGGTCTTGTCCTCGGAGTTCTTGACGATCACGACGTCACCGATCATCGAGTTGTCGAAGAACCACGCGGCGGGCCGTGTGCCGTCGCCGCCGCCCTTGACGTCCTTCAGACCTACGCAGCCGTGGCTGGTGTTGACCTTGCCGAAGACCGAGTCGGCGCCCCAGTAGTTGCCGTGGATGAAGGTGCCCGAGTCGGTCAGGCGCATGGCGTGCGGTACGGCCTTGATGTCGTACGAGGGCTTGCCGTCCTTCTCCCTGAGGCCGACGCTCGCACCGTTCATATGGATCTGCCGGAACTTCTCGGAGATGACCATCTGACCGTTGTACGTCGGGTGCTCCGGGCTGCCGGACGAGATCGGGATGGTCTTGATCGTCTTGCCGTCCCGCACGACGGTCATCTGCTTGGTCTTGGCGTCGACCGTGCTGATCTGGCTCCGGCCGATCTTGAACGTGATCGTCTTCTGGATGCCGTGGCGGGTGAGCTTGACGGTGACGGTGGAGCCGGGCTTCCAGTAGGTGTCGGGGCGGAAGTCCAGGCGGTGGTCGTTGAACCAGTGACCGACGACCCGCTGGCCGCTGCTGGAGCTGACCTGGATCTCCGACTCCACGGCGGCCTTGTCGCTGATCGCCTTGTCGAAATTGACCGTCACCGGCATGCCCACGCCGACGGTCGAGCCGTTCGCGGGGGAGAGGTGCCCGATGAAGTCGTTGGCCGGGGAGACCGTGGTGATCGTGGCGTTCCCGGTGGCGGAGCGGCCCTTGGCGTCCTCGGCCTCTGCGGCGACCTGATACTTGGTGGCCCGCTCCAGCCGGCCGTTCGTCGTCCAGGAGGTTCCGTCGGCGGACAGGGTGCCCGGGACTTCTGCACCGGTCGCGACGGCGGTCATGGTCACCTTGGTGAGCTTGCCGTCACTGACAGTGACCTTGACGGGGTCGTTGACCCCCACGCCGTAGGCACCTTGCCCGGGCGTGATCTTGATTCGGGCGTCGGAAGCATCCGGGGCGGCCGCCTGATTCACCGGCGTCTGCGACTTCGGGGGGTTCCCGGCGTCGTTGTTGCTGGTCGCAGCGTTGCTGGTACCGCCGAGGGCCGTGACTGAGAGTATGCCGCCGAGTACACCGGCCGTAGCGAGCAGTCCGCTGCGTGGTTTACGTACCGTGATCAAAACTTCTCCCATGCCACTCGTCCTTGCGTACCTGCGAGCTGATCGCCGGAGGGGGGCAACCCGCTTGAATCCACTTATAGGCACGTATCTGTCTAACATTTATGGGCGCGCATATGTCCTAAAGTGGGCAATTTGTGGTTAAGGCCACGCGTCATCGGGAGCCTCGCCGAGACACTGTTCGACGGCGCCCGCCGCTCCCACTCCTCGACCGTGATGGCAAACGTTCACGCCCTCGTCCGCCAGGACCGCGGCCGGCTCGGCGCCGGTGCACCGGGCGCGGTCGCGGTGGAGGAGCCGGTAGGGACGTACGTGCGGGGCCTCGTGCCGGGGGACCGCGACGACGTGGGGGCCGCGCACCACCCGGTCCCGCTCGGACGGGACGAGGTCGAGATTCTTCGGCCAGGGCAGGGACAGCTCGGCGTCGAGGGGTGTGACCCGAACGCTCCGGTCATGGTGAGTTCACGCGTACGCATGGCTGACCACCATCCTCGGAACTGATCGAAGCGGACAACGCGCCGAAGGGCTGGGACGCCCCCACCCTCAGGGGCCGGGCTCGAACTCCCGTGGAGCGTCGATGCAGTTCCCGCCGCCCAGCCGGGCGGGCTCCACGCGCGCACCAGCGGTTCTCCACGAGGGCCTCGCACGTTGCGGATCCACACAAACTTGGCCGAGGGAGACCACATGCGAACGGCTAGATTCAGGCCCTTGCGGACGAACGAACAGTCCAGGCTTCCGTCACTGACCGGGATACGGTTCGTCGCGGCCTTCATGGTGCTGCTCTGTCATGTCGGGACCAGCGTCATCCCCCGGCTCCAGAACCACGGACTGGCGAAATACCAGCGCTTCTTCGAGTCCAGCGGACCGACGGGAGTCTCGTTCTTCTTCATCCTCAGCGGCTTCATCCTCACCTGGGTGGCCCGTTCCGAGGACACGCGGCGCAGCTTCTGGCGCCGGCGCTTCTGGAAGATCTACCCGAGCCACCTCGTCACCCTGGCCGCCGCCGTACTCCTGATGATCTCCGCGGGCATCACGGTGACCGCCGCCAACACCGCCCCCACGCTCTTCCTCGTTCAGGGCTGGATACCACGGCAGGACGTCATCCTGAACTACGGTTCGAACACGCCGAGTTGGTCGCTGGCCTGTGAGATGCTGTTCTACCTGGCCTTCCCCTGGATCCTGGTGCTCGCCCGGCGCATCCGTCCGCAGCGGCTGTGGGGTTGGGTGGCCGCCTCGACCGTCGGGATCTTCGCGGTGCCCTTCGTCGCCCAGTTGCTGCCGACGCAGCCGTACATGCCGCTGACGACCAACTCCTGGTGGGCGACCTGGTTCACGTACTACTTCCCCGTCACCCGGCTCCTGGAGTTCGTCCTCGGGATCCTGATGGCCCTGATCGTCCTGAACAAGCGCTGGATCGGCCTCAAGCCCGGTGCGGCCCTGCTCCTCGCGGCCGCGGCCTTCGTGGGCGGCGCCTATCTGCCGGGTGTGTACAGCTCGGTGGCTCCGACCGCACTTCCCCTCGCCCTGGCGATCGCCGCACTGGCCACGGCCGATGTGCGCAGCCGCTGGACACCGTTCAACAACCGGGTCTTCGTCTGGCTGGGTGAGGTCTCGTACACCTTCTACATGGTGCACTTCCTCGTGGTCTCGTACGGGCCCATCGGTGCCGCCCACCGCGAGAACTGGATGAAGCCGCTCAGCGCGCACGGGGCTCTGGTCGACGCCGGACTGACCCTGGCGATCAGCCTCGTTCTCGCCTGGCTGCTGCACGTCCTGGTCGAGAACCCCGCCATGCGCCGCTGGGGCCGGTCCGCGGGCGCCAGGGCCGCGGCCCCGAGCACGACGACGAACGCCCCTGGCACGGAGTGGGCGGCCGCTCTGGCCCCCTAGTAGTGCGTCGTTACGTTGAGTGATCTTCCCTCGTGGTGGGAGTCTTCGCGGTGCGAAGCTGGGGGAGGGGGAGCGGCTCCGGGGGGAGTTGTCGGAGTTCGTTGCGGATGTCTTCGAAACGGTGGCGCGGCTGGATCAGCGGCGGTGGGGCAAGCGTTGTCCGTGACCACTACCTTCACTGCGCCCGCAGTGCCCGGCGCGCTCCCGCCCGCCGGGCCGCCATGTGCGCGTGCCCGAACCCTTCTCGGCCGGCGGGGCCAGGGCGCCGGCCCAGTTTGACCCCGGACGCACGTGCGTATTCCTCGGCGAGGGTCAGCTCCGGGTCGTCAGTGCGCTCGGTGTGCAGGACCAGTCGGAAGGATGAGGTGACGCCGAGCACTGCCAGCGGGCCATCCACGGTGATTTCTGCCCGCTTGCCGGTGCCGTGAGCCGTACGAGGCTCGTGCCCCGCTCGTCGCGGACCGTCGTGTCGCCCGCACCGGCCGTCCAGCCTCGGCTGCCGGAGGTAATGGGGTGGCTGACCTCCCTGCGCCATCTCGGTCTGCGGGACAACCGGAGAAGGACCTCGCTGCCGGAGCGGCGCCGGCCGCGGGGCTGCTTCGGCTCGGCCTGTCAGTGTCAACGCCGCCGTCAGCGCCGTCGACTGGCTGCCGAGAAACTTTTGACGGGTCCGCCTCCGCACGCGAACGTCGCCTTTGATTGCCTTGGGTGTCGACTGATCGCAGACTCTGGGTCAAAAGTGGACACAGTGCCCACAGCTCGCTAGGGTCGAAATGTACGTCACGCCTGCAGAAGTGCTCCGTCGCAAGGAAGTTGGCGCGCGAAGCCGGAACCAAGCGGCCTCCCCAATGGCGCTCAGCGCCATCTCGTGCGAATGCAGCGCGCGAATCGGCGGCGTGGCTTGCGCCGTAAGCGGTCATGTGCTCCCAGTAAACATGTGCTCTCAGTAAAGCCGTCCGGACATTGGGAGTCTGAAATGCGGAATATCAGCAGCAACACAAGGAAGACGCTCGGCTCCGTCGCGGTCGTGGCCTCGCTGGCACTCGCTGCTCCGGTGGTAGTGACTGGTACGGCACACGCCGCAGTGAAGGTCACCGTCTCGGGAACGGTGAGCTGTGCGAAATTCGGGGACTCGGTACCGGACACCATCACGATAACGCCCAAGAAGGGAAACGCGGACTCTGACGAGCTTCCCGGTAACGACGAGTCCGAGCCGTACTCGGTCGTGCTCACAGGGATTCCGAAGAACGGAACGTCGGCCACCGCCAAGGTCACCTGTGTGGACAGTGACAACGAGAAGCATGCGTACTCCAAGACGTTCCAGGTCACGAAGCCGGCGAACGGCCCCCTGGCCAAGAATTTCGCGTAGCTTTCGGCGCTGAGCGACGCTCACTCGCCAAGCCCTCCGACGGTTGGGCACAGGAACGTCCCGCCGGCTGCCTGCCGGCGGGACGTTCTGCCTGGGCCCTGGGCTGCCTCCCCAACAGCGGCTGACACCGTGAGGGGGAACCGGAGCCGATCGCCGTGTCTGCGACGGGAGTTGAGCGTTCGGTGCGATATGGGTACGGAGCCGCTGCTGCCACAGCATGAGCGGCGCTTTCGACGTACGGCCGGTGAAGCACAGCGGCCGTACTGCGCCTGACCACCGGCAGGACCACGTACGACGAGCTGACGGTGACCGCCGGTTCGACCATCCTGGCGACGTACTCGAACCTCAACTGGCTTGGATCATGTGGCCGAAAGGCGCATAGACGGTGGCGCCGTCGCGGCATGTAGTGGAGATCATCACGACGCAATCCGTACCCACGCGAGGCTTTGATGACTGACACAGGAACAGACGCGAGCATCGGGACACCCGGAGCCCCGGCGCCGGGCGGTGTCCCGATCCCCTTCCCGCAGGACCGCAGCTGCCCCTACCAGCCACCCGCAGGCTACCGCCCAGCCGCTGAGAACGGCCCGCTCGCACGGGCAGTTCTCTACGACGGCCGGACCGTGTGGATGGTCACCGGACACACCGAAGCGCGGGCCCTGCTGGCCGATGCTCGTCTGTCCTCCGACCGCACCCAGCCCGGCTTCCCGGTGTCCACGGCCCGCTTTGCCGCGCTCAACGCCCGCCGTATCACGCTCGTGGGATACGACGACCCCGAGCACGCTGCCCAACGCCGGATGCTGATCCCCAGTTTCACCCAGAAGCGCACCGCCCTGCTGCGGCCGAAGATCCAGCAGACTGTGGACCAGCTCCTGGACGCCATGGCCGACAGGGGCGGCCCCACCGATCTGGTCAGCGCGTTCGCCCTGCCGCTGCCCTCCATGGTGATCTGTGAGCTGCTCGGCGTGCCCTATGAGGACCATGGCTTCTTCGAGGAGCAGGCCCGCCGGATGCTGCGTGGTGCCACACCCGCCGATGCTGCCGACGGCCGCGCGCAGCTCGAGCGATACTTCGGCCGGCTCATCGACCGCAAGGAGCATGACCGCGGCGACGGACTCATCGATGAACTCATCGAGCAGCAGCTCGCCCAGGGCGTCCTGGACCGGGCAGAGCTGGCCGGTTTCGCCTGGGCTCTGCTGATGGCCGGCCACGAGACCACGGCCAACATGATCTCGCTGGGGACGTACACCTTGCTCCAGCACCCGCAGCAGCTGGCCGAATTGCGTGCCGATCTCTCGCTCATCCCGGCTGCTGTCGAGGAGCTTTTGCGCTATCTCTCCGTCCACGACGGTGCCCTGCGCCTGGCCGTGGAGGACATCGAGATCGCCGGCCACACCATCCGTGCCGGCGACGGCGTCATCCTCGCCACTTCCCTCATCAACCGCGACCCCACCGTCTATCCCGACCCCGACCGCCTCGACTGGCATCGCCCCACCCGCCACCATCTCTCCTTCGGTCACGGCATCCATCAGTGCCTTGGCAGCAACCTTGCCCGCGCCGAACTCGAGATCGCCTTCCAAAGCCTTCTCACCCGTTTTCCCGGCCTCCAACTCGCCGAGCCTGCCGACCGCATCCCCTTCAAAGCCGGTGACACCGTCCAGGGCATGCTTCGCCTGCCTGTCACCTGGTAAGAGTCCCGTCGGCGCGGCGACCGCCAGGTACCTGGTCCGGTCGGTCGTCGGCATCAACTACCCGGCAGCGGCGACGCCCCTGCTGTACCACGCTGCCGTCTCTCGACGACCTGGCCGACCAGCTCGTGGCCGCCGTCGCCGAGAGTCTGGACGCCTTCGCGGTCTCCGGCTACTCCCTCGGCGGCCCAGTCGACATCCGGGCCGCCACCCGCCACCCGGGTACTCCCAGGTCAGCGCACTCTTCCGCGTGGTTTCAGCGGCACCGGCGACAGCCCGGGTGCGGGCAGCGGAGCCCCGTCGTAACCCCCACCCCTACAAGATCCGGTACCGGTCGGCGGCCGGCAAGCAGTCGGCACCACAGGCTCAGTCGAAGGCGGAGAGCATCCAGAGGATGGAGCACCACCTCTGTCCGGCGCCGTCGCACTCTTGACGAAGGGCCCCCGAGGACCGACCGGACACCCGTACTCTCGCTGCCGCCTTGGACCCGTCCACGGCGCAGTCGTCCAACTCCAGAAGGTCCGTATGGCGCAGCTCGGTCAGCAGGGCGGCGTGCAGGCGGGCCAGACGCCGGCCTCGGTCCAGTCCCGCAGTCGGCGCCACGCCGTCACCCCGGAGCAGCCCACGACCTCGGTGGGAACGTCGCGCCATGCGACACCGGTCCGCAACACGCAAGCGCCGGGACAGCGGCGGCGCCGTTCAGGAACAGGAGGCAGGAGCGGAGCCACACGCTCCCACAGGTCATCCGGAACAAGACCGGAGCGCACCCTGACACCAGGCCGAACAAGATTTCCAGGCACAAGACCACCGAGTACATCTCGTTTCTGAAACGATCAGTAAGAGTCTCCGTCGGACTGGAGGGGCACACTATTCGGCAACGGAGTCAACTCAATCCTCGTACACCGGGGATCTCGGAGCCCGCAATGGCGGTGAGCGCCTGGACAGTCGTGGTCCGGTGCAGGGTCGGCACGGTGCCGGCGAGGGGCCGTGGTCCGACGAGGGCGGTGCGGGTTCCGGCGCGGCGGCCGGCGTCGATGTCGCAGACGGAGTCGCCGACCATCCACGAGGAGGACAGATCGCAACCGAGGTCGTCGGCTGCCCTGTGGAGCATCCCCGGGGCGGGCTTGCGACACGCACAGGCGGCGGAGAAACGCGGCACGACACCGTCCGGATGGTGCGGGCACAGGTAGATCCCGTCCAGCCGTACCCGGTGGCGGGCCAGGAGCTGCCGCAGCCTCTGGTGCATCGGCGCGATGGCGGCCTCGTCGATCAGGCCGCGGGCCAGCCCGCTCTGGTTGGTGACCACGATCAGGGCGAAACCATGCTGCTGGAGAGCGCGCAGCGGTGGCCCGATGCCCGCCTGGAGCACCAGGTCCTCGGGGCGGGACGGATAGTGCCGGGGCTCGGTGAGGGTGCCATCGCGGTCGAGGAACACCGCCGGCCGCCGAACGGCGCTGGTGTGCTCCGGGCCGGTCATACCGCTGCACGGGTGCCGACGGCGTGGAACAGGTCGGTCGCCCTCACGAACGCGGTGGCTGCGACAGGCCCGCGTCGGCGGGCGAGCCGGTTGTGGCCAGTACGAGCAGCGGCATCGCTGTCGCGCTCGTCCGGGCGCCGAGGGTGGAGACGACCTGACCGCTCCAGAGCGTGACGAAGTCGCGGTTCCGCCACAGCGACGGCTCGGCGGCCGTGGAGGTCACGACCCCTCCGTCGGGTCGGGGGCGGGAACGGCACGGAACAGCGTGGCGACGTGCCGCAGGGCGGGGACGGATTCACGGTGTCGGCTGAGCAAGGCGATGTACTCCTCATCGAAGGTCCTTCCCAGAACGCTCCCGTCACTGACGACCGGTGGCTGACGCGACCGCTAAGACCTCGGTGTCCTGCCCGACGGACCCCCACACGGCCGCCTGCCGCAGCACACGCGGGAGCAGATCAGCCCCGGCGAGAGGGATTCTCCGTTTCATCGGTGGGACGGCGCGTGAACTTTGATCATCTCGCGCAGGTAGCCGGCTGCCCCGGCCGTCTCGGTCAGGAGAATCGACGGCACGCAGTGTGGTTCGAGGGTGAGGTGGCCGTCGTAACCCGCGCTCGCAAGGCTTCCGATCAGCTCCGGCCAGTCCAGTTCCCCGGTGCCGAGCGGCGCCGTGTCATAGGCCCTGCCGTGATCGGTGTAGCGGATCCAGCCGTCGCGCGGGGGCTCTGCCACCGACGCTCGACGTACGTCTTTCACATGGGCGTAGCGCACCCACGGCAGGAGCAGGGGCAATGCGTCGCGGACCGGGGAAACCGCCGCGCAGAAGAAATTCGCGGCATCGAAGTTCAAGCCGAACCAGGGTGAGTCGACCCGAGCGAACAGCGCCGCCAGTGCTGCCGGCCGCCTGCTGATGTCGGACCCCGCCGGGTCCCAGCCGAATGCGTCGAACTCGTTCTCCAGCACGATCACCACGTTCTCCGTCGCGGCGAGGTCGAGGACCGGTGCCAGCGCGCGGGCGTATGCCTCGATCGCACGCTGGTCGTCGACCAGCGGCGCGTGGCCGAAGTAGGTGTTCACGCGGTTGCAACCGGTTCGTGCCGCCAGCATGATCGCCTCTTGGAGAAGAGCGACCGAGTCCGCTTCGCCGGGACCGTAGAGCTGGCTGGGGGTCGACACGCAGGCTGTCCGCAGCCCGGCACGGTCCAGCTTGCGCAGTGCGGCGTCGACACCGTCGCGCAGGGCGTTTTTCGGGTACCAGAACTCCACCGCGTCGCACTGGGCAGACCTGGCCATTTCGATCAGTCCGTCCACGCCGTCGGTGTCCGTGAACTCGGTGCCGGATACCGCGATCGCCATGCCCTGCATCTGGATTCCCTCTCTGCTCGCTGCCTGTCACCCGGCGAGTGCCGCTCCCAACCGCTTGCTGAGCGCGAGTGTCGTCATCGACGGATTCGCCGCTCCGGTACGTGGCATTACCGACGGCCCACACGCGTACAAACCCTCTACGGCGGTGAACTGGTGGTTGATGTCGAGGACTTCACCGAAAGCCAGCGTTCCGGCCTCGTGTTGCTCGGAACCGAGCGGGAAACTGTAGGTCAGTGGTGTCGGGCTGCGAACCGCTGTCAGCCGGTCGGCCAGGTCGGGCGAACCATGCCGCGTCGAGAACTGAAGCGGCTCGGCCGGGACACCGAGGAGTCGCGCCATTTCGGCCCACAGTTCGCCGAGCAGGTATCGCTGCGCGGAGAGCACTGTCTCATCGGCCGTGTCGAACGGGGCGTGCACGGTCGTCGGCCAGGGCCATGCGTGGTGGCCGTCGCACCGCACCTGGCCGTGCGGGCCGCGGCGCTGCTCGCCCATGGTCCAGCTGTCCAGGTTGATCGCGCCGTTCACCCCTTCGGTGAAGCGTACGAAGTGGTTGGACCGGGTACCGGCGGTACCGGTCCGGTGGTAGACGTGGCCCTCGTGAGCGGCCGCCCGGACGGCATCGGGAAGCCGTTCGGTATCGGTGAAGGCGACCGTGAACCCCTGTGAGATCTTGTCCACGAGTCCCGGCAGCTCACGCGGTGCGGCGGCATCGGTGTCAGCCAGTGCCTGGATCGCCAGCCGACTGTTGACGATCGTACCGGCGGCCAGCACCACCCGCTTCGCACGCAGGTCGCCCAGCTCACCGTCCGCGGTGCGTACCAGCACGCCGGTCGCCCTGCCGTGTTCGACACGGACTCCCAGAACCTCATGGCCGGCGAGGATCGGCACGCGGCGCACCCTGGGGTCGCCGTCGTCTTCCCACCATGCCAACGGGCTGAAAGCGCTCCACTTTCCGGCGCGTTCCGTGCGGGTGGCGTGCGGCGTGCGATCGAACTCCAGCGCGCCAAGGGTCAGCCCGGGTGCTCCAGGAGGCTCGGCCCCCCAGCCGACCACATCGTCGACGACCCGCTGGTACAACGACGGCCCCCCGTCCCATGTCTCTGTCAGTTCGGTGACGATCGCTTCCGGCCAGTGCTCGCAGAGGGCCCAGCGCTCGATGGGCAGCAGTACGCCACCCCAGTAGAGCGAGCGGCCGCCGACCCGTCGACGCAGGCCGGCCAAGCCGCGGTAGGCCCCGTCGGCTGTCTGATAGGGACGGTGGAAGTCAGGGTCGGTCTCCGGGCGCAGCCAGAGCTGGAGCGCTTCGGTCGAGGAGTATGCGTTCTGGATGTGTGTGCGTCCCCGGTCGGGTCCGGCCTCCAGTACGGCTACCGAACCCCGGCCCCGCCGGCCGAGTTCCGCCGCCGTGGCGAGGCCCGCCATTCCGGCACCGACCACGAGTGTCTCGACGTCGGCCAACGATTCCACTGACACCCCAAGGTTGTTTGCGGTCTGAGCGTTGTCATTCGGCGGTGAGGAAACCTGGTCACGCCCGGCACGGTCGCTCCCGACTCGCCGTCATGGTGGGCGCGCGGCTGCAGGGCAGTTCGAGCTTGTAGGCGTAGGCACCGCGGGTCAGATCGAAGGTGTTTGTCCCTTGGACGGCGAGTTCGCTGACCATCGCGGCTGTCAGCAGGTGCCCCGGCGAGTCGCGACCGTGACCCAGGTCGTAGGCCGCTCGGTAGGCGTAGTACGTGCGGTCGTGCCAGAAGCCGAACCACCCGGCGATCGGCGTTTCGTCCAGCCACAGCTCGTGCAATCGCGCGGTGCTGGACGGCTCGGCCGCGACGGCCTCGAACGTCCGGTCGACCACGCCGCCGTCGAACGGCGCCACGGCGTCCGGCCGGTCACCCCACTGCTGGGTATGCAGTTCGATGAAGGCCGGCAGGCGGGCGGCGAGCTGCGCCGAGGTGTCCGCGCAGGTGAGCCGGAGCTTGCCGAGCCGCCCGATCCTGCGGCGTTTTCGCCGCATGTCCCGCCGGTCGCTGACGCGTCGGACAACGTCGGGGTCTGTGAGGTCGAGGCGGAATACCGTCTCTGACGGCCGGAGCGTGGCGCCCAGCTCGGACATGGCGCGCAGCAGCGGTCCATCGGCGATCAGGTTGCTCAGCTCCAGCCGGGCGCCGAACTCCCGCTGACACGCGTCGATCGCCTCGGCCAGCCTGCCGATGTCGGGCCCGGGTCCGGTGAACGGCCCGTCCCCCACCTCGGCGACCTCGTGATAGTCGGCCCACGGCCAGGACAACGGGCGCAGGAGCGTCGTGCTGCCGTCCTGGTGCAACTGCAGGCCAACCACCAGGGTGGGCCGGTCGGTGCGTGTGATGCGGACCAGTACCGGGATCGTCCCCTCCGCCTCCGCCGCCTCACGAATCCACGCCCGCCACCAACCACTCGTCTGGAAAGGTGTCCGCACCGAGAGCCGGTGCGCGTCCAGGAAGTCCGTCGTCGCCCGGGCACCGTACTCGAACGCAACGGCATTCATCCGGTGTGTTCCTTCCACCGCAACGCCTGCTCGGTGTGGGCCGGCGGTACCGGTTTCAGGTCCCGGGCCCCGCTCATGACATTGCCTTGGCCACGTCCTCCACCGTGGTCCTGAACAGCCGCGCCACCGTCTCGATCGTGTCGTCCCCGGCGGTCGCGTCGATGCCCACTCCGCTGCCGAGATAGGAGTCGACCACCCCGACACTCAACGCGATGCTGCGGCTGAGCAGATCGTCCGTACGCGGCAGGCTGCCCGGGGGATACGACCGACGCAGGACGGCACGATCCGGCCGGCGCGTCCCGGAATCCGCCGGCGCCGGGCGCAGCTGGGACATGTTGGCGTAGTTGTGCTTGCCCGACCGGCTCAGGGTGATCGTGCCCAGTCGGGCTGCCACCTCGTCGGCCATGGCCGCGGAGGCGAAGGTGTACGCGAGCACCGTGGCGCAGTCTCCGTCCGGATCGTGCAGTCGGCGACGCGTCGCTCCGGGCAAGTCTCCGATCGCGTCCGCCAGCTTGTCCCGGTTGGCTCGCAACGTCCGCAGGATGTCAGGCAGTTTGCGCACCTGGGCGAGTGCGAACGCACCGGTCAACTCGTGCATCCGTAGATTCAGGCCGAACAGCGGCGGCCCATCGGTGACACCCTGCCGCAAGGGCGCGGCCCCGTGGTCGTGCAGGGCGAACGCCGTCTCGTACAGATCGTCGTCGTCGGTGAGCAGTATGCCGCCGTCGCCTGCCGTGAAGGTCTTGAAGACGTTGAGACTGAACGCGCCGAATCCACCGACCGTGCCCAGGTGCCGGCCGCGGTGCGTGCCACCACCGGACTGCGCACAGTCCTCCACGAGCAGCACCCCGTGCTCACGTGTGACGGCGTCCAGGGCGTCGAGGTCGCACGGCGCTCCGAGCATGTGGACGGCGATCACCGCCTTCGTGCGCGGGGTCATCTTCGCGGCCACATCCACCGGATCGAGAAGCAGGCTCTCGTCGATCTCGGCGAGCACCGGTTCGGCGCCCGTGTGGACGACCGCGGCGATCGAGGCGATGAAGGTGTAGCCCGGCACGATCACCTCGTCGCCCGGACCGATGCCGGCGGCCAGCAGCCCGGCGTACAGGGCACTGGTGCAGCTGTTCATGCCCAGGCAGTGGCGCGCACCAGTCAGGGCGCGGAATTCCTGCTCGAACCGTGAAACCTTCGACGGCAGCGCGGACCCGTCGTGGTCGTCGAATCGGTACCGGCTCAGCTCTCGCTCACGTACGACGCTCAGCACCTCGGCCTCCTCTTCCGGGCCGATACGGGAAACTCCTGGTCCTGCCATGGCGATCCCTCCTCTCGTGCGACTCTGTCCTGCTACCTGTGCCCGACCGCGGTCCGTGGTGGCTTCGACGACCCGGTGGCCAAGTCGCTCGGGACCAGATCCATCAGCAGCGCGTCCCGCCACGTACCGCGGTGGTGTTCGTACGCCCTCATCCGGCCGACTCGCCGGAAACCCACCTTCTCCAGGCATCGCACGGCAGCCGCGTTGTCGGCATTGGGCGCCGCGGTGATGCGGTGCCCGCCGCTGGTGAACACCGACCCGGCGAACAGTCTCAGCGCCCGTGTCCCGATCTCCCGGCCCCGGTCGGCCGCGTCGGACACGGCCAGTGCCGCGACCTGGATGTGGTCGAACTCCGGATCGGCCTCCTTGCGGTACTCCAGGAAACCGATGGGGCGATTCCGTTCGAGCATCACCAGGCAGCGTTCGTGCTGGAATCGGCTGAGCACCCCGTCGGTCGGTTCCAGCGCTCGCCACGCCAGCACGGCGGCGTCGCTGAACGTTCGGCGGAACAGCTCGATGTCCTCCGGAATCGCACGTCGCAGCCCGATACCGCTCTCGTCGACCTGGTCGTCCTCGACAACGGCGGCACCGGGCCGCACCGATGCCTGCTCGCCGGCCTCGATCAGGGTCTCCAGCAGGTCGACCAGCTCGGCGGCGTGCTCCGGCCGCGGGTCCGGCACGACGCGACATGTGGGCGCCGCGAACGCCTCGGCGGTCAGGAACGGATGGTTGCCCAGAACCAGCAAGGGGCGTCCCGTGTCCAGGGCGAGACCGATCTCGGTGAGCGTGCCGTAACGTCCTTCGAACGCGATCATGCCGTCGCCGCACCAGTTGAGGATGTTGCTCCGGGCCAAGTCCATCGACGTGGGCAGGGCCCAGGTGGTCCCGTCCTCGGCGTCGGACAGACGGTTCCACTTCAACAACGCGAGTGTGTCGCCGCCGACCGCCTGGCAGCCCCTGTTGGCCGCGGCCGCCACGCCTCCCTCGCCGCCGCTCACCAGGCCGTAACCGCGCTGAGCGAGCTCCTTGCCGATCATCTCCGCCAGCCGGAGGACGTCGGCTCCCGCATTGCCGGGCCGGCCCCCGAGGACCGCGATCGCGCGTCGGCGGGTCATTTGGCCATCTCCCGGTGACCGGCTTGCCGCATACTCCACTCCAGTTGGTCCAGTTCGATCAGCACGTCAGCCGGTCGGACACCGGACGCGCACGGCGCCGGGCAGCCGGTGTAGTAGCGCCGGCAGGTGCCGTTCGGCTTCATGTAGGAACAAGACAGCGCGACCGCGCTCTGCACGATCCGCGAGACCTCAGGGGCCGCCATCGGTGACCAGATGTCACCGGCAGTCGCCAGGTACAGCGTCACCACCGGGCAACCGAGTGCGGCCGCCAGGTGGGCTGCCAGCGTGTCGTTGCTGACCAGCACGTCCAGTCCGGCGATCCAGTCACGGAGGGCTTCGAGCGAGTTCAGGAACACCGTGTCGCTGACACCCGGCGCCGACGACAGCCGCCGTGCCAGTACCTGCTCGCCCTCTGCGAGGCCGACCGCGACTTCGACGTCGAGCCCTCGGTCGTCCAGCCGCGTGATCAGAGTCGACCACTCGTCCGCGGGCCAACGTTTGACCGCGGCACTGGCACCGACGTAGCAGCCGGCCACGCCGGGGCGTGGTTGTCGCCGGTCGGTGAGCCAGGCCGGGTTCGGGTCGACAGGGACATTGTGCGCACGTAGGAGTCCGGCGGCCTGTTCACCGAAGGGCAGCCGTTGCGGCCGTTCGCCGAGTTCGTGCAGATCCCAGCACTCGACTCCTCTTTCAGTGGCGTCCGCCCGGAACTCGAAGTAGTTTCCGTCCTCTTCGGCAGACTCCATTCTCAGGTTGACGACCAGTGTCACACCGTTGCGGTCGAGGAAGTCCCAAAGTTCCTCCCGGTGAGCCGGCAGGAACCGTCGCCACAGGGCCGGAAAGGTCCCGGAGGCACCCTGCATGCCGACTGCCCTGCGTACCCATTCGGTGTCGAGTGCGATGTTCGGTGCCATGAAGTAGCGCAAACCCGGATGAGCCCGCTCGAACGCCGCCAGCAGTGGCGCCGCAATTATTCCATTGCCTACGCCTTCGTTTATGACGACCATTGCCGTACGCATTCAGCCGTCGGCTCCCGATCGCGCACTGAGACGGCCCAGGAGCCGAGGGGTGGCAAGTTGGTCCTGAAAGTCGGGCTCGTTGCGCACCCGCTCGATGGCGGGACGAAGGTCCAAGAGGTAACGCACCGAGTCCACTTCCTTGCAGCCGACTCCCAGTTTCTTCGCCATACGGGCGTAGAGTTTCCGCGCGGGATGGTTGTCCGGCTCGGTCTCGCCTTCGGCGAACTCGTAGCCTCGCCGCATCGCCTCAACGAAGCCTGCGGCTACCAGAAGTGCACCGATGCCCCGGCTGCCGCGAAGGGACTCGGTCACATAGACGTCGTGCACATAGGCCACATTGTCGGCGAACTGGAGGTTGGGAAGAGGATCGACCATCACCAGACCCACGGCGGTGCCCTCTTCGACCGCCATGATCTGGAAGCTCGCCTCCTGGCCGACAATGCCCTCGAAGAAGGTGCGGGTACTGGCCAGATCGACCTCCTTTCCGCAGTCATGCTGCTGCTCGACAATCAGAGGCATCAGCATGTCCAGTTGATCCTTGCTCACCACAACCGTTTCCAGACCCATGTGTTCTCCATCCTCCTGTGGTGATTCCATCGATCGGCTGGTCCCGTACCAGGGCTGACGTACCTTCAGCTACGGTTTTCCGCATTCTTGAAATGCAGGTACAGCTCATGGGCAGCGCTCCGCAGATCGCGCGGGCCCGGCCGGGGCCGCGTCGGGAGCGCCGCGTCCAGAGCGGACATGTCGGCGCAGGTCCAGTACTGATAACGGCCGATGTGGGGGTTCGGCACCAACCGCACGTTCAGCGGTGCCTCCGCGAACTCCGCACACCAGCGGAGCAACTCGGCGAAGCTGGTCGCGTGGCCCGATCCGAGGTTGAAGATGCCGGAGGGCGATGCGGGATCAGCCATGAGGACGCACGTCTGCGCGACTGTGGCGACGGGAACATAGTCCCGGCACGCCTCCAAGGTATCGGCGAAGACCCTGAGCGGTTCCTGCCGCGCGGTTGCGAGGAGCAGCTGGCCGATGATGGAAGCCATCGACTTCTTGTGCCGCTCCCCGGTACCGAAGACGTTGGTGAACCGCAGGCCCGCCCATCCCGGTTCGCCGTCGACATCGAACCGCGTGGTCATGCGCGCGTCGAACAAGGCCTTCGAGCGGGCGTAGGCATTCAGCGGGCCGGAGCACGCCGAAGACCCCCATGCCGATTCCGGCAGGGGCCGCCGGTCGGCGATCTCGCCGTAGACGCTTGACGAGGACGCGTAGACGAAACGCGTGCCGCTGCGCTCACAGCTCTCCGCCAGCGCCGCGGGCCCGGTGACGTTCGTCTGCTCCAGGGCCTGCCAGTTCTCCTCGACGGTGCTGCTGATCGCGCCGAGGTGCACCACTGCTGCGAACTGCCCGGCATCCACGGCGTGGAGGATCGCCGGGTCGTCGAACGAACCGGTGTGGACGGTGGTGTCCCGGCACACGTCGGCCGGCGGCGTGGCGAGGTCCACCGTGGTCACCAGGTACCCGGCGTTCAGACAGGCCCGTGCCACGTGCCTCCCGATGAACCCGGCCGCTCCGGTGACGAGCACGCTCCGTTGGCTCACGCCTGCCGTCCTTGTGGTCCGGTCCGCGTTGGCCGAGGCGGAGAGGCCGTGCGGAAGTGAAGGGGATGGGGATTCGTCATCACCGTGTCCGTGCCGCATCGATCAGCGACGACGTCGACCAGCCGGCGACGAAGGGGACGACGACGGTCCGTCCGCCCAGGGAGCTGACCAGTGCGTCTTCCGGAATCTGCATCCCCGAGTAGTCGCCGCCCTTGACCCAGATCGCGGGTCGCAGCGCGCGTATGGCCGCTTCAGGAGTGTCCTCTTCGAACACCAGGACGGCGTCCACGGATGCGAGTGCTGCGAGCACCTGAGCGCGTTGTGCCGCCGGCACGATCGGGCGCGACGGGCCTTTCAGCCTGGACAGCGAATCGTCGCTGTTCAGACAGACGATCAGGCAGTCACCCAGTTCGCGCGCCTGTTCGAGGAGCCGGACATGTCCTGCGTGCAACAGGTCGAAACAGCCACCGGCGGCGACCACAGTACCGCCACTGGCGCGGACCGCGTCGGCGAGTTCGATCGCGCCTTGAGTGCCCGTCGCGAGCCCGGCGCTCGAAAGCCCCGCCCTGGGCGAGCCGCCGTCGGACGGGTGGGCCACGGTCCTGGGACCACCTGCCGCGACGTACGCCGAGGCCGCCTCTACCGCCGATGCCACCGCTTCGCTGGGCAACTTGCCGCAGGCCATCATGAGGGCGAGGTGACCGGCGAAGAAGTCGCCGGCACCACAGGGGTCGGCCTTCAGTCCCGCGGCAACCTTCGTGGGTACGACCAGCGGCGGCAGATCCGCGTCGGCGAGCAGGACAGCGCCATGCTCGTGCCGGGTGAGCGCCACCTGGACCGGCCCCCACTCGCGTCCTACGGCACGTGCCGCTTCGACGTCGTCGGACAACGTGTCGCCGCCTGTGAAGGAGGCGATCACCCGGGCTTCCCGGCTGTTCGGCGTCACGACCGCGGTATGGGCGACCGGCACCGTACCGCGCGGATGCGGATCCCAGACCAACGGGGTTCTCCGGGCCGCCTCAGCGAGTACGGCACGCAGGCCGGTGTGTGCGGCGACTCCTCGACCGTAATCGGACACCAGGACGCCGTCGGCCTCGATCAGCACGCGCCGTGCGGCGGCGAGTGCAGTGTCGCCCTCCCGCCCGACCGGCGGGCAGACATCGTGCTCGTCCAGCATCATCACGGTGCGCCCGGCGGCGCGGATCCGCGTTTTCACCGCGGTCGAGCCGTCCAGCCCGAGATCGACCACCGTCACTCGCGCTTCGTCCAGCAGTGTCCGCAGTTGGTCGCCCACCGCGTCCTGGCCGAGCGCGGTGACCAGGGTGACCGGGTAGCCCTGTCCCGCGCTCAGTACAGCGGCCAGCGCGGCACCACCGGGGCGTGCGTGCGTGGTGCCGCCGGTGACCACCAGGGCCGGCTCGTCGGACGCGACCCGCTCCACACGGCCGATGTGGTCGCGGTCGAGGAAGGCGTCGCCGACCACCACAAGGTTCGTACCGTCTCCACGTGCCGCACCAGGCCGTCGTTCCCCTGCCGGCTCCGATGACGAGGCGGACGAGGGCGGCGGCACCGACGGGGTGGAACCGACGGCGTGCGTGGCAGTGTCGTCCTTGGCGGAGACGGCGGAGACGGCGGCGACGGCGGCGTCCATGGCAGCACACATCAGGTGAATCACGACGAGGTGACATTCCTGCACCGTGGACAGCGCCTGCGCCTCCACGGTCACCGCTTCGTCCACCACCGTTGCCAACGGGTTGGGTACCGGTCCCGTCAGAGCCCAGGTCACCGCGCCGACCTCACGCGCGGCCTCCACGGCGCGCAACAGGTTTGCGCTGCGGCCGGAGCCCGACATGAGCAGCACGATGTCGCCGGGCCGGGCGTGCGCCCGGACCTGCCGGGCGAAGACCTGCTCGTAGCCGTAATCGTTGCTGATCGCGGTGACCGAAGACGTCTCGGCGTGCAGCGACAACGCGGACATCGGCTCGCGTTCCGCCTGGAATCGGCCCACGAGTTCAGCCGTCAGGTGTTGGGCCTGCGCCGCGGACCCGCCGTTGCCGGCCACCAGCAGACGCCGGCCGTCGCCGCCCAGCCGAGCCAGCCGTGCCCCCCAGTCGACGACCCGGGAAAGATTGAGCTCGGGCAGGGCCGTGGTGAGCTGTTTCAGGTAGGACGTAGCGGTCGAGGTGTCGGCCGTCATGCCGGTGCTCCTCCTGTTGGGCGGCCCAGGAAGTCGTTGAGTTCGATGGTGTGGCAATCGGGGTCGGCCACGAACGCCACCGTCTCCTGCTCGATTCGGTGCGGTTCGGTGACCACTCGGTAGCCGAGTGCGCGAATGTGTTCCACCAGTGCCGAAACGTCGGCGACGCGGAACGCGACATGCTGCGTAGGGTGCGGCGTGGGCACGAGGTTTCGCTCTTGCCACAGTTCCACGCCCGCTGGTCTGCCGCCCGGCGCCATCTGCAGGATGACCCGATCGGCCAGTTCGTAGCGCACAACGATCGACAGCCCGAGGGCCTCCGCATAGAACCGTTCGGCGATGTCGATGTCCGCCACGTCCAGCCTGATGTGGTCGAAGGCCGTGACCGAGGTGCATGCATGGGCACGGCCCAGCGACTTGCCGGCCACGTCGCGACCTTCCTTCAGGAGTGACGAAGTCTCTCCGTCTGATACGTCCGCATCCGATTTCACGGAGCTCAAGTCACCCTCCGATTGTCACAGTGGTGTCCCTGAGGCACGAGGTCGGCAGACCGTATTCGGCCGAGCACGTTCCTGACGGAAGAGACGGGTCTCTTTTGCGCCAGTCAGCGGGACATTCAGGATGTGCCGTCTCGACACGGTGGCCAGAAAGAGCCAGGACTCCTGAGGAAGGCCGCCGCCACGTCCGCCGCATCCCCTTCCCTCGTGATGCAAAAAGCACGCCGACCATGGCAGGCGAGCCCATTGTTCGCTGCCTGGGCACAACTCTAGGGAATCAAGGGGATTGCAGTTGACCAGAGTTGCGCGTTCCATGGCCGATGTTGCGGGTGATTGTAGGGGCCGCATGATGACACGGCCCGGTGTTCGCGCAGTTGAGACGGCATGTCGAGACGGCGTTCAGACTGAGGCGTGCCAGTGCCGGTGGGGCTGCTCGCCACGCGACCTCCACGGAAGGACGCCCTGCGGACATCCCCGGGCACTGCGGTCGCACGGGAAAGACATTCGCAATATCAGCCACGGACCGCGCAACTCCGGCCAACTGCAACCCGCTTGATTGCCTAGGGTTGGGCGTGGCCGGCTACCACAGTTGTCACGGCTGACGGATTCCATCAGGAATTCTGAGGCCCATCGGAACGCAGGCAGGCGGGGGTTGACAGGCACGGCCCCGGAACGGAGGATGCAGCTCGATATTCATTCCACCCCCAGGTGGAGAAACACGCGTCACTTCCAGGGAATTGGCGCGATTCCCTCGGTTCACAGCTTTCGACGTGCCCGCCTCACTCACCCGGATTTTCGCGCCCGGTCACATCACACCCTCCGATCCGCAGGCCAGATGCACGGACCCGACGAACTCAGTAGGGAGAACTACTGTGTCGACACCTGATCTCCCCGCAGATCTCGCCGAATGGCAGTGGCCCACGGCACCGGACACCGAAGACCCGCATGGTCGGGTGGTGATTGTCGGAGGCGGGCTCGCCGGCCTCGAAGTGGCCCGGCACCTGGCCACTCTCGGTGTCGACGATGTCCTGGTCATCGAGGCTGGACCCGCGCGTGATCTGTTGCACATCAACTCCGCGCACAACCCCGATCAAGCGCTGCGCACCTTCCTCGATGCCGCCGACGACCCTCACTTCCAGCGTAGTTGGGCATCCGAATCCGCCCCGCACTACGCCGTCAACGCCGGTCTGCGGAAGCGCCTGGGTGGACGCTCACTGTATTGGTACGGCGCGTCCCTGCCGGTCGAGGAGTGGGCTCTGACCGACTGGCCGGAATCGGTTGCGACAGACCTGCGCGACTCCTGGCAGGGCGGTGTACCGCTCTACGAGCGGGTCGCGGCAGACCTCGGAGTGGATCCGAGCCGACTCGACTCACAGGAACCGGTGCTGAAGGTCGGAGACTTCCGCCTCGTGCGCACCCCGCGGGCCGAAACCCGTTTCGGTGACGACGGCCGCTGGTACGCCTACTCGCCGCTGGACCACTGGCGGCACCCGGTAACGGGCGCCGCGTTGGACGGCCCGCGCGGTATCCGGTTCCTGTGCGACACCGAAGTCCTCTCGGCTGACATCAAAGACGGGCGGGCCTGTGGCGTCCACGTCCGGGAAAGCGGCACGAACGCCAAGGGCCGCCGGATCGCCGCCGACTCGGTGGTCCTGGCCGCCGGGACCATCGAGAGCAGCAGACTGGCCATCCAAGCGCTGTGTGCGATCGACCCGAGCCGCCCGCCCCGGCTGGCCGGGCTCACTGACCACATCGTCCAGGGCTTCTTTCTGCGGGTGCGCGACTCGGGCGACGACAGGGCGCCTCGTGGCCTGTCAGATGTCACACCCGGCTCGTATGTGACTGCGTGCAAGGACGAAACCCGGTCGAACCTGTTCATCACGGTTGAACGGCCCGAGCCCGGCCTCCTTCTGTTCGACGTACGGCTCACCGGGGAGCAGATGCCCGGCACCGGTAGTCACGTCACATGCGAGCCGACCGGCACATACCCGTGGCGTACAACCGTCACCGCGGACCTGGCCCACGCCGACCGGGGTGTCATCGAACGCCAGCGCGAGGTGCTGGAAGAGGTCTGGAACCAGCTGGCCGCCGGGTTCGGTCTCACCGCTACGCCTCTGGCTTTCGACGACTTCGACCACCCGGTTCGAACCAACGCGTTCGTGCTGCCGGAGTCGATCGGCGCGGAGACGTCCGAAGGGCCCTTCACGTGGTCAAGCCCGCTGGGTACCGAGGACCACGAGGGTTGCACGCTGCCGCTGGGGGGCGTACTCGACGAACGCCACGCGTTCGCCGCCGTCCCGGGTCTCTACGCCTGCGGGCCGGCGACCTTTCCCCGCATGGGTGCTGCCAACCCCTCGCTCACCACCCTGGCTCTCGCGCGTCGACTGGCCCATGTCCTGGCCGCCACTCACGGCCGGCAGCCGCACCTGGTGACATCAGAGGCGGACGCGTGATGCTCACGGACAAGCGCGTCCTGGTCACCGGAGCCTCGAAGGACATCGGCCGGGGCATCGCGCTCGACCTGGCCAAGCACGGAGCCACCGTCGTCGGCACTTACCACACTGGCGCGTCCGACGCGGAGGAACTCCTTGCTCTCGGCATCAAGGAGATGGTGCACCTCAACCACCTGAACCGGGAGGAATCAGCGGCCACGCTCAGCCGACTGGCCGACAGCGGCCCGTTCCACGGGATCGTGAACAACGCCGCAGTGATCGAGTTTGCCTCCTGGGAGTCCAGCCTGGACTCGTGGGACCGCGTGCTGGACGTCAACCTCCGGGGCCCGCTGGCCACCGCGATCGCGCTCGCCCCCGGCATGCCGCCCGACAGCTCAATCGTCAACATCTCCAGCACGGCCGGGACGACAGGCTCCTTCACCTCCCTCGCCTACTCCGCGAGCAAGGCCGCGCTCACCAACCTGACGAAGAGCCTCGCCAACGTGCTCGGGCCGTCCGGAATCCGCGTCAACGCCGTCTCGCCCTGCTACATCGATGCCGACGCACCCGCGGAATCAGCCGAACTGACTCCCCTGCGGCGCAATGGTGTACCGAACGACATCGCCTCGGTGGTGGCGTTCCTGCTCACCGACGGGGCTCGCTTCGTCACCGGAACGGAAATCACGGTGGATGGTGGCTACACGGCTGCGGACGCTCTCGCGAAACGTGCGTATGAGGCGGACTGACTGATCCGCTGCCGACAACCCGTCAAGCGCGGACGCCGTGGTCGCCGACATGGGTACCTCGACCCCGCTCGGGTCGTGCACCGCTTGCGAGCACGGCGGCTGGATCGCAGCCGAGAAGCCGCAGTCATCTCCGTCCGTGGGGCGTGGACGCGTGCGGGCTCTCCAGACGTGGGTCCGGTCCGGCCGGCCGTGGTGGTGGGTGCAGGCGTCGGCGAAGTACTGACGACGCGCGATCAGGACGATCGGCTCGAAGCACTCGGACCGTGGCTGTCGTCGTCTCTCACCGTCCCGCGTCCGATGCCCAACGGCGCGGCGGCGGTCGTGAGTCCGGAGGCCGAGCCGGAATCGGTGGTCGCCAGAACCTCGACCACTATCCGGCCATGGCCAACGTGAAAACTGTCCCCCTCTCTGACCAGCTGATCAGCGGGTCCCGAGCAACAGGGGAGCCTCAACCGGGCATCGGACGGATCAGCTCCTGTCATCTCGGCTGGGCCACCAGGCGGACGTCGACCCTGGCCCGGGTCCCTGGGCGGTCTCCCGCTCCCATTCCACTGCCCCATCGCCACATACGAGCGCGTCTCGCCACCACCGTGGAAGCGGCGATCAGCAGCGCCTCCGCCACCCGGTGACACGTGCCACGACGACAGCGTGGGGCCGGCAGCCGTCGCCGGTCGATCGGGCCACGACACGGCTGAACTTTGCCCCTTTGCAAGTGACTTGACGAGACAGACAGTGGCAGACTGGCGGCACATTGAGGCTCCGGTTCAAGGCGAAGACTGGCAAAGTCATCCGTCTGCATCGGGAGCCTCGATCCGTGCGCACCGCACCCGTCGGAGATCTCCACCACTCGATAACCAGCGATCTCACCCACTCAACCAGACCGTGAGAACGCTCTCAGGTAGTGGGTGCCCGAGCAGTAGCTACCAGAAAGGCGACACGAAATGGCCGACCCCCGCGGCATCCCGCCTTGGAGTTCCCTGACCATCGAGAGGCGATTGATCCCTGATCAGGGACGTCTGACCTATCAACCACGCCAGGACTGGTTCACCATCGTGGCTCCTCTGCAAGGCTTATGCCAGTGTGAATACCCGGACGGTTCAGGCTGGCACCAGACCACACTCGCGTGCGGAGACACCTCTCGCCTCGTCGACAAGAGCGCGGTTCGGCTCTGGCGGCCGCGGTCGGGGAAACAACGAGTCGAGGTGGCGTTCATCGCCCTGCCCACGCAGCACTTTCGGTGCTACGCAGACAAACATCCGGAAGTCACCCTGCGTGATCTGTCGGCCCTGGAGACTCCACGGGTTTTCGACCCCGTGGCGGCGGCCATGGCCCCCGGTTTACTCCGCGCCCACCATGCGGGGGTGGGTGAGCACTACGCGTACAGAGCGGCGCATTACCTGACTGCCCATCTGCTCCACCCGCACCAGGACATGAAGTCGGAGACTCCGGGCCTGAATCCGGAGCGACTCCTCGCAGTGACCAACTACATGCACGACCACCTGGCGTCGCATATCACACTCGAAGACATGGCCAAAGAGGCCCTGCTCAGCCGCTACCACTTCGTACGCCAGTTCGCCGCCGCCACGGGAAAAACGCCCGTACAGTACTTGACCGAGTTACGTATCGAAACCGCGTGTCGTCTCCTCACCGCGAGCAACGAACTCATATCCCAGGTCGGCAGCCGCTGCGGCTTCCCCAATCCGGAGAACTTCGCCCGCGTCTTCAAGAAACACCTGGGCTGCTCACCGCTGCAGTACCGGCAGCGATCCCTTCCGGCCTGAGACTCCCGGAGCCATGTCCCCCGGTCACACCCTGTGGCGGTGAAGCGCTCCGGGACAGGCGGATCCGCCATCGATCCCGGAGCGCCTCAGCGGAAGCTGACCGGAAAATCGTAGCGGTCTCACTCGACGGGTTCCCTGGCCATGGACGGAGCCCAGCTGGGTTTCCCGTCCTGCGGGCTCCACCCGGGGTTGCGGAACACGCGACCGACCCGCTCGCTCCAACCGTCGGCCATCTTGACGTCCTTGGCGATGGCCATGTATTCGTGCGCGGCCACCTTCAGGGGGTTGTACGTCCGGATGTTCTTGGTCAGCCCGTAAACGGGCCGCTCGGTTTCCGCGACGAACGTTCCGAACAGCCGGTCCCAGACGATGAGGACCCCGCCGTAGTTGCGGTCCAGATAGCCGCCCTGGGACGCGTGGTGCACACGGTGGTGCGACGGCGTGTTGAAGGTGAACTCAAACCATCGGGGCATCTTGTCGATGCGCTCGGTGTGAACCCAGAACTGGTAGACGAGGTTCAAGGAGGAACAGAATGCCAGCACCGCCGGGTGCACACCGACAGCGACCATCGGGAGGAAGAAGAACCCGACGGTGAACGTCATCCAGGGTTGGCGCAGCGCGGTGGTCAGATTGAACTTCCGGCTGGAGTGGTGGACGACATGGCAGGCCCACAGAATCCGGATGACATGGTGGCTTCGGTGGGACCAGTAGGAGAAGAAGTCCTGCGCGATCAGCATCAGCGGAAGGGTCCACCACAGTAACGGCACCCGAAGCGGCGTCAGTTCGTAGATGAGGCTGTAGATCGCGACATCCTGGAACTTCCACAGGAAGCCGAAGAAGAGACTGCCGAGCCCCATGCTGACACTGGTCACCGCGTCCTTGGCCTCATATCCGGCGTCCTCCTCGTCGGGGTGCAACCGGACGAGGATGATTTCGACGACGGTTAGCAGAGCAAAGGCGGGTATGGACCAGAATACGACGTCGGGGAGGTTTGACATGGACAGGAATGATAGGCGGGCCTCCCGCTCGGGGGTTGACTCATGTTGCCCGTTCGGTGCCTGGTGTTGCTGCGGCAGTGCGGCCGCCCTTGGCTCCTCGAGCAGATGAGGGTGCGGGCGACGGAGCATCCGCGGTCTCGGCGGTCGAAGTGCCCCCACACCTACAAGATCCGGTACCGGTCGGCGGCCGGCAAGCAGATGTGAGGAGTCGGGGTTCGTGGTCCGCGACAAGGTCATTGGGCGTTTGACGGAGATCTACAATTGAGAAGAAGGCGGCACCGCGGTCTCAGTCGAAGGCGGAGCGCATCCAGAAGTACGGGTCGATGAGGTTCGAGGAGTACGTCGAGGAGTGGAGGCCGGGCAACGGCACCTGTCTGTCGCGTCGGTGCGACACCTCGACTCCCTCCTGGAGCACCATTTCCATCCGGCGCTCGCCAGCCGACGGATGAACTCTTTCGACCACAAGGTGGTTGACGGCTTCACCTCCGCCTCATGGAGCGCAACGGTGCGGGTCTGGCCACCCAGGCCAACGCCTTCGGCAAACTGCGCGCGATCCCTCCATGCTGATCGTCGACTTGATGAGCGGCTGTGGCCTCCGAAACGGGGAGGCGGCCGTGAACGTCAACCACACTGTTTGACAATTACTCCGGTACCAGCGAACACGGTGATTCGCAGGTCCGGTACCGCATCCCCCATCGGTGCCGGGCTGTTTACTACGGCTCTTATTGGGGCGGGCCACGGCCGTCCTCCGTCGGGAGTGCATCCCGCGCCCGACCTATGATCCCATCGCGGCCGCCCGCCCCGCCCATGCACTCGCGAGATGCGAAAAATCCGCGCCGCGACTATCTGTTTGATTTGGGCTTCGGTTCGGGCATGACGTGCTGGCGGCGCCTGCGGGACTGGAACGAGGCCGGCGTCTGGCAGCGGCTGCACGAGGTGCTGCTGGCGTAGCTGAACGCTGCCGCACGCCTGGACTGGTCCCGCTGTGTGGTCGACTCCTCCCACGTCAGAGCGTTAAAAGGGGGTTCCACACGGGCCCATCGCCGGTCGACCGGGGGCGGGCTGGCTCTAAACACCACGTGATCACCGACGGACGCGGCACCTCACTTGCCGTCTCGTTGACCGGCGGCAACCGCAACGACGTCACCCAGCTCCTGCCTTTGCTCGACGCAATCCCACCGATCCGCGGCCGGGTCGGTCGGCCCCGTCGCAGACCGGACTCGCTGTTCGGCGACCGCGGCTACGACCACGACATCTACCGCGACCAAGTCCGCGCCCGAGGCATCGTCCCGGCCATCGCTCGGCGCGGCACACCCCACGGCACCGGTTTGGGCACCTACCGGTGGGTGGTCGAGCGGACCATCGCGTGGCTGCACGGCTTCCGTCGCCTCCGCATCCGCTGGGAGAGACGAGCTGACATCCACGAAGCCTTCCTTAAACTCGCCTGCTGCCTGATCACCCACCGACAACTCAGGTCGTTGCGTTAGCCGCTGTAAGGCGCTGACCTGCGGGGTATTGCATGTGGCGTTACGGTTTGAGAGAGGCCGTTGAGGTGAGGAGGCCGGAAAGATGCTGGTGGAGTCGCTGACGGCGTTGGCTGCGGCTGGGGGCACTGCGGTGGTGCAGGCGGCGGGTACGGATGCATGGACTGGGTTCCGGCAGGCGGTCGCGCGCTGGTTCGGGAGGGGCGACGCTGAGTGGGAGCTGGCGGAGCTGGAGCGGCTCGACCAGACGGCAGCCGCCCTGCAGGTCGCTGACCCGGCTCAGGCTGAGCGGGCCCGTATCCGTGAGGAGGCCTCCTGGCAGGCCCGCATCGAGGCCGCACTGAAGCATCTGGACGAGGCGGAGCGTGACCAGGCCGCCGAGCAGCTTCGTTCTCTGTTGGCTGAGCACGTGCCAAAGGTTCAGGTGAGTGCCGGAGCGGGTGGGATGGCCGTGGGGGGGCATGTGGGGATCCGCGCTGACGGCGGCTCGATCGCGGCTGGGGTCATTCACGGGGGTGCGCAGATCGGCCCTCATCCGACGCCGGATCCACCTCAGGACTGAGCGGACCGGCAAGTGAAACCCCGGCAGCCGACGTTCTCGGTGTGCTAGGGAGTATTACGGCCAGCGATCACAGTATTGCCGCCGCGCGGATCGACAAGGTCACTTACTACGCCGCACCGCGGCCTCCCGTGACCTGGCCCCACCAGGTCGGCGCCCTGCCTCGGCCGGCTGGAAACTTCCAGGACCGCGCCACGGCCCGGCAACTGGAGCACTCGGGAGGCGGCGGCATCCAGGTCTTGGTAGGCCTGGGCGGAGTCGGGAAAACCCAGCTCGCTGCCCGTCACGCCCGGGCTCTGTTGCAGACGGGGCAGCTTGACCTGCTGGTATGGGTTACGGCTGCCAGCCGGGACGCGATCATCGCCAGCTATGCCCAGACTGCGGTCGAGGTACTTGGCGCCGAGCCCACCGACCCAGAGCCCGCAGCACGAGCATTCCTGGCCTGGCTGGAGCCCAAGCCTGGCATGACGCGCCGTTGGCTGGTGGTACTCGATGATCTTGCCGACCCAGCCGACCTGCGCGGCCTGTGGCCTCCGAGCAGCACGCACGGCAACACCCTGATCACTACCCGCCGCCGCGATGCCGCTCTCACTGGTCATGCCCGCCTGGTGCCGGTCGGCCTGTTCACGGTGGACGAGGCGACCTCCTATCTCACCACCGCTCTGGCCAGCCACGGCCGCCACGAGTCCATCGACCAGCTCGCCGGCCTCGCCGACAGCTTCGGGCACCTGCCGCTGGCACTAGCCCAAGCCGTTGCCTACCTCGTTGATACCGGTCTGGACTGCAGCGAGTATCGCGCGTTGCTTGCAGATCGTGACCGTGGCCTCACGAGTGCGCTGCCCGACCGCTCCGGACTGCCTGACGACCAGACCTCCACCGTCACCGCCGCGTGGTCACTGTCTCTGCAGCGCGCTGACCGGCTCCCGCCGGCAGGACTGGCCCGCCCCATGTTGCAGCTCGCCGCAATGCTTGACCCCAACGGCATCCCCGAACCCGTCCTGGTCAGTGAGCCAGCTCTCGCTTACCTCAGCCAGGACCGCACCATCGCGACCCTGGGGCAAGCACATGTCGTAGAGGTCACCGCCCAGGACGCTATTCAGGCGCTGCGGGCCCTGCATCGGCTCAGCCTGGTCGACCACACTCCTGGCAGCACCTGTCAAGCAGTCCGCATCCACCAGCTGGTCCAGCGTGCCATTCGAGAAAATCTCCTCGCTGACCAGCATGGCCAACTCGCTCGCACGGCCGCTGACGCCCTGATCGCTGCCTGGCCCGAGATCGAACGCGACGCCTCGCTTGCTCAGAGCCTCCGCGCCAACACCGAGGCGCTCATTCTCCATGCGAAAGATGCCTTGTACCAGTCCGATGCCCACCGAGTGCTTTTCCGTATTGGTAGGAGTCTCCGGGAGTGTGGCCAGGCCACGGCCGCACATGGCTACTACCAGCGCATGAGCGACACCATCCAGCGGTATCTGGGGCCCGATCATCCTGACACCCTTCGCACCAGGCACCACCTTGCCTCCATCAGGGGGGAGGCCGGGGATCCGGCCGGCGCGGCCATCGCTCTGGAACAGTTGCTTCCCGACGAGGAGCGGGTGCTGGGTTCGGATGACGCCATCGTCCTCGTCACGCGGGCCTCCCTCGCCAACTGGCGCGGGGTAGCGGGGGATGCGGTCGGCGCCGTCAGTGCCTTGGAGCAACTGCTCCCAAGTCTAGAGCGGGTGCTGGGATCGGACCGTCCAGCCACCCTCACTGCTCGGCATAATCTTGCGTACTGGCGAGGGGCGGCTGGAGATGCGGCTGGCGCTGCTGCCGCATTCGAGCAACTACTTAAAGACCGGGAGCGGTTGCTCGGACCCAACCACCCTGACACCCTCAGTACTCAGGGCCTTCTAGCCTGTTGGCGGGGGGAGGCCGGGGATGCGGCCGGTGCCGCTGCCGCCTTGGGGCACCTGCTGGCAGACAAGGAGCGGTTGCTCGGGCCCGACCACCCTGACACCCTCACTGCTCGGCATAATCTTGCGTACTGGCGAGGGGCGGCTGGAGATGCGGCCGGTGCCGCTGCCGCATTCGAGCAGCTACTCACGGACCAGGAGCGTGTGCTGGGGCCCGACCATCCCTACACCCTCACCGCCCGGTTCAGCCTTGCCCGTTGCCGAGCGTGGGCGGGGGACGTGGCTGGTGCCATCCGCGCCTCGAAGGAAGTGCTGCCCGACCAGGAGCGTGTGCTGGGGCCTGACCATCCCGACACGCTCAACACGCGGAACCACCTCGCTTACTGGCTAGCGGAGGCTGGGGATGCGGCTGGCGCCCTCACCGCCTTCGAAGAGCTACTCAAAGACCAGGAGCGTGCGCTCGGACGCGACCACCCTGACACCCTCGACACCTGGGACAACATCGCACGTCTGCGCAGGGAGGCTGGGGACATGGCCGGCCTCGTTGCTGCCTTGGAGCACCTTCTTTCAGGCCGAGAGCGTGTGCTGGGCGCCGACCATCGCGACACCCTCACCGCTCGTACACTCCTGACGTACTGGCGGGGGCGGTCTGGGGATGCGGCCGGAGCGGTTGTTGCGTTCGAGCGGCTGCTTGCAGACATGGAACGAGTGTTGGGGCCCGACCACCCCAACACGCTCACCCTCCGGGATCTCCTCGCCCGTGCGCGGTGGGAGGCTGGGGATGCGGCCGGAGCGGTTGTTGCGTTCGAGCGGCTGCTTGCAGACATGGAACGAGTGTTGGGGCCCGACCACCCCGACACCCTCACCCTCCGGAATTTCCTCGCTCGGTGGGGAAGAACATGAAGATCACCTGGTCTTTGATAGACAGGTGCCTGGCGGTCAGGCGTCTCAGGGTCGCCGATCCCAGGTGCGTCGTTCACGCCGCAGTAGCAGACGCTTCAGGCGGGCGGTCCCAGCCATCCACCTCATTGTGTTAGCGGTTGTAAAGCCACACAATGGAAGGAACTGGATCACGATGCAGGATCCCGACGCGGGCTTCGGGTGTACACCTTGAAGCTCCGCTGTCATGGCATCGTCGTCACCATAGTCGTCAAGCTCGTCGAGCACCCCGCCGCCCCCAGGGCGCAAGCGAGGCAACTGATCCACAGGAATTGACAATTCTCAGCCCCTGCACTGGGTGATCAACAAGACGCAGGAGGACAAGAACCGGAAGCGGTGTGCCCGTGTGCCGCACCACCGGACATGCAGCGCGCCGGCCGTACCTCGTGCGACGAGCACCCGTTCGCCTCCACCTACGAAGGTGGCACCCACCTCCCCGCCAACCCACGGGAAATCACCTGGGCAAAGGTCAGCGAGAATAAGGCCCAGGGCGGACGTATCACCGCATGGCGCGGCCAGATGTGCGTTCGGTCTGGCGTGGGGGCGTCACCGTGGATCGTGTCGGATGAGCTGTGGGACCGCCTGGAGCCGCTGCTGCGGCAGTGTGAGCGCCGCTTCCGTTGTCCGGGCCGTAAGCCGTTGCCGGACGCACCCCGTTCGCGATCTTGCTGACCGGCGGCAACTGCAGCGACGGCACCCAACTGCTGCCCCTGCTCGACGCGATCCCGCCGGCGTACTTGGCCTTGCCCTCGGTCTCCAGAGGGTTCGGCTGCTTGGACAGGCCCTACGACGTACGGATCACGGCTGATCCGACCCCCAATCCCACCAGACGTGAGACAGTTCAGGCCGGAGACGACGAGGAGGATGCGAAGAATGTCGACGTGGAACGGATTCGGCACCACGTATCGGGGCTTCAGCTACCCGAATCGTGACGGCAGCCACCACGCCACCCAGTGGGCCGTGCTGCTTTTTCTGCCGGTGATCCCCTTGCGTCGGCATCGCCTGACCGTCGGCGACTCGTCCTACACACAGTACGGGAACGGCAGTACCTCGGTCACCCACTACGCGGTGCACGAGGAGACGCCGCTCGTCGGCGGGGAGATACTGCGCACATATCTGACCTGGTGGGTCATCGGCCCGCTGATCGTTTTTGGGCCCCCCGCACTGGTGCTGTGGCTCTTCGGCGACACCAACGGATTCATGACCTATTTCCTCCTCCTGGCCAGCTGCGTCGCCTGGTGCATCTGGGTGGGCGCGGCTATGGAGAAGCGCAACCGCAGGGAGCGCGCGCTGCCTCCGGGGTAGCCGCTCCCTCTCCTTTGCAACGGCTGACGCACTGAGCTGAGTTGTCGGTGTGTGATCAGGCAGCAGGCGAGTTTGAGGAACGCTTCGTGGATGTCGGCTCTGCGTTCCCATCGGATCCGCAGACGTCGGAAGCCGTGCAGCCACGCGAAGCTTCTCTCGATCACCCAGCGGTAGGTACCCAGTCCGGTGCCGTGTCGTGTTCCGCGGCGGGCAATGGCCGGCACGATGCCGCGAGCGCGGACCTGGTCTCGGTAGATGTCGTGGTCGTAGCCACGGTCGGCGAAGAGCGAGTCGGGTTTGCGGCGCGGTCGTCCGACCCGGCCGCGGACCGGCGGGATCGCATCGAGCAAGGCCAGGAGCTGGGTGACGTCGTTGCGGTTGCCACCGGTCAGCAGGACGGCGAGCGGGGTGCCGTGTCCGTCGGTGATGAGGTGGTGTTTCGATCCTGCCCGGCCCCGGTCGACCGGCGAGGGGCCCGTGTGGCTCCCCCTTTTAGCGCCCTGACATGGGAAGAGCCGACCACTCAGCGGGACCAGTCCAGCCGCGAGGCTGCGTTCGGTTCGGTCAGCAGGACCTCGTGGAGCGGTTGCCACACGCCGGCCTCGTTCCAGTCCCGCAGCCGTCGCGACGCCGGTGTGCAGCACGTACAGGATCCCGCACAGCACCTCCCGGTCCGGTAATGCCTTGCGGTCGGGATACCGGAAGCGGCGCTCACGCTGCGGCAGCAGCGGCTCCAGGCGGTCCCACAGCTCATCCGACACGATCCACGGCGATGTCCCCACGCCGAGCCGAACGTTCAACTCCCGCCTCGGACACGGCAACCAATGCCGATCCATCTCATTTTGTTAGCCGTTGTCAGGACTGTCCCGAAATGCGGTGTCACGGCACCATCCCCAGAGGAGGAGGCATCGGATGTGACCTCGGCGCTTGCCTTCGGCGCTCGCCCTGGGAAGAGTTTCATCCGGTGGACGCCGTTCGGGGCGATGTCGTGCGAGCTAGGGCAGGGGCAGAGGATGTGCGTAGTGGATACGGCGGCCAAGGAGGCTGCCGTCGCTCGGTTCCTCCGCGAATACCCGCAGACAGGGCAAGTTGACGACCACCCCGCGCTTCTGGGCTGCACCGATGTCGCTTGGTCACAGATCCCCGGGTGCCCTGCCGGGCTCCCGGCCCTGCTCCGTGGTCTCCTCGATCAGGTGGCCGGCCCCGAGGCCCTGCGCGTTCTGGACAACGTCTTGCTGAACAGCGTCTTTCACGTGAGCCCCGCGATGTCGGCCGCCCTGCCCTTCCTGATCCGCCTGGCAGCCCTTCCTGACATCGCGGTGCGCTCCGGCCTGGTCGACCTTTTGGTCGTTGCCGCGGAGCTGTCTCAACTTGTCGACGCGGACAACGAACGCCAGGTCCTGCTGCTCGGCAACGAATGCGATCACCCCGAACGCGAATGGTGCAGGGCCGCCTTCGCTGCACACGCTTCCGCGCTGCGCGCCTTGTTGGCGGACGAGACTCTTCCGGGCGGGCTGATCAGCGGGGCCGACCGCGAGTGCCTGCTCAAGGCTATTGAGCCGCAGAGATACTCCTCCTAACCACCAGCAGGCCGGCACGGGTGCGGTGCGTGAAAAGATCTCGTGGTGTGAGACCTCCCTCCGCCGGAAGGACCTCCCCATGCGCCTGACGCGCACCGCAGCCCTGACCACCGCCACCGCGCTCGCCCTGCTGCTTCCCGCCGCCAACGCCCACGCCGCCGCCATCGCCTGCGGCGGATCCGTCTCCACCCAGGGCATCGCCGCCAACGGCTGCATCAGCGCCGAAAAGGGCAAGGAAGGACGTATCTACACCCGCGAGATCACAGCCCACGTCGTCTTGACCAACACCCGCCCCCACGCTGCCTACGTCGACTACGAAGCCTTCTTCCGCGTCGTCTCCGGCGGCCACTGGGTCAAAATCGGCAACGGACGCACCCTCGTCCCCCGCCGCACCACCACCGGCCCCACCGAAATCGGCAGCACCACCCGCGTCTGCTTCGTCGTCAACGCCAAAGTCGAGATCCGCGTCCACGTCAAACCCGCAGGAGGCGCCTGGAGCAACTGGACCGGCGCCGCGACCTCCCAGTGCCAGACCTGACCGCCACAGCGCCCTGCGCACGCCCGCCCCGAGCGTGGACGGGCACTGCCGCCCGCTCTCCGTGTTCGTCACTCCAGGCAGCGGGCGGACTGTGACATGTTCGGCTGACCCCAGCATTACCGGCGTCAGGGGCGCGGGTATGGCTCAGGCCGAGACAGGCGTACGGGACAGGGCGGTGCGCAGCGCGAAGACGCCGAGCAAGCCGCCTGACGCGAACCTCTGAGCGGTCATCACGCGGGGCCGGGCGGCCAGAAACCCCGACACCCGTGCTGCGCCCAGCATGATCAGAGCGTTCACGGAGATCCCCACGATGATCTGCACACCACCGAGCTGGAGCAGTTGCGCCCAGTCCGGGCCCGCCTGCGGATCCATGAACTGGGGCAGAAGAGCGGCGTACATGAGAGCGATCTTGGGGTTGAGCAGGTTGGTCAGGAGCCCCATCGAGAACAGGCGGGCGTCAGAGACCGGAGGCAGGTCCTGAGCCGGGGCGAAGGGTGAGCGGCCACCGGGCTTGAGCATGGCCCAGGCCAGGTGGGCCAGGTAGGCGGCCCCGGCGAGCTTGACCACCGTGAACGCCAGCGGCACGGCGGCGAACAACGCGGACAGGCCCGCGGCCGCGGCCAGCAGGTAGCACAGGAATCCCACGGCGGTCCCGCTCAGGCTGACCAGACCCGCCCTGCGGCCTTGAGTGATCGCGCGAGAGGCGAGGTGGATCATGTTCGGTCCCGGAGTCAGAGCCATGCCCAGTTCGACCAGGGCCACTCCCCCTACTGCGGCCAGACTGATCACCGGTCAACTCCTGATCGTTTGCCGGGTACCAGGTACCCGGAGTGGGGCGGCGCCCGGCTCGACGGGCGGCTGCGACGCATCGGCGGTGCCTGCATCGCCTGCCTCAGGATACGGCCCTGCCGTTCGGTGTCTCTGTGCACCCTGACTCCAGCCGGCCGACGACATCAACGACTGCAACCGGATCACCCACGCTCACGTCGACGCTCTCCGCGTGATCGGCCGGACAGGTCCTAGCGGGCAGAGCGGCATTGATCATGGCTAACCCCCGCGAGTGACTCCCCGGACCACGTCGAAACGACATCCGCGAACCGGCTCTGGCCCACTTCTTGTGGTGCGGTCACACGCTGTTCCCTTGGGTCGTCTACTGGGATGATCACCTCATGCTTCGAGCCATGGGGCTGAGCCTGTCATGAACGAGTGGTCGCCGGAGGTGCTGGAAGTCCTGGAGGCTTCTGGATGGACGGCGGGCAGGCGGGTCGACACGACGGGCTGGCGGTCCAGGTTCGAAGCGGTCGGGATCGTCATGCACGACGCTGCCGAGAGGTTCCTCCAGGAGTTCGGAGGGCTGACCGTGAGCATCGGCGGCCCGGGAATCAACCGCGCCCGGGAACCGTTCGAGCTGGAGCCGGAGCTGGCTTGGGGAGAGGATGACCGGTTCTCCGAATGGAGCGACTCGTTGGGGAGACGTCTCTTTCCGCTCGGCGAGCTCGATCACGGCCGATTCTTTCTCGGTATCGATGAGGACAGTGAGATCTACCTTGTCGAGACCTGGGTCGCCAGCTTCGGGCCGATGCCGCACGCCCTCGAAAATCTGATCCTCGGCGTGATGCCCCGCAGGATCGATGACGATCACAGACAGTCGGATCAGGCCCACTGATATGGTGATTTGGCGGGCAGCACTCGCTTGCGCAGGAGCTCGAATCCTGCGCGACCGAACATCTGGCGCTTGAGCATCTTGATCCGGTTGACATGGCCCTCGACGACACCGGAGTTCCACGGTTGGGAGAGTCCGGCGACGACGGCATCAAGGTCGCGTTCGAGGTGCTGGGCGAACCGGCTGAGACTGGGCAGGCCGGTAGCTGCTCTGGCGGATTCGATCCACTCCGGCAGTTGGTCGCCTTGCAGGTCGGTGACCATGGGGGCGAAGGCCCGCACGTGCTTGGCGAGGACGTCCAGCTGGGGGCAGTTGGCCAGCACGGCCTTGAGCTGGATCCGGTCGCTTTCGACCAGGGCGTCCGTGTGGGTCAGGAGCCAGCGGGTCACGGCGCGGACCCATGGCGGCCGGGGTCCGACCGGCTGGGGTTTGCCGCGCAGAGTCCTGCTCACGTAGGTGCGAACGTTGCCGTAGCCGTCAGGGCAGTCCTGCTTTCTGATCTCCTCCCACAATCCAACGTGCCTGGTCCCCGTCCGTGATTCCAAGGTTCCGAGCGGCCCGGTGCTGAGCTTCCCGCCGGCTCTTTCTCGTCTTTCCTGATGGGTGTCAAGGAAGGAACCTTCGGCGCCGTCTGACCCGTTCTGCCTGATCAAGGTTCGTCACACAGCAACCACCAGGAGCTGGCCGGGCGATCATGTGACGTGGTTTGGATCCGGGTCCGTTGCACTGGGCACGGGGCACGGGGCGCGATCAGCGTGGCGTCTGACGCGGAATGGGAACGGCTGCGGCCCTTCCTGCCGGTGCAGCTCCTCCTGAGGGACGGGTCCCGATTCACCACTGGGTCACCAGGAGCCGTGGTAGGCCAGGTTCACGACCAGGGCTGCCGCAGGCAGGCAGAAGAACGCGGCCCAGGGCGCCAACCGGTAGTCATGGACCCGCAGGTGGACGCAGAGCGCACCGAGGAAGTACAGCACGAGACCGGCGGCGGCGAGCGTGCCGAGGACCGGCACGGCGAACCCGGCCAGCAGTCCCAGCGCGCCCGCCGCCAACAGTGTGCCCAGCGGGCGCATCCAGGACCGGGGCACGCGCAACTTGTCCGCCTGGCTCCTGGGGTACTCGTGGCCGATGAAGTCGGGCAGTCAGGCACCCTGGCCGCGCAGAGCACTAGAGCATGTCCGGGCGGTCTTGTAGCGCCGCGGCGACCAGGTCGTGGATGAGGAACTCCCCGGGGGCGCGGTTCTCCTTGAGCCGGTGCAGGTCTTCGGGGCCGAACCAGTCATAGGCGGTGTGCTTGGACCATTCCAGGGCGGGGTGGCCAAGATCCCCGTCGACCTCAACGAGGTAGTCGGCCTCGTGCCGCAGCCCGTCGCCGTCGTCGCCGGTCCAGGTAGTGACGCTGAGCAGGCACCGGACCCGGCGCAGACGCCACCCCGTCTCTTCCCGGACCTCCCGCACGAGCGTGTCCAGCAGGGTCTCGCCGGACTCGACGTGGCCGCCCACGATGTCCCAGCAGTCAGGGAAGAGCCGCCGGTCGGGGCTGCGTTTCTGGGCGAAGGCCCGGCCCTGCTCGTCGAGGATCACCGCTCCCACCGCCCACAGCTCGCCGTCGGAGGGGACGGGCATCTCGACGCCGCTGCTGATGACGACATCCGGGTGCTGGTCTGCTGCCATGGCCCCACTGTAGGGGCGTACCGATCACCCTCCTGGCGCGTTGACCGGAGCAGGGAGGGGTGAGGCAAGTGGTCGGACGGCCAGTGGGAGCGGCTTGAGCCGCTGCTGCCGGTGAACAACGGCCGGTGCGGCCGCTGGCGCGACCACCGGCAGGTGATCAACGGGATACTGCACCGGATACGGACCGGGGTGCCGTGGCGGGACCTGCCGGAACGTAGCTGCTCCGTGAGGCCGGCTGCGGGGCGTTCAGCGCTGTGTCACCCGCGGGCCGCAAGTCATGCCGTCAAACCTCGTCCGCAGCTTGGCGGATGGCCCGGGGCGGCTCGGTCGTTGGTCGTTCGAATGGTGCATCCCGATCAAAGGGCCCTGGTGTCGCGACAGGCGTGGCCGTCAACCTCCGCTGGTTCTTTTCGTTCTGAGACATTGTCGGAAAACCGGCTCTCACCTCGGACAACGGCCGGGTTCTTGTCAGGGAGGCTCTATTGGGAGTTCGGATCGGCGGTGTTCGGCTGGCACAGTCTCGTTATGCGTATCTCCACCAAGGGCTCCGTCGCTCTCATCGGGAGCTTCCGCCAGCACTACCCCGAAGTCTTGGCAGCCGCCCGGACCTTCGCGAAAGCCGGGCTGACCGTGAAGAGCCCGCCGGACTGCCAGATCGTCAACCACGAGGACGAGTTCGTGCGCTTCGCCTCCGACCCGCCCGAGTCCTCGAACCACGACCTCCAGGCGGCGACCCTTGCGAAGATCTTCACCTCGGACCTGGTGTACGTCGTGAATCCCGGCGGATACATCGGTCGCACCACCGCGTACGAACTGGGGCGCGTCCACGAACGCGGCATGGCCGTCTACTACGCGGAGCCGCCGAAGGACCTGCCCATCGACGTCCCGGAGGGAACCGTCGTCGATGCGCGCCGCTTGGTGGAGATCATCGCCGGGAGCGATCCGGGACCCGCTCCGGTCAGGCGGCCACGGGTCGCGGCGCAGCCGACGGCCGACATCGTGATCTTCACGATCCGCTCGGAGCAGCTGCGGGTCCTGCTCGTGAGGCGCGGCAAGAAGCCGTATCGCGGGATGCTCGCCCTGCCCGGCGGATTCGTCCGGCCGGGAGAGTCCCTGGAGGACACGGCGAAGCGGGAACTCCGGGAGGAGACCGGGCTGAACGGCTCCGGGATCCGGTTGGAACAACTGCACACGTACTCGCACCCGGAGCGTGACCCCCGGGGCCGGATCATCTCGACCGCCTTTCTGGCGGTCATGCCGGATCCTCCGGAAGTGACCGGCGCGAGCGACGCCCGCGAGGCTGACTGGGTCGAGGTCGAGGAATCGCTGTGGGGCCCCAACAGCAGCCTCGCCTTCGACCATGGCGAGATTCTCCGGCACGGGCTTGAACACCTCCGGACCCGGCTGGAACACACCACCGTCGCCACCGCCTTCTGCGACGACCTCTTCACCATCACTGACCTGCGCAAGGTCTACGAGGCCGTGTGGGGCTGCGAGCTCAACGCGGGGAACTTCTACCGCAAGGTCGTGGACGAGACTCAGGGTTTCGTGCTCAAGACCGGCAAGGTGCGCAGGTCAGGGCCCGGGAAACCGCCTGCCCTGTTCCGCCGGGGCACGGCGGACCTGCTGTACCCGCCGTATCTGCGCGGCCGCCGCATCCCCTAGAACACCGCGGCCCCGGACTGTGCGAGAGACCGAGGCCGCGGCCGGAACACACCGTTGCACCGGTGTGGAGAACACCGACGCTCACCAGATCCTGTGGAAGAGGCGACCTGGTGAGCATCCATCCTCAGGAAGGACAACACCATGCTGCCGCTTTCTTCTTCCAGTTCTTCTTCCGGCGCCGGCGATTTCTCCTCCTCCTGGACCTGGGGGGCGGTGATCGCCCTCGTCGCCCTGGTCGTCAGCACCTGGCTCGTCGTCAACCACCGCCGCCGCGACCAGATCCTCCAGTGGCACCAGCCCGACTACGACACGGCGAGCGATGCGCTCCTCGTGCTGAACCGGCTGTCGCTCACGACGGCCGTCGATGGCCTCACGGACGAGTTGCGCGAGCTGGTCGATGTGGTCAGCCGGCTCAGGATCGCCGAACAGCGCTCCCCGGACCTTCCGTTCGGTGTGGTCGTCGCGGAGCTGGAGGGCTACCGAGCGAACGTGCTGCCGCGGAACCACGCAGACAAGCTCGCCGCGGACGGGAGCCTGCTCGACGACCACCTCGCTCTCGCCCGCGTGCAGGGCATCAGGCTCGAAGCCGCGCGCACCGCGATCGTCCACGTACAGCGGGAGATCGAGAAGCGGACACGCAATTAGAGTCCGGCAGAGCCGGGCGATGCGCGAGCTTGTCCTGCCGCGCCCGGTCGGCCGGACCGCACGCGTGTGCGCGAGGACGGCCCGCTGCGGGGGGAACAGCGGGGGAAGTCCCGCCGCGGAGGTCGATGACGGTCACGAGTTCCTCGCAGGTCCTGACGAGCGCAGCCCCGTCCCGCAGCCGCTCGTCCGGTGCGACGCGGCAGCGGTCGGCGCGTCCGCAGGGTGGAGGGCATCGTCGGCGAGGGGACCGCGAGGTGCTGGCTGCGATCATCTTCGTGGCCACCTCGGGCTGCACCTGGAACCAACTACCACCGGGCTTCGGGCTGTCAGGCGTGACAGCCTTCCGTCGATTCACTGAGTGGACCGAGGCCCGGTTGTGGGCCAAGCTCCACCGCCTGGTCCTGGACGAACTCGGACCCCGGGGCGGGCTGGACTGGTCACGGTGCGCGATCGACTCCGTCTGCGTCCGCGCCCTCAATGGGGGCCCGGCTGAGCCCGGGTGCGGGCTACGACTACCGCGTCGTCCACGATGACCTGGCCTCCCGGAAAGTAGTCGCCCAGATCGCCGAACGAGGCGCCAAGACGCCCATCCAGGCCAACAACCGCTGGTTGGTGGAGCGCACGCCGCCGGCGATGCGTGGCATCTCCTCGCCCTCGCCGCCGCCGTCATCACCGTCCGCAGCCTGATCCGCCGCGCCTGGTTCACTCACCGCCGGCATACCCGCTCCCGCAGCCACCGCATCCGATGGTCTCACCCCCGTCCGCCAAGGGGGCGGATGGACATGATCGGCAGCGGGACTCCACGATGGGGCGCATGCTGAGCACCCTCTTCGCCTTTATCGGCGCCTGCACCCTGATCGCGGCCTCGCCCGGCCCGAGCACGATGCTGATCATCCGACAGTCCCTGCGCAGCCGGCGTGCCGGTTTCCTCACTGTGCTGGGCAATGAGACTGGCGTCTTCATTTGGGGTGTCATTGCGGCACTCGGGCTCACCGCACTGCTCGCGGCCTCCCAGTTGGCGTACGACATCATGCGGATCGTCGGTGCCGTGACGCTGGTCGGCTTCGGTATCAAGACGCTGCTGGACGCCCGTGGCGAGCAGGGAGAAGAGGAGAGCCAGGATGCACAGGCTCTGCGCTCGGGCTGGGCTTCGTACCGCTCGGGCCTCCTGCTGAACCTCGCCAACCCCAAGGCCGCAGTGTTCGCGATGTCCTTCCTGCCACAGTTCGTGCCCGCAGGCGCCCCTCATCTGCCCACCATGATCGGCCTGGCGGCCATCTGGGCCGTCTTCGAGGTCGGCTACTACGGACTGTATGTATGGTTCGTCGGCCGAATGAAGAAGATCATCTCCCGGGCCAAGGTACGCCAGCGCCTCGAGCGGGTCTCCGGCAGTGTGCTGGTCCTCCTTGGTGTTCGGATGGCCATCGAGAGCTGACGACGGCTGACACCGTGGTCAAGTCCGACCGGACCGCCGAGGCGTAACGTGCTCAACCGTTCTTCCTGCCACTACCTACTGGCGAAGGCTCTGAGGCATACGGCAATGCCTACCTGCGGCGCTGGCTGTGCGAGCGTGGCATTCGTCATCGCATCGCCGGGTGCCGTCGCCTGCATCGCCGCTACGCGCGCAGGGCCGAGCATTTCCTCGGCTTCGTTGGCCTTGCAGCAATCCCTGTATCGGGTACAGGCGCCTGACGAAGACCGTCAGGGCCTGAGCCTGTTCTGCTGCGGGTCGAAGCACACCTGCTCCATGGACGGGGCCAGGGAAGCGGCGAAAGCGGAGGCTTCCTCAGCCATCCTCCAGCTCATCGGGAAGTGGATCAGCGGCCCCCTGGCCTCGCGGATCAACAGGCCGGCAGGCCAGGGAGAGGCGTCGTTCTCGTCCCCAGTCGCGTCACAGCACCGTTCAAGAAGCGCGGCGACGTAGCCGGCGATGCGCTCGGTCGGCGGCTGGTCGGTGTCCGCTTCGATGTACCGGTCGTAGAGGTCGTTGAAGACCCGGCCAGTGGTCTTGTCGTCCGCCGGCCTCTCGCCCTCCCAAACGGCCAGGTCGTAGCTCAGGCCCGGAGGTTCTCACACGGCACCCACAACCGCCTTCGGCCAGCTCCCGGCAGCCACAGGAACCGGTGTCCGAACGACAAGCCGAGACCGTGTCCTACATGGTCTAAGGGCGCTGCCGATGCCGCAAGCCGTCCATCACCACGGCCAGAAGTTGATCGGCCTGCTGTTCGCTGTCGGATTCGCCTTCGGCGACGAAGGCCACGGCGTTGACGAGCTTGAGTACCTGGCCCACTGTGACGTCGGTGCGGATCGTATCGGCCTGCTGGGCCCGGTCGAGCAGGGCCGCCGCAGCGGCGTACATCGTCTCCCGGCACCAGGACACGTCGGAGCCCTCGTCGCGCAGGGCAATCACCAGTGCCGTGGCCAGGCTGCGTGATGTGCTCCCCTGCATGACGAGTTCCCGAAGCCAGGTCGCCAGCCCCTCATCCGGGGACCGTGCGGCGAGCAGTTCTTGCGACCGTGCGTACAGGGCCTCGATCTGGTCTCGGTGCACGGCCTGCAGCAATGCCTCCCGGGTGGGGAAGCGGCGGTAGAGAGTGGCGTTCCCGACGCCGGCGTGGCGGGCGATGTCGTCCATGGGGACGTCGACTCCCCGCGCGGCGAAGACTTCGCGAGCGGCGCTGACCAGTCGTTCGTAGTTGCGCCGTGCGTCGGCCCGGAGCGCGGGCTGGGGTGGAGGTGTGGTCATGGCGCCCTCTGTTTACGAACTGGGGAGACTCCCCATATAGTACCAATACGTAACTGGGGACACTCCCCAGTTGAAGCGGCTCTCGCTTCCGAGCCCGGCAACGTCCGGCGCTCTTCCGGAGGTAGAAATGACGACACCGAATCCCACCGTGCTGGTGACCGGGGCTACCGGCCTGCAGGGCGGCGCCACGGCGCGGCAGTTGCTGGCCGCCGGCTGGCAGGTGCGAGCCCTCGTCCGCGACCCGGCCGCCCCCCGGGCACAAGCGCTGGTGCAGGCCGGCGCCGAGACCGTCCCGGGAGACATGGGAAACCGCCCTTCGCTCGATTCGGCGATGCGGGGCGTGCACGGCGTCTTCAGTGTTCAACCGACCGTCGGCTATCCCGGCACCCCGGCCGGCTTCACCGTGGAAGATGAGATCCATTTGGGCATGAATGTGATCGAAGCGGCAATCGACGCCGATGTCCGGCACCTCGTCTACGCCTCGGTCGCCGGCGCCGAGCGCTCAACGGGTATCCGCCGCTGGGAGAGTAAATGGCACATCGAGGGGCGCATCGGTGCCCTGGGTCTGCCCGCCACCATCCTGCGTCCCGTCCGGTTCATGGAAAACCACTTCGACCCGACCCTGGGGGTTCGCGATGGCGTACTCGCCGATGTGATCAAGCCGGAGGTGCCCGTCCAACTCATCGCCGGCACGGATATCGGTGCTTTCGCGGCCCTGGCATTCACCAACCCTGACCAGTACATCGGCCAGGCACTCGAGATCGCCGGTGATGAACTGACGCTCCCGCAGATCGTCGACGCGATCAGCCGCACCACCGGAGTTGCCATCACCTACCGGGCGATCCCTCGCGAGGCCCTCACGGGGCTCGATCCGGACGCCCGCGCCGGCTACGACTTCGCCAATCACAAGGGCGGCTGGCAGGCTGACATTCCCAAGCTGCGAAGCCTGCACCCGGCTCTGATGGACTTCGACACCTGGCTGCGCAAGGAAGGTAAGGCGCAGTTCGACGCGCTGTTCCGTGATCGGCCCGCCTGACGCGACCTGCTGCCACCGAACGGCCTTCTGTCTTCACGCACCGGTGATCAGCGGCTCTGCGTACTTGTGCCTGCGTCAGCCCTTAGCGGTCGTTTTCTCCCGTTGTTTCATCCTGTGATGCGGATTTGATCCGGTGATGTCGGGTCACGTCAGGAGATGGGGCTTCGCCGGTGAGGCGGCGAGCCATCAGGTCGGTCATGGCCAGGTGGACCATGGCTTCGGAGCGGGCCGGGAGGGTCTCGTAGTCGCGGACCAGGCGGCGGCGGAGCATCAGCCAGCCGTAGGTCCGCTCCGACCGCCCACCGTTTCGGTATCGGGGTGAACCCCCTGGTCCCAGGGTGCGGGTGACGATTTCCATGTCGATACCCAAAGTGGCGGCATGCTCGACGAGGTGCTGGCGGTAGCCGCCGTCCACCCACACCTTGCGGATGCCGGGATGGTCGGGGGCGACCCGGTCGAGCAGCTGGGTGCCGGCCACGGAGTCCTGGACACTGGCCGTGGTGACCAGCACCGCCAGGAGAACGCCGATCGTGTCGACGTCGACACCCACGGCGCCTCGATGGTCGGGTTCGCCTTCACCGAGCTGCTGAAATTCCGCCTGCTGCCGAGGCGGAAGAACGCCCGCTACGGCGGCAACGGGTGATGACCTACTGGCACGTGGAGCGGAAGAACGTCTGCATCTACTCCCGGCTGAAGTCCTGCTCTTCCCGGCCGGGCGCGTTCGTCAGGCGTGTCGCTGGCGGAGGCATATCCGCGGGTCGCGGCGATGTGAGTGCAGAAGCGCAACGGGGATCTGACGCAGCAGACGGCGACGCCGAGATGCAGGTCGCGGTGTGGTGGCGGTGTCCAGCCGGGCACGAGTGGGAATACAGACGCATGGCGGGGGCTCATCTGGCCTGCGGTTAGCGCCTGTTGGCTGACTCGCAAACGGGGTGGGGACATTGGGGGGGACGGCTGTGATGTGGGCCGCTGGAGGCGTCTCCATCGCTCTTGTCGGGGTTGCGGTCCTGGTCGATCTAGACACCGGAGGCCGAATCGCGAGCATCGCCGGGGCGGTAGTGGGCCTGCTAGTCGCTGCGTATACCTTCGTCGCGTCACCGCGTGAGGACGGCGAACATCGCATCACGGCCGGGCAGGGTGCAACCGTGAGTCCTCGTGCCCGCACTCCGCGAGAAACTCGACATCCTCGTACCCGAGGACCGCGGCCCGCGACGGCCGTGGAAGCCGGGCCCGCCCGTCGAGGCCGTCCCGGCAGCGCCGGCCGCCAAGCCGATCCGGATCGGGTACGTCCGCTGCTCGACCGCCCAGCAGGAACTCTCGGGGCCTGTGGCGGACGAGCCGGGCGGCGGCCAGGCCGATCCCGGCCCCGGCAGCGACATCGCTGGGAAAGTGGGCACCGCCTGAGTGCTGCTGCTGTGGCGGCCGCCGTAGTGGCGCACTGCGCGCAGGCTCGTCACCGCCAGCTGCATGGGCCTGGCGGTGCGCCCTGTCCGAAGAAGGGAGGGCGGGGCAGGGAGCGCTCCACGCTGGCGGCCACCGTGGCGGTGGGCGTCGCCTACGGGCGTCAGGATCTTGCGCAGGGCACAGTTGGCGCGTTCACTCCAAGCGCTCCCAGTCGGAGTGGCTGGGTAGGGCCCTCGGTCCGGTAGACCCCTCCCGCCCGAGGGCCTGTGCCTGCCCCAGTAGGAGCGCGCTTTGCTCTCACCCCGGCGTCGGCATGAGCGTGCCAGCCGTCGTGCCGGCTCGGCCGGCGGGACGGGCACAGTGACGCCGGACGCACCGGCAGGCGCAGGCAGGTGTCCTGAACTGGTCTGCTCGGGGTACTCGCGCCGTCGCAAGCCAAGTGACGGGAGGTGATGTTCATGTCGTCGGGTCCGCAGCAGCCCCAGGGCCCGGGCCGGCAGTTGCAGGGCACGGAACCGGTGGGCGAGCTGGTGCAGCGTGCCTCGCAGCAGCTGACACAACTGGTGCGCGGGGAAATGCGCCTGGTCCAGGCGGAGATGAAGGAGAAGGGCAGGCGTTACAGCAAGGGAGGCGGCCTGTTCGGCGGCGCCGGCCTGGTCGGGTTCCTGATGCTTCAGGCCCTGGTGGCCACCTTGATCGCCGCACTCGCGGTGGTGCTGCCGGTGTGGGCCGCAGCCCTCATCGTGACCGCCGTCCTCGGTGCGATCGCCGCGGTGATGGCGTTGACGGGGAAGAAAGAGGTCGCCCAGGCAGCGCCGCCCGCCCCGAAAGAGTCGATGGAGAACGTGAAGGCCGACGTGGCCGAGATCAAGGAGCGTGCGCACCGATGACCCAGCCGCCTCACGACGAGCCGACCGCCCAGACCCCGCAGGAGCTGCGCGAGCAGGTCGAGCAGACCCGCCACGAGCTCGGGGGAACGGTGGAGGCGCTCGCGGCCGAGACCGACCTGAAGGCCCGCGCCCAGCGGAAGGCCGCCGAGGTGAAGGACCAGGCCGCCGCCAAGGCCGGTGAACTGAAGGAACAAGCCGCCTTGAAGGCCGGTCAGTTGATGGAAAAGGCGGCCGAGGCCGCGTCCCTGGCGGCGGACAGGGCGCCCGGGCCGGTCAGGGACAAGGCCGCCCAGGCCGCCGGGCAGGCCCGCGCGAAGGCAGCTATGGCCGGTCAGCTGTGGCAGGACAAGGCCCCGGAGGCACCCGAGCCGGTACGGGTCAAGACGTCCCAGGCCACTCAGGCGGCTCGGGACAACAGCCTGCTGCTGGCGGCCGCCGGTGCGGCCGTGCTGGTCTGGCTGGTGTGCCGCCGGCGGAAGGGATGAGCGATGAAAGCGTCCAAGATCGCCTATAAGCCGGTCGGTCTCGTCCTTGGTGCGGCCAGCGGCATGCTCGCCGGTGCCCTGTTCAAGCAGGCGTGGAAGATGCTGGGGCACGATGACGACGCACCCGATGCCACCGATGAAGAGCGCGGCTGGGGGAAGTGGTGACGTCCGCGGTCCTGCAGGGCGCGATCTTCGCCGGGACGAAGGCGGTCGTGGACCGTGCCGGCGCAGCCGCCGCCCGCAGCCTGACCGGCACCTGGCCCGGCTGATCCGCTATAAGGATGCGGGGCCGGTGACCAGATACCGGCCCCGCGTCCGCCCGTGAAATCCCACGAAGGCCCGTTACAGATGTCTGGTCAGAACGCGGCGGTCACGCTGACAGCCGCAGCAGTCATCGCCAGGATCCTGATCACCCGGGCAGCGGTCCTGCACCACACGGGTCGACAGCGCGCCCCCTGCACGGCGCGACCGCCGCAGCGTGACACTGCATCCCACGCCGATACGACTGCACCACGTGCCGCCGCACCGCCGGACGACGTTGCTCTGCGCGCCGTGCGAGAGGCCGAACAGCACATCTACCGCTGCCGGCAGCAGTTGTAAGCACGCACTGACCCGCCCGAGTGAACCGGACGCGAGCACAGCCGGGACAGCCGGCTGGCACCGGCGGCGGCCGCTGCGCAGCGAGCCGCGCAGCGTTCCTGGCCGTTTTGCGGGTCAGGCCGCGAGGGCGTCGCGCAGACTGCCATAGCCTGGGATGACGGTCTCGACGCCCACGACTGCACCGTGCGCATGACCGAGGCCGCGAGGCCGGCCGGGCGCAGCGAGCCGCTGGCTTGGACCAGGTTGCGGTGAGCGGCGAGAAGGGTGTTGATCCCGCTGGCGTCCATCAAGGTGACCTGCGAGTTTCCTTTGATCCTCGATCCCGCAGGTGAATCATCATGCACGCTGGCGCTGCCCCGCCAGCCCACCGGCCATGCACCTGTACGCGGACCTCACGGCGCGCAGATGAGGCAGGCAGGAAGTGGTGACCAGCCTGTGGTGAGGTGGACTATGGGTCTTTCGGTGGCTTCCGCATGGTGAGGGAAACCACCGGAAATGCCTGGCGCGTGCCCTGTCCCGACGTTGGCGCCGCGCAGTGGAGGCACCGCTTCGGGCGGGGATGCTGCCCACACAGAAAGGAGGCGAGTTCGATGAGCCGAGCCAGGCAGCGCCCGCAGCACGTGGAACCTCCTGAGACGGAGCCGTCGGACCCGAGCGGGTTGATGGATCTCCTCGCGGTCGCCGCGGTGCTGGTGGAGGCCGACGGACGCATCGACATGTGGAGTCCGCAGGCCGAGGACCTGTTCGGCTACAGCCGTGAGGAAGCGGTCGGCCGGTATGCGGCGCCGCTGCTGCTGCACCCCGAACACCGGGACGCGGCGATCAGGCTCTTTGCGGAGGTGATGGCCACCGGCCGCAGCTGGGCGGGGGCGTTTCCCATCCGGCACAAGGACGGCTCCACCCGGATGGTGGAGTTCCGCAACATGCGGCTGACGGACAACGTCGGTGACCACTACGCGCTCGGGCTGGCCACCGACCGGACCACGCTCCGCCAAGTCGAACGCGACGTGGCCCTGTCCACCCGGCTGGTCACCCAGGCCCCCATCGGGCTGGCCGTCCTGGACACCGACCTGCGCTACCTGGTCGTCAACCCCGCCCTGGCCGCCATGCACGGTACCGACGAGGCCGACCACATCGGCCGCCGCTTCCAAGAAATCCTTCCCGCCGCGCCGTTTCGGGCCGCGGCAGCGGCGATGCGCAAGGTCCTTGACACCGGTGTCCCTGTGGTGGACAACCAGGTCATAGGGCGCACCCCCGCTGACCCCGACCACGAGCACGCCTGGACGGCATCGATCTACCGTCTTGAGGACCACCGCGGCCACGTGCTGGGCATCGCCATGGTGGTCGTCGACGTCACCGACCGCTACCAGGCGGCACTGCGCGCCGACCGGGCCCAGCAGCGCCTGCGCCTGATCGCGGAGGGCTCATCCCGCATCGGCACCACCCTGGAGGTGGAGCGCACCGCGCGGGAACTCGCCGACGTCGTCGTGCCCGGCCTCGCCGACATGGTCGCGGTCGACTTGTTGGACTCCGTGCTGCAGACGGGCCGCACCGACCCCGGCGAGGGCCCGCCGCTGTTTCGCGCCCTGGCGGTCAAGACCGCCTACCCCACTGACGCCGCAAGGGCGATCGTCCCGCCCGGCCGGCTCACCACCTACCACGCCGACCACCCGGCGGCCCACTGCATCCGCACCCGCACACCCCAGCTGCTGACCCACATCGGCGGCGGCGAGCACGCCCGGATCGCCGCCGACGCCGAGGGCGCCGACCTGCTCGCCCGGGCCGGGGTCCACAGCGACATGGCCATCCCTCTCATCGCCCGCAATGAGGTCATCGGTGTCATGGGCCTGGCCCGCGCCCGCACCCCCCAGCCGTTCGACGAGGACGACCTCGCCCTGGCCTGCGAGCTGGCCTCGACCGCCGCGTTGAGCATCGACAACGCCGTCCTGCACCAGCACATCCGCAAGTCCGCCGAGACCCTCCAGCGCAGCCTGCTGCCGCAGCTGCCGCCCCGCCATCCCGGTCTGGAGATCGCCGCCCGCTACCTGCCCGCGCAGGCCATCAGCCAGGTGGGCGGCGACTGGTACGACGTCCTCCCGCTCGACGGCGACCGCACCGCGCTCACGGTCGGCGACGTCATGGGCAGCGGTATCGACGCCGCCACCACCATGGGTCGGCTGCGCACCGCCACCTCCACCCTCGCCCAGCTCGAACTGGACCCCTCCCAGGTCCTCACCCACCTCGACAAGATCACCAACAGTCTCGACCCCTACATCGCCACCTGCCTGTACGCGCTGTACGACCCCCACCGCACCCGGCTGCACGTGGCCTGCGCCGGCCACCTGCCCCCCGTCCTCATCCGGTCCCGCCGAGCGCCCGAGCTGCTGGATTTGCCGACCGGCACGCCCCTGGGCGTCGGCGGTCTGCCCTTCGATACCACCACCCTCTCCTTCGAGCCCGGTGACCAGCTCGTTCTCTATACCGACGGACTCATCGAGACCCGCGAGCACGCCATCGACCAACGTCTCGACGCCCTCCTGCGCCTGCTGGCGCAACCGTGTAACACGGTGGAGGAGACCTGCGACCGGCTTCTGCAGCGGCTGCAGCACTCGGCCGGACACGACGACATCGCCCTGCTCATCGCTCGTGCCCAACCCGTGATTCGGTAGCCATGGGCGCCAGTGGCGGTATGGAGGACGCCAGGCGCGGGCACACGGAGGCGATGCGTGGCGTGGTGCAGGTGGGCCCAGCAGGGACGGGCGGGCAGGGTGCTGTGGGCGTGCTGGGGCGGCTGGATGGTTACCAGCGACGTCTCGGCCTGCTCGCCTGGCTCTGTCTCGGCGCCCTGGTCTACGTCATCACGGCCTACCGTTCCTACGCGGCAACGGAGCTTCAAAGGCTTCGAGAAGATCACCGTCCAGTTCGATGCGCCACCCCGCACGGACGCCAGCAACACCCCGGAGTCGCCACAACTCCTGCCGCGTGCACGCCCCCCGCAGTGCCGGTGGCCGGATATCCCACCAGATCTGCACACCGGCCGCTTCAGCTTTCTACCGGTTTGATCCGCACCTCTCCGCTGTGCCGGTCGGCCTGCACCGCGTAGCCGGCCTGCGTGAGAATCTCCAGCAACGCCTGTCGCAGTGCGGCACGGATCCCCTCGTACTCCGCGACCTGCCGCCCCACCGGATCCAGCTCCGGTGACGGCAGCCAGCCGACGACCACTGCATCCTGCTCCTGGCGGACCTTCAGGCCCGTCCCCTCTGCGGCACTCGCGGACGCGACATCGAACCCCGCACGGGCGAGCGTGCTGCACACATCCGTGAACAGCTCCTGCAGAGCAACCCCGTCAGCCATGCACGAAATCTACACAAGCCGGCGTGGAGGGCTTCAACTGAATCGGCCTGCTTCAGGCCAGGGAAGACGGCCGACTACTGAGCCGGACCTGCTGGACCACGTCGCGCAGTTTGGTGTTGTGGTGCTGGGAGATCCGGCGCAGCACGTCTAAGGCGTCGCCCTCGCCGAGGTGGTGGCGTTCCATGAGGATGCCCATGGCCTCGCCGATGGCGTGCCGGGAATCGATGGCGTGTTGGAGTTGATTGATGGTGTGGGTGCTGGCCAGGGCCACGGCCGCGTGGGAGGCCGGCAGCCGGCCGGCGGTTTCGAACTCCTTGGTGAAGGTGAGAGCAGAGACTCAGCGCGCCGAAGTCTTCCCGGTCGGTGCAGAGCAGGACTCCGCTCATGCTGCCCACTCCCAGCTCTCGGGCGCCGGCGGTGAAACGCAGGGAGGCCGGCCGGGGCTGGGTCATGTGCGCGACCCGGTACAGAAGTTGGTCGCACAGTTGGCGCGCAGCCCGCTCAGGCGGCTGGGCGAGTCGGCGCGGCCGAACATCAGCGCGTAGCAACCTCGCCGCCCGTAGCGGCACTTCCCGCAGATGCTGGAGAAGAGCCGCTAGGAATACCTGGGAAGGGGGTCGAAGAAGCCGTCCGCCTGGTCGGTACGGGACTCGGGCGTTTGTCCTTCTGTCGCTGGTATCCCGTGAGCGGCGGGTGTGCGGCACCGGGTTGGGGGCTTGGTCAGGTGGGCTGGGGGCGGCCGAAGAGCAGGTCGTAGCCTGCGGGGAGCTGGAGCAGGATCTGGCCCAGGAGATCGTGGCCCGCAGCGTCGGCGACGGTGCTGAGAACGGCGCTGACGTCCCAGGCCGCGGTCTGCTCGGTGGCCCCCTCGATCCAGGCTGCCGTCGCCCGCACGAACCTCTCCGGAGGCAGCGGCTCGGCGCTCTGCAGGGGGTTGAGCAGGATCAGGGCGAAGTCTTCCGGCAGGCGCGCCGCCAGCTGGGCGCGTACCTCGCCGACCAGGTGGGCACCCAGCAGGGCGAGGACCACGCGCGCCGCGCGTTCTGCTTCCCGATCTGTTTCGTACTCGCCGCGTTCCTTCACCTGGTCGAGGAAGGCTTCGCGTCGCAGGGTCATGTCGGCCGCCACCCTTCTTCGGCTTCTTTGCTCCGGTGGGGGGCGGAGGGCGGGTGAGGGGGAGATCGGATGCCCGTCCTCCGCCGGTTTGTCGGCCCCGGCCGCCATCGACCAGCCGGAGATCTCCTCACGGGACCGCTTATGGCGATCTTGCGGGGTTTGGCGCCCGGAGCGCAGGCTGTGTTGGTCATGCCCTGGCCGAGCGGACCGGTGGTGGTCGGCACGCCAGCGGTGTGGCCGTGCTCGGGGTGCGCCGGGGCCTGGTTTCAGCCGGCCAGATCGGCTTTGCCGAACAGGACGGCGTAGCCGGAGGGGAGCTGGCTGATGATCTGGTTCAGCTCACCGCCGGAGACGGCGCCGGCCAGGGTGGTCAGGATGCTGTCGTATTCGCCGAGCTCACGCACGCGCGCGAGGAACTCATGGTGCTGCATCGTTTCGTCACCTCCGCCTGCCAGCGATCTCAGGGCATCGAAGGCGATGCCCGCTTCCCTCGGTACTCAAGTAGGGGCAAGCCTGTCAGCTACGCGCGACAGGCCAGGGCGGCTTGTCTGCCGGGGCGGATGACTCCCGGACGCCCCACTCCCGCCGCGGTGCACTCCTCGCCGGCGGGGCCGGTCCGGTGACCTCCACAGTCGCCGGGCGCAGCAGGTTCTCGCCCAGACGGTAGCCGGGACGCAGAACCGCCGAGCACACCAGGCGGTCCGCAGCGGCGCAGACATGGTGGGTGAGAGCGTCGTGGCACGCGGGGTCGAACGGATCGCCCACCTCACCGAACGACGTGACGCCCAACGAGCCGAGCTGCTCCTGCAGGCTGTCAGTGATGTCCTTCAGGCCGGGCGTCAGCGGCTCGTGCGCCAACGCCCGGTCGACGGCGTCCAGCACGGGCAGCAGCGCCCGCACCACGTTGGCCACCGCTATCTCGCGTACGGCCAGGCGGTCCCGCCGGACCCGCTTGCGGTAGTTGTCGTACTCGGCCTTCACCCGCTGCAGGTCGGCGGTCCGCTCCTCCACCAGGCGCCGCAGCTGTTCCAGGTCGGTGCTCCGCGGACCGCTCCCGGTCATCGTCAGCCAGCCTCCGGCTTGTCGTCGTCCACGATCTCGGCGTCCACCACGTCATCATCGGACGAACCACCGCTCGTACCACCGCCCGCGGACGCGCCGGCCGGCTGCTCGGCCCGGGACTTCTCATACAGGGCGGTGCCGATCTTCTGCGCGGCCTGCGCGGTGCGGTCGATCGCCTGCCGGATCGCGGCCGTGTCCGCGCTCTCGTCCTTCAGCTTCTCCTTCAGCTCGGCCAGCGCCGTCTCCGTCTCGGACTTGGCGTCGGCCGGGATGTTCTCGGCGTTGTCCTTCAGGAGCTTCTCGGTGGAGTAGACGAGCTGCTCGCCCTGGTTGCGGGTCTCGGCCGCCTCACGGCGCCGACGGTCCTCCTCGGCGTGCTGCTCGGCCTCGCGGACCATGCGGTCGATGTCGTCCCTGGGCAGCGCCGAGCCGCCGGTCACCGTCATCTTCTGTTCCCTGCCGGTGCCCAGGTCCTTGGCGGAGACGTGCATGATGCCGTTGGCGTCGATGTCGAAGGCCACCTCGATTTGCGGCACCCCGCGCGGCGCCGGAGCGATACCGGTCAGCTCGAACATGCCGAGCTTCTTGTTGTACGCCGCGATCTCCCGTTCGCCCTGGAAGACCTGGATCGTCACCGAGGGCTGGTTGTCCTCGGCGGTGGTGAAGATCTCCGAACGCCGGGTCGGGATCGTCGTGTTGCGCTCGATCAGCTTGGTCATGATGCCGCCCTTGGTCTCGATACCGAGGGACAGCGGGGTGACATCGAGCAGCAGGACGTCCTTGACCTCACCCTTGAGGACACCGGCCTGCAGCGAGGCACCCACGGCCACGACCTCGTCCGGGTTCACGCCCTTGTGCGGATCCTTGCCGGTCAGCTCCTTCACCAGCTCGGTCACCGCGGGCATCCGGGTGGAGCCGCCCACCAGGACGACGTGGTCGATGTCGGACACCTTGATCCCGGCGTCCTTGATCGCGTTGTGGAACGGGGCCTTGCACCGCTCCAGCAGGTCGGCAGTGAGCTGCTGGAACTGGGCGCGGGTCAGTTTCTCGTCCAGGTGCAGCGGGCCCTCGGCCGAGGCGGTGATGTAGGGCAGGTTGATGGTCGTCTCGGTGGACGAGGACAGCTCGACCTTCGCCTTCTCCGCCGCCTCCCTCAGGCGCTGCACGGCCATCTTGTCCTTGGCCAGGTCGACGCCGTAATGGTTTTTGAACTGCTTGACCAGGTGGTCGACGATCCGCTGGTCCCAGTCGTCACCGCCGAGGTGGGTGTCGCCGTTGGTGGCCTTGACCTCGATGACGCCCTCGCCCATCTCCAGCAGCGACACGTCGAAGGTCCCGCCGCCCAGGTCGAAGACGAGGACCGTCTGGTCGTTCTCCTTGTCCAGCCCGTACGCCAGCGCGGCGGCCGTCGGCTCGTTGATGATCCGCAGCACGTTCAGCCCCGCGATCTCACCGGCCTCCTTGGTCGCCTGCCGCTGGGCGTCGTCGAAGTACGCGGGCACGGTGATCACCGCGTCCGTGACGTCCTCGCCCAGATACGCCTCCGCGTCCCGCTTCAGCTTCTGCAGCACGCGCGCGGAGATCTCCTGCGCGGTGTAGCGCTTGCCGTCGACGTCTCCGTGCTCGGGAAAACGCCAGGCATGGTCACCCATGTGCCGCTTGACCGAGCGCGCGGTGCGCTCCACGTTCGTCACGGCCTGCCGCTTGGCGACCTCGCCGACGAGGACCTCACCGTTCTTGGAGAACGCCACCACCGACGGGGTGGTCCGGGCACCCTCGGTGTTGGTGATGACGGTGGGCTCGCCGCCCTCAAGGACCGAGACCACCGAGTTCGTCGTACCCAGGTCGATACCAACCGCACGTGCCATCTGTGCTCTCCCTCCTCGTCCTCACCTCGTTCTTCGCCTCACCGGCAGGGCATCCACCGGACCGGACCTGCACGCAGCGGCGGCTCGGGACGCGCATCCCCCGCTCCTCCGAACCCGCACGTCCGGCCACCTCCTCGCCATCCTGAACTGCGGTTTCATACCCACTTGCCTACCTTCCTGAAATAAAACTTGAGTCTTGTGTTGTCAAGTTCGGGCGAGGTATAGGGGAGGTGTCCGCGGTACTCCCGATACCCAGAGAGCGGGGTGCGGATCATGGCACTGTTCCTCGCGGCGCACTGGCACAACGGCTGGGCCGTGAGAGAGATCAACGGCGCCCTGGACACGGCCACGGCCAGGGAACTGCGTGACTTCGCGGCGCCCGTCCACGCGCGGCACCGGCACCGTCATCTGATCCTGGACCTGTCCGAACTGACCCATGCCGACGCCGACGGCCTCGACGCTCTGATGTCCGTGCGGACGCTGCTGGACCAAGACCAGGAGGAGCTCCGCCTGGTATGCCCGCAAGGGCGGACCGAGCGGCTGCTGCACAGCAGCGGCGCCGCTTCAGACCTGCCCGTGTATCCCTCCCTCGACGCGGCCCTGTCAGCACCCCGGATCGTTCCCGCACACCGGATGGGAGGTGCAGTGCAGTGATCACCGAACTTGCTGTCGAACGTGTGGAGTTCACCTGCGGCTCGTGCTGGCACCGCTGGAGCGTCGACTACGACGTGCAGCGCTACCGAGACGCCCTCGACGCCGAGTGGGAGGTCTTCTACCGCGACAACACCGCCGTTCCTTCCCCGTATACGCCGCATGGCGCCCCGCCCTGCGAGCACTGCGGCCGCCGCTGGGTCGGTCGCCTGGTGGCGCGCCGGCCCGTGCCGCTGCCCGGTGACGCCGAGGCGCCGCGCAGCCAAGTCCCGGCCCAGGGTGCCGATCGCCCCGAGCGGCACACCGCGCCGATGCTGCACGCCGCCGGTCACCCGCAGCCGCAACCCGGCGCACAACCAGCCCCGCCGTCCACGAAGCCCTCAGGGTGACCCCGTGCGCGCCCCCTCTTGAAGGCGGGCGCGCACTGTATGCCAGGCACGCTGGCGCGCCGACTTCCAGGACGCTACGGCGGGAGCCTGCGGATGGAGGATGGACGTCCCGGTTGACTGTCAGGTGTGAGCTGCAGCATTGCCGATCCGCGCGGACGGCCTCCACGATGACGGGATCAGAGACGTCAAGGAAGGCAGCTCCTCATGGGTGATCATGTACACGTGCGGCTCAGCCAGGGGCTGAGCGTGTCGGCCGACGGCGAGCTGATCGAACACTCCCGCTGCCGATGCGGGGCCACCTTCACCAAGGTGTTCGACGCCGACGGCGGGGAACCGGAACGCCTACCCGGCTCCTGATGCCGGCCCCGCCGCCGTGCGGCCGGTGTGCTCGGATGTCTCAGACTGGGCAGCGGTAGTGGCTCGGCCGCGGGCCTGGCGTTCCCGTTCGCGTCGGCTGTATGCGGGGGTGCGTGGGCGTGAGCCGACAAGTGTTCTCAGCATGCCGACCCCCGCCACGACGGCGGCGGCGTGCAGCACCGCAGCGACGGCGAGGTTTTCCGGCAAGGTGACGTCACGGGGGTGGGCCAGTGCCACGAATAGCGTGAGGGGCAGTTTCCAGCCGCTCCACGCGAAGAGCGAGCCTGACCCGAGCCAGCCGAGCGCCAGCAGGAGGCGGTGGGGCACTCGGGCAGGGTGTTGTCGGGCGAGCATCCAGACGGCGGCGGATCCGGCAAGCGCCCAGAATGCACCCACAGCCGTCAGCAGGCACCCATTGGTATCCCGCTCGGCCGGGTGCGTGACTCCGAGGGTGCCGCCAACTGCCCAGTACAGCCAGGCAAGACCGACGACGGCTGCGACAGCAGCGGCCCACGGCGCAGCGGTACGGGTACCGTCCCCGACTCTCGCGGTGAAAACTTCCGGCCAGCGTCGCCGCAGGTAGGCGGGGAGAGCGAGGGCCAGCCCCAGCCCCATCCCGATGAAGCCAAACTGGATCAGTGCGCCTTCCCAGCCAGGCATGGCGGAGTCGTCGCTCCCGCTCTTTTCGCCGCCGCGCGCAGTATCCAGCACCGTACTGAGTACGGCGTACGGCAGGATTGACACGAGGAACCCTGCCCCCGTCCAGGCGCAGAAGGCCACCAGTCGCCCCGGTATCCGCATGCCCCAAGGCCGCGCCAGGGCGAGCGCCAGAGCCATCCCAGTGCCCGCCATGCCGATGGTCACGGTATTGAGGAGGACCCAACCGGCCAGGTTGAACCCCTCGCCGATCGGCGCCAGTCCCAGTAGCGAGCCGACGACCCACGACACTTTGATCAACAAATAGGGCGACACAGCCAGCGCCGCCCCGTATCCTGCGCACCGTCCGACCCGGTCCCAGCGTTCCACCTGGACAGCCCTTCCTCAGCGGGAACTCCAGCCTCGGACATCCCCTGCCCAAGTACATCCGCCACGGGGAGCGTGCGTCTCCGTCGGGTGGCGGAGACCGATCTCGTCATTCAGACGGACCAGGGCATGCGACCTGCCCTGACGAACGCTCACCAGCACATGCAGATTCAGCGGCGCTGGGGTCACTCGTGCCACGAGGGCGCTGGTTCGCTCGACGATCTGGCCGCGTTCGAAGCGGGCTCCGGCACGGACCAGGTCAACGAGGTGGGGTGCGTCAACCACCCGCCACCGCTGCTGGGCGGACTCGACGAGTTTGACGACCATGGCCAGGGCGGCGGTGCGGGAGCCGGCGCCGCGGGTGACCTTGGTCCGCAGCCGGACGGTGGAGAACGGCGTACCGCGCCCACCGGACTACTCACCTGCCCTCGGCGTCGGGCTCTGCCGTGCATGGCTTGGCCATGCCACGGCCAGAAAGACCGTCACCCGCCGTCGGCCCCCCGATGTCTGACGGCCGGTATGCCCCGAGAGGCAGGGACGGCGTCAGGGCTCCGGACTGATGCCCGAAGCCCTGAAGCAGTGGTGTTGCTGTCGCGTCAGCTGCCCAGTTCCTTGCGATCGCTGCCGCCGCTGACGGCGATCTTGCGGGGCTTGGCCTGCTCGGCGACCGGGATCTGCAGCCTCAGCACACCGGCCTCGTAGGAGGCTTCGATCTTGTCGGTGTCGAGGGTCTCACCGAGGAACAGCTGCCGGCTGAACGTCCCCGCGGGCCGCTCGGTGATCACTGTGTCACTGTTCTCGCCGTACGCCGGCTTGCGTTCGGCCTTCACGGTCAGGACGTTGCGCTCGACATCGAGGTCGATCGACTCGGGGTCCACGCCCGGCAGGTCCATCTCCACGAAGAACATCTCGCCCTCACGCCAGGCGTCCAACGGCATGCCCGCCGGGTGCGCGGCCGTACCCCAGACCCGCTCGACGAGCCGGTCAAGCTCGCGGAAGGGATCTGTACGCATCAGCATCTTCATCCCTCCTTGTCGTCCATCTCGCGTCCTTCGCTCTCTTCCGATGTACCACTGCGCCGAAAAGTTGACAACAGTCGGCTCAACTTTTTTTCGGGCAATTGTTGGCGGCGGTCTGCCGCAGCCAGGCTGCGTCGGCCTCCGGATCGGGGGTGGACACAGCCAGACGGGCGTAGGGGGCGTCGTGACCGAAGGTCGTCACTACGAGCACTGGGCCCTGGGTGCTCAAGGCGGCGAAGTCCCGGCCACGACTGTGCTCCAGCTCGCCCACGCACCAGCGCCCCGGGCGGAAGCGGTAGCGGGGCCCGGGGTGCGGGCGGACCGCGCGCCACCAGTGCGGCTCCACGCGGACCTCGTCCACGCACTCAAGCGGCAGGCGCACGCTGCGGCGCCGCGCCGCCAGCGCCCACCGCCACGGCAGACGCACCACCAGATCGCCGCCGTTGGTGTGCAGCCGCGTCACGATGCTCACCTGCCTTTCGGTAAACGTGGCGCACCGCAGGCACCTGCGGGCCTGCGGTGCGGCGCCCTTGGGGGCGCGGGGAGCAGAGTGGTCAGTGAGCCACGCGGGCACCGGACGCCGGCCTGGTCCACGACCGCGAACCGTGCTCGGCAAGGGTGCGGTACTCCCGCCAGGCCGCGATCAGCCACAGGCCGCCCGCGATCAGCGCGTACACGCCCAGAACCAGGGCGATGGCAACGGCGCCGGCATCCGGGCGCAGCCAGAGCAGCACACCCGCCGCCACTGACACGACGGCGGAGGCCCGCAACCACCTCGCGTGCCGCATCCGTGTGGCGACCCACAACTCCAGGCATCCCGTCACGATGGCCCAGGCGCCCGCCATGACTACCAGCGCCAAGGCCGTCAGGCCCGGCCACAGGGCCGTGACCAGTCCGGCCACCACCCCCAGTGCGCCGGCCGCCGCACAGGCCGCGGCAGGCCGGCGTTCATGCCGGTGCCGCCACGCCGTAGCGATGAGCATCGCGCCGTCCACCAGGGCGTACGCGCCGAACACCCAGGCCAGGGCCAGCACCGTCAACTGCGGCCAGAGCAGCGTCAGCGCGCCGAAAACGACCGCCGAAACGCCGCGGGCCCCCAGCAGCCGGACACTCTTCATCTCTTCGGTCACCAGCTCCTCCCTTCCGGCCTTCCCGTGCGCCGACCGCCCAGGCCGCCCCGGCAGCCAAGGCCATCGGCGCAACCGAACACTCACTGCCCGTGATAGTGAATTGAGTCGCTCAGTGTCAACTTCATGCAGTCGGAACTTGTCAGTGAATCTCTTGTCGGTTATACGAATAGCCGGTACTCGATCGTCGGGCCGCAGCCCCTGCGGCCTGCCTTCAGGGAGGGAGAAGTTGGACATGCTTGCGCGTACGGGCGGTCTGGGCGATCTCGAACGGCTCACCCATCAGCTCGCGCATGCCGCCGCCCCGGCCGGCACCGTCGTCCCGGTGGATGCCTGGCGCGATGACGAAGCGCTCTACCTGCAATTCGACCTGCCCGGCATGGACCGCTCCACCATTGAGCTGACCACGGAACAGCACGCGCTGACCCTGACCGCCGAGCGGCCCTCCCCGATCCCGGCCGACGCCCGTGCCGTACTGACCGAGCGGCCCACCGGCCGGTTCACCCGCCGCCTGGCCCTGTCCGACGCCCTGGACACGGCTGCCGCCGAGGCCGCGTACGACAACGGCGTCCTCACCCTGCGCATCCCCCTGGCCGCACACGCCAAGCCCCGCAAGATCGCCATCTCCGGCGGCGGACCCAAGCAGCTGACCGCCTGAGAGCTGCCTGGCCCGCCCGTCCCATCGCATCGAAGGAGGCTGAAACCGTGGGCGCCCTGCTGTGGCTGCTCATCCCGCTCGTCGTCGGCATCGCCGCCAGCATCTGGGCCTGGAGCACCGGACACCGCAACCCCAGCCCGCCCGACCACGACACCTGGGAAGACCTCGACCGCTACCAGCGACTGCGGACCGTCCTAAGCGCCAACGAGCACTGCAAGGCGGCGTGAGCCAGGTGATCGCGGGATCGAGCCGGACGCATGCGCGCCGCGGGGCTCCTCACTGCGGGCGAGGTTACCGGCGTCGACATGCGACGCCAGGGTCGCAACCGGCGCGCCATCGCGGGCGATTGACGGCCGCCGGAACCGTGTCGCGCTTCAGCGCCTCTTCTGGGCCTGCACACTTCCAGGACCGTGCGCGCCCGGCGACCACGCGCTGGCTCACAGTCTCTCCGCCCGGCTCGCTCGTGACGTAGGCCATGATCGGGATGTCGCCGGGAGTCCTTCCGGCTCCGCTCGGAGCATCCCAACAGTCACGGCCAGGCCATGGTGTTCGAACGATGCATGGGTCACTGCGGCGGGCCGCTGGGGTGCTCTTGTCATGGCGAGTAATGCAGTGGCGAGGCGTAGCCGGCGGCCCTGACTCCGCACATTCGGGCGGTGCTGAGCCGGTGGGCGGCGTCGGCCGGGGAATCGGGGAGCCCGTTTGCGGGCCCCAGCTGCATGCTGATGAGCCCGGCAGACCGTGGGTGGCGTGGGGCGCGGCGGCGATCGCCCTCGGAGCGGCGGCCTACGGCGTACGCCGACGCCTCACCGTGTCTCGCTCTCGGCGCCGTCGATCAGCCGGGTACGGAGAGCCGGGAGGCGTGCCGGGTGATGCGCCTGGCGGCGAACTCCGTCCCTGCCACGAACCGCATCATCGGGCCGAACATCGGGGCGGCGAGCGAACCGGTGAAGTACAGGCCCGGCACCGACGACTCGAACCATGCGGACAGCTGGGGTGCCTTCGAGCCGCGGACGCAGGCCAGGGTGACGCGCACCGCGGGCGACAGGAACGGGACCGCGTCCAGGTCGAGGCGATAGCCAGTGGCCGCGAGAACGTGATCCACGGTGAGCGTCGTCTCCGCCCCGCCCTGCCCGGAGAGTTCCAGGCGTACTCCGGTACCCTCCACTACCGCCCGGGTGACGCGGGTGGACGTACGGACCGGCACGATGTTCTCGACCCGGTCCCGCAGCCACCATCCGCCCGACGGTCCCAGCGCGCGGCGGAACAGCAGCATGCGCGCGGCCGCGGGAAGCCTGCGCACTCCTCCCGGGGCCTTGCAGACGGCGGCCAGGGCCCATCCCGTTCCCAGGGGCGAAGCGGGCCTGGCCACCCGCTGTGTCCAGGGCCGGGCCAAAGCCGGTTTCGTCCCCCACAGCACGCGTGGTTCCCGAACCAGCACCTGTACCTCGGCGCCGGCCTCGTGCAGCAACGCGGCGCTCTCCAGGGCGGACTGGCCACCGCCGACCACGGCGACGCGCTGACCGGCATAAGGAGACAGGTCGGTGTGGTGGCTGGTGTGCGAGACCAGGGCAGCCGGACCAGGTCCCTCGGGGGCGAGACGCCGCAGTTCCTCGGGGATGTCGGCGAGCCCGTTCAGGCCGGTCGCCACCACGACGGCGGCGGCCGGCAGCTCCTGTCCGTCATTCAGCCGGACGAGGAACCCTCGGCCTGCCGGGGCCCGTTCGACGGTCACGACCCGGCGCGGGTCCACCTCGCCGACGTACCGTTTCTGGAACCACATCCCGTACCGCACGAACACGTCGCACGGGATCGGCGTCAGCTCTGTCAGCTCCGGCTCACCGTGCATCCGGCGGAAGTCTGCCAGGCGCCCGCCGGGCTCCGGTGCGGAGAGGTCGGTCGCGTCCGGGGTCGATTTCAAGAACATGCCGGTGGCCATGGCGTGCCGCCAACTGCCCATCACCTCACCGAAGATGCGGACCGGTATCCCGGCCGCCCGAAGATGCGCGGCCACCGACAGACCGTACGGACCCGCCCCGACCACGACGACCGGAAGCCCCGTACGGCCGGTGAACCCCTGCTCGCGGGCAGGACGTTGTCCCGGCAGCGACTGTGTCACGCATCCCCCTGCTGATCCCGACACCGCCTTCCCCAAGGCAGCGCGTACTTCGGGATGGCACGCTGCCGCACCGCCGCCGCGCCCGTCCCCCCTCCGCCGCTCAGTGTGACGTATAGGCCGGTATCGGTCGACGATATCGACCACATTGACCAAGAGGCGGGCAATTGGCAGAACCGCGCTTTTTCACCATGCGCAGCATCATCACGAGTTCGGCCTCGCCTGCCCCGCGCGGCAGGTACGCGCAGGTTGCCTTCACGGGAGGAGTCACACGCGGTGCTGGAGACGTATGGCCAGGGCCGGGCACTGGTTGACGGCGCGGCGGGCGCCGTGCTCCTGCCACGGGGCGACCCGGATCGTGGCGGAGGTGGGGTAGCCGTGCGGGCCGAGGCGAATGAGGTCGGGGGCCAGCACGGCGCACAGGCCGTGGCCGGTGCAGCGGGACCAGTCGACCTCCAGCCGGGCGCCCTTGGCGGGCGGGAGGGGCAGTACGCCACGTACGGGGCGGCCGCAGCCGGGGCCGGACAGGTGGGCGTCGACGTCCTCGGCGAAGACGTCCAGCGCGCTGAGCAGGAAGCGGGCCGTGCCGTCCGGGTGCGAGCAGACGCCACCGGCCTGGGCCGCACCGAGGGCACGCCGGGCGTCCTCCAGCACTGTGGGCTCGGCGGCACCAGCGGCCAGCATGGCCAGGGCCTCGGCGGCCTCGGGCAGGCCACGTTTGCACGGTCCGCACTGGCCGGTGGACTCGACCGCCAGCCAAGCCGCGACCTGGGCGCTCTCGCCGAGCGGGCAGGTGTCGTCGGGGAGAGCGACGATCGCGCCCGCGCCAAGGGTCCCGCCGAGGGCGGCGAGCCCGGCACGGGAGAGCGGCGCGTCGATGGCGTCCGACGGCGGCAGCCAGGCGCCGTGGTATCCGCCCACCAGCACTCCCGCGCCCGGCTGGAGTCCGCAGGCATCCAGTACCGGGCCCAGCCGGGTGCCGGTCGGAACCTCGACCACCAGCGGATCGGCGCCTGACCGGTTGACGGTGAGCAGGGCCGTGCCGGGTTCCTCTGGGGTGCCGACGGAGGCGTAGGCGTCGGGTCCGAGTCGGGCCGCGACGGCGATTTGGGCCCAGGTCTCGGCGTTGGAGAGCAGCGTCGGCCGACGACGCACCCCGCCCGCTGCGCCGCCGGCCGCGCGGGCCTTCAGAGGTGCCGGTATCACCGGCAGACCGTTGACGCCACGGATCAGGGCCCCGGATTCGCCGGAGACGAAGCGCTCGGGCAGGGATACGGTCCGGGCCGGGCAGGGAAGTTCGCGCTCGGCGAGGGCGGCCGGGACCGATATCTCTCCGGGGCTGCCCGCGGCGACACCGATCACGATCTCCTCGGCGCCGAACGCGGCCGCGGCCAGACAGGCGCCGTCCAGCACCAGATGGGGCACGCGGGCCAGCAGCATCTTGTCCTTGGCGCTGGCCGGTTCGCCCTCGGCGCCGTTCACCACGATGACCGGTGACGCGCCCGTGCGGTCGGTGGTGGCGAGCGCGGCCCGGGCCTTGCGGGCGAACGGGAAGCCGGCACCGCCACGGCCGGACAGGGCGACCGCCTCGGCGAGGGCGAGCAGACCGTCCCGGCCCAATGGGCGCAGGGGCCGGTGGACACGAGTGTGGGCGGCGAGGTCCAGGCGCTGGTGGCGGTCCAGGCCGGCGGTCAACCGGGCGGCCTCCAGCCAACCCACCTCGGGCAGCTCCAGCGGGGCGTCCTTCATTCGCTGCTCCTGGGCTGGGCGAGGCGGAGCGGCCGGGGCCCTGGTCTCATGGCGTGCCTCGGTCGTTTGGGTACGCCGGCGATCGGTGCGTACCGGCGAGCCGTCGTCGGTGCCGCGGGCCGGGCGATCGGGCGGACGCCGGTCGCGGGCCGGGGAGACCGCGTCGACAGGGCGGCTAGCGCGGCCGGGCGGACGGCGGCGGGCCGATACGCCTTGGCGCCGCGCTGACGCCTGCGCAAGGTCCGGCGGCGGCCCAGGTAGGAAAGGGAGCGAACCAGCAGTGCGAGCGCCACCAGGGCCGCGCACAGGCCGTAGCCCCAGAACACCCATGCGTGTGCCTTGCGCCCCGCCGTCAGCCCGTGCGCCAGGGAGACCGGCCAGCAGACGTACGCCGTCGAGTGCAGCACCCGCCACAGCCAGGGGCGGCAGCCGGCGAACCGGCCGCGGAACACGCCGGTGGCCGTGATCAGAACGAGTAGGTCGGAGGCGATGGTGCCCAGACTCACCGCGAGGGCGGTGCCGCCGGTGAAGGGGACCACCGCGGTCTGCGGAGCGGCGTGCCGCTCGACGACCTTGACCGCGATGTGAGTGCCCAGGAAGCCGAGCGCCGCGACGGCGCTCGCCCGGTGCACGGACTGCACGGCCACCCGCAGCCGGGGGGTCAGCACCAGCCGATCGGTGGCCGCGAGCCCGCATGCCACCACGGCGGTCAGCGAGAGCAGGGTGAAGACGCCGGCGAAATAGTCCAGGAAGGCCATCACCCGGCCGACTGCTGCGGCCGACACGGCGCCGTGCCCGGGTTGGGCGAGCAGGGCGACGCTGGACATGTGGGACCTTCTTCCTTGCGCTCGGGTCGCGCAGCCAGGCCGTGGAAGGCCGGATCGGGCTTTTCGCATGCCCACGTCGGAGGGCACTGCCGGGGGGTGTGGCGCCGGCGGCACTGCAGGCAGAGCTCATCGTTAGCTCGGACCCCAGCTGGGTGCCAACCGCTCTGTTACGGCCCATGACCGTAGCGAGCGGGGCAACGAAGCCGGTTTCCCGGGCGCAGGTGCGCGGTTGTGCTCCACGACCGTGCCTAGTAGATGCCGAGAGCGGCGTGACCAGGTTCACGCGTGCAGCCATACCCCGCCACGACACTCGGCACGACGGGGCAGCCCCGGGCCGTAGCCATCGGAGAGCGACCTGTGAGTGGAGGGTGGCCGAGCCGGCGACCGCCGCAGCGTCAGTCCTTCGGCAGAAGGAGCGGGCACGTCTCCCCTGGGGCGATGGTCACCGCGCGGTCGGCCAGCACTACGCGGATCGGCGATTCCTCCGAGGCGGGTACGGCGATCTCCAGCTGCCCGCTCCGGCGCCGCATGCCGATGCCCCAGTGACCGCGATAGTGCAGTGTGAAGCCGTACTCGGAGAGCGCCGGAAGTGGGACCGGGTCCAGCCAGAGGGCGTCCTCGCGTGTCTCCAGTCCCGTCAGGCCGCGCTGGATCAGGTCGAGGGTTCCGGCCATGGCGCCGAGGTGGATGCCTTCGCCCGTGGTGCCGCCCTGGATGTCGGCGATATCTGCCTCCAGGGCTTCGTGGACGTACTGCCATGCGTCGGCCCGTCTGGCTCTGGCGAGGACCAGGCCGTGGACGAGTTCGCTGAGGGTCGAGCCGTGGCTGGTGCGCTGGAGGTAGTAGTCGACGGTGCTGCGCCAGATCTCGTCGTCCAGGTGGTATCCGAGACGCCGGAACAGAGCGCGCAGTTCCGTGGGCGAGAACAGGTAGCCGAGCATGAGGGCATCGGCCTGCTTGGACGCCTTGTACCGGTTGACCGTGTCGCCCTCGGCCTCCAGCACGCGGTCCAGCCGCCGGATGGTGCCGTAGCGTGCGCGGTAGGCGTCCCAGTCGAGTTCGGCGAGGTCGTCGTAGCCCTCGAACTGGCTGATGACGCCTTGGTGGAAGGGCACCCGCAGGCGTCTGGAGACCTCCTCCCACTCCGGCAGCGCGCCGGCGCTCAGCCGGACCCGCTGGAACAGTTCCTCGCGCCGCCATGCGGGAAGGCGCCGCACGAGCTCCAGAGTGCGGGTGAGGACCCAGGCGGCCATGACGTTGGTGTACGCGTTGTCGTCGAGCCCGGGCTTCGCGGCACCGGGATAGCCGTCGTGGTACTCGTCGGGGCCGACGACACCGCGGATCCGGTAGCGGCGCGTGTCATGGTCGAAGACTGCCAAGTCGGCCCAGAAGCGGGCGATCTGCAGCAGCATTTCCGCGCCTTTGGTGTGCAGGTACTCCGTGTCACCGGTGGCCTCGCAGTACTGCCAGACGTTGTAGGCGATCGCCGAACCCACGTGGTGCTGAAGGCGCGAGTGGTCCGGCAGCCAGCGGCCCGAGGCGGGGTTGAGATGCCATTCCTGGGACTCCTCACGCCCGTTGCTGCCGCTCTGCCACGGATACATCGCCCCGGCCCTGCCGACCGCGCTCGCCGCCGCGCAGGCCCGAGGGAGGCGTCGGTGGCGATAGTTCAGCAGCGCCCGGGACACCTCCGGAAGATGCAGGTTGAGATAGGGGAGGACGAAGAGCTCGTCCCAGAACACATGACCCCGGTACGCCTCGCCGTGCAGACCCCGGGCCGGGACGCCCACATCCAGCTCCGCCGTGTGCGGTGACAGCGTCTGCAGGACATGGAAGAGATGGAAGCGCAGGATGCGGCCGGCTTCTCCGGGCACTTGTACGTCCGTGCGTCGCCACAGCCGCTCCCAGGCCGCGACATGGGAGTCGAGCAAGGCCGGAAAGTCCGCCGCCACGGACACCCGCTCGACGGCCTCGCCGAGGGCATCGCTGATCGCTTTGTCCCGCGAGGTGTGCACTGCCACCGTCTTGTCCACGATGACAGACCTGCCGCGGGTGATCGGGACGACCAGACGGTGGACGGCGCGGTGGCGGGTGGGCCGAAGCACTGATGAGACCGCAGCCTCGTCCGCGCGGACCGTCGTCCGGGCGGCCAGGGCGACGGCGATGTCCGAAGTGCTGGTGCGGCAGCACAGCCAGGTGGTGTGGGGTTCCTGCGCACCGGTTCGCACGTGGTTCAAGTGGTGGCGGTCGAGTGCGCGGTAGCGGTGCACATTGCCGTTGATGACATCCCCGTCCAGAGAGCTTTCGATTTCGATCTGTCCGGTCCAGTCCTCGGCGGTGAGTACCGTCCGCAGTGCGGCCAGGTGCGGGTCCTCCATGTGCACCAGGCGGATCTGCTCGACGCTGAGCACACCCAGCTCGTCGTTCCGGTGGCGGGAGGACCGTGCGAGTGTGCCGCGGCGCAGATCCAGGGTGTGCCGGTGGTCCAGGAGGGTGTGCATGCCGGGGGAGAACCACGGGCTCCACGTCCCGCCTGTGCGGCGCACCCGGAACCGGAGAAAGAGCCAGTTGGGAAGGTTGACCACGTCTTCGTTCACGACCTGCCGCCCCGCCACGGTCGACTCCAGGCGGTTGTAGCACCCCGCTACATAGGTGCCTGGATAGTGCACCAGGCCGGCCCGGTGTTCCGGCAGTGCGCCGCGTGTGGCGAAGTAGCCGTTGCCCAGTGTGCAGAGGGACTCACGCAGTTGCTCGGCGGCGGGGTCGTAACCCGTCCACTCCCATGTCCACTCCGACATCCGCCACCTTTCCCTCTCCTTCGCAGGCTGTGCCGGCCCAGGTGCCCGCGGCAGGCCTCAGACCGGCTGGGGGACGACGGCGACCGGGCAGTCCGAGTGGTGCAGCAGGGTGTGGCCGACCCGGCCGAGCTGCAGACCGAAGTGGCCGTGCCGGCGCTGAGCGCCGACGACGATCAGGTCCGCTTCGGCCGATTCCCGCAGGAGGACCCGGTGGGCGGTGCCCTCGACCGCCTTGCGACGGACGTCCACCTGAGGGTGCTCTCGTACCGCCTCGCGCAGGGCGTCTTCGAGGCTGGTCGCGGCCCGCTCCTCGCGGAGCCGGGCGGCGTCGTCAGCGATCAGCATGTGGTCCACGGGTTCCTGTGACGGATTGCGCCAGGCCCGTACGGCTGTCAGGGCGCAGCCGCGCACCTCGGCTTCCCGGACGGCGAACCGTACGGCCCCCGCACCACCGGACGCGTCACCGACCCCCACCACCACGCGGCCGTGGGCTCCCCGGCGGTTGGCCTCCGCGCCCCGGATGACGACGACCGGGCAGACGGCGCGGGCCGCGACCGCGAGGCTGACGGATCCCAGCAGCATCCCGGCGGTCTCGCCGCGCCCACGTGACCCCGTGACCAGGGCGAACGCCTCGGGCGCCGTCCGCAGCAGCGCGGACACGGCGTCCTCCGGCAGCGCCTTTCCGGACACCTTGACCTCGGGATTGCGTCGCCGGGCCCGTTCCACGCACGACGCGACGATGTGCTCGGCCATGACCTCCTCGGCCGGACGTTCGGTGCTGAAGGACGGTTGGGCTCCCTCGTACAGCTCCCAGAGGGAGGCATGGACGAGATGGAGGGGCAGACCGTGCCGTGCCGCCTCGTCCACGGCCCAGTCGACCGCTGCCAGACTGGAGTCCGATCCGTCGACGCCCACGACCAGTGGGAGTTCCATAGCCGTCACCGCCTTCTCGCCCGGCTGTCGAGGTCCTCCTGTGAATACCGTCGCACTGCCTGCCCGGCGCCGCGACACGCCACCGGGTCCCGGGCCAGGGTGGCTCTCCGGCCGGTTTGCGACCTGTCAGGTCATGGTGATGCTTGACTTCAGGCATCGGCCGAGCGATGTGATGACCACACCCGCGGTCGCCGTCGGGCGCGACGCGCCGTTCTAGGACATCGTGCGGGTCATGGACGAGCGGCACGTGAGTGCCGCGCCGGTCCTGAGCGGCGAAGGGCGGGTCGTCGGCGTGGTGTCCGAGGCCGACCTGCTGCCGAAGGAGGAGTTCCGGGATCGCCGGCCCACCCGCTCCGAGCGGATGCGACTGCCGTCCGGCCTGGCCAAGGCGGAAGGTGTGAGTGCTGAGGAGGTGATCAGCGCGCCGTTGTCACGGTCCGCCCCGACGACACCCTGGCCCGGGCAGCGCGCCTCATGGCCGTGCACCACGTCAAACGGCTCCCTGTCGTCGATGCCGAGGCCGGATTGCGCGGCATCGTCAGCCGTGGCGACCTGTTGCGGGTCTTCCTGCGGTCGGACGAGGAGGTCCAGCGCGTCCGAGCCATGACCCTCTACTGATCGGCAGGCGTGATCCGGCGGCCCGTGAGGTTGGTGGGCTCGATCGACACCCACATCTCGCGCGCGCCGCCCGCCCACGGCGTGGTGTGCGCGCGTTGGGCGAGCTCGCGTACTGCCTCGGGGTCCGTCACCACCCGTGCCGGTCCGACGGCGAGCACGCTCCAGCCCTGGCTCAGGGCGTCGTCCACGTGGTCGACCTCGAAGGCGACCTCCGTCTCCGCTGCCGCCGCCGTCACGGAGTCGGGCGCGGTCCGGAAGACGATGGCGTCATCGACGAATTCGTAGTTGACCGGGACGACCGCCGGGCGGCCCTCGGACGTCACCACCGCGACCCGCCCCACCCCGTGCGTGGAGAGCAGGGTGCGGCACTCCTCCAGGCTGAGGTCCCGAAGCTGAGGGTGCAGCAGTGCGTGGCCCTGACCGGGCGGGAGATCGATGCCTCCGCCACGCAGTGCGGCGACCGAGGTGCCCAGCGCGTCGGCCAGTCTGATGAGCGTCGCCAAGGTCGGATCGGCGGGCTGTTCCTCCAGGTAGGCCAGATAGTAGGGCGACATTCGCGCGCGGCCGGCCGTCTCCTCTCGGCTGAGCCCACGCCTTCGGCGTTCGACGGCCACCCGCCGGCCGATGTCACCGGGATTGCCCGTCCCGGCCGGCCTGGTCAGCGTGGACGCGGCCGCCGCCTCGCCGGTTGTCGGCGGCGCCTCGCCCACCCCCGGGGGCTGCTCGTGCTCGAGATGGCGTATGTGGGCGTCCGGGCCGGGAAACACGAGCGTCACATCGTTCGTGTCCGACCAGCGCACGTCGTAGGGGGGTGTTCCGTCGTCGTGGTGGAGCCCGACGATCTCGCCGTCGCGCCTGGCTGCGCCGGTCGCCGGACTCTCGATGACGAGTTGGTCGCCGAGGTGAGCTCGCATGGTCGCCGCCCTCTCCTCAGAATGGTGCTGTATCCAACCTGCCACGCGGGCCGCACCGCCGCACGAGGCGGCGGCCTCGTATCCGTGCGGTGGGTGTCCCGCACCCGGGAGGCACCATGCATCACCGAACAGTCGAGGAGCTCATGTCCCGGGACGTCGTCCGGGCCCGGCCCGACACGCCGTTCAAGGAGCTCGTCAGGCTGCTGGAAGAGAACGACGTCACCGCCGTACCCGTGGTGGACGAGCTCGACCGTCCGATGGGCGTGGTGTCCGAGGCCGACCTGCTGCGCAAGAGCGCCGACCAGGCCGACCCGTCCGGCAGGACCCCCATTCCGCATCTGGAGGCCTGGGAACGCGCCAAGGCCGAGGGATCCCGGGCCGAGGAACTGATGTCCGCTCCCGCGGTGTGCGCCCGGCCCGAGTGGACCGTGGTCGAGGCGGCCCGCCTCATGGAAGCCCAGAACGTCAAACGCCTGCCCGTGGTCGACGAAGCCGATCGGCTGCTGGGCATCGTCAGCCGTGGTGATCTGCTGAGGGTCTTCCTCCGCCGCGACGACGCCATCCGCGAGGAGATCACCGGAGACGTTCTGCGGCGCACGTTGGGGCTCGATCCGAGGGACGTGACCGCGGAGGTGCGCGATGGGCGGGTCGCCCTGGCAGGCACCGTGGAGCACAGGAGTCTGATCCCCGTCATCGAGCAGTTGTGCCGGGGCGTCGACGGCGTGGTCTCGGTCACCGCGCAGATCTCTTTCCGGACGGATGACGCCCGGGACACACCTACCGGGACCCTGTGAAGCGGCTGGGCATCAGAGGGGTTGTCCGGCTGTCTGACGGGTGCTGGGTTGTGGGGCGTTGGACTGGACGTCGCGTTCGGCGGTCTCCAGCAGCTGATGAGCCAGATCGACCAGCGCCCTGCCTGCCGCCAGCTCGTCGCCGATCTCCGGCACGTTCATGTCCGCCGGATGGCAGTGCGCGGTTCCGTGGCCGGTGAGCGAGGTGGTGCCGGTGTCCAGCACCAGATGGGCCTTCGTCGTTCCGTCGTCATCCTCGAAGAGGTCGAGACGTACCTTCCACTGTCCTGTGTGCGACATCGTTCTCTCCTTGCCTGGCGCTTCTCCACGATCCGACGACAGCCGCCCTGGATCACGGGGCCGAAGGTCCCCGGGGCACCGGCAACCGGCCCTGGAAGCCGGTCGTGCGGCCCGGTCCTGCGGCGGTCACATCTGGGGTACGACGGCCACGGGGCACGGCGCGTGATGCAGCAGCGCATGGTTGACCAGGCCGAGTTGCAGCCCCGGATGCCCAAGTCGTCGCCGAGCACCCACGATCAGCAGATCCGCGGTCGACGCGGCCTCCAACAGCGCCTGGCGGGCCGGTTTCTCGATCAAGTGCCGACTCACCGCGGCGTCGCCGTACCTTTCCACAGGCCGGCGCAGAGCGTCGTCGAGCACCTGCGCCGGGGGACGCCGGTGGGCCTCCAACTGCCATGAGGGTGCCTGCGATGTCGTACACGCACCGGACGGTGCGCTCCAGGCGTGCACGGCCTCGAGTCGGCAGCGCCGCACCTGGGCCTCGCGCACCGCGAAGTCCACGGCTGTGCCGCTGCCCTCCCCGTCCTCGACACCCACGACGACGCTTCCGAACCGGCCAGTGCGGTGCTCCGATCTGCCGCGGACCACGACCACCGGGCAGTCGGCGCGTGCGGCCACGGCGAGGCTGACCGAGCCGAGGAGCATGCCGGAAAGATCTCCGAGTCCCCTGTTCCCCAGCACCAGCGCGAAGGCATTACGCCCCTTGTCGACCAAGGCGGAGGCCGCGTCATCGTGCGACACCTCGCTGGACAACCGCACCGCCGGAGCGCCCTCCCTGGCGCGCGCCGAGGCAGCGCTGATCACGGCGGACGCCTCCTGCTCACCGGTGGCCGCGTGCAGCAGGTGGAGCGGGATCCCGTGCCGGGCCGCCTCGTCGGCGGCCCAGTCGACGGCCTCAAGGCTCGCCTCCGATCCGTCGACGCCCACCACCAGGGGAATCGTCACCGCGTCCGTCTCCTCTCCTGCCGCGCGCCCCGCTTTCGCGTCCGCCCCCGGGGTCCATATGCGCCGTGGAGAGGACCGGGAGATCCTCGAAGGGGAGAAACTCGTCGCTCCCGTATGCAGGCCATGTCCGGACCGTCCACACGATCGGACTCCTTCGCCGTCCCCTCCAGCTTCTTACGAGACGGAGACCGCCGCCATGCAACCAGTCGTCACCGTGGGCCTCGACGGCTCGCCCGAGAGTCTGGCCGCCGCCCGTTGGGCCGCCGACGAGGCCGGGAGGCGCAAGCTCGCTCTCCGGCTGCTGCACGCGTGGCCGACGCTTGCCCCGGAACCGGCTCGTCTCCCCGCGGAAGTCGATCAGAACTACTGGGCGAAACGACTCGTCGACACGGCGCAGGCGGAACTCCGGGCCCGCCACCCGGGCCTGGCCATCGACAAGAGCCTCGTCGCCGACGACGCCCAGCACGCCCTGCTCCAAGCGGCCTCCGAATCGGAGATGGTCGTCCTGGGCTCCCGAGGACTCGAGTCCGTCGAGAGCTACTTCCTGGGGGACGTCAGCATGCCCGTCGTGGCGCGGGCCGAGCGGCCCGTGGTGCTGGTGCGCGCCGAGCCCCGGGACCAGGGGAGGCCGGCCCTGGCCGCGAGCCGTGTCGTTGTGGCCCTGAAACTGCGCGGATCGCCGGACGACCTACTGGATTTCGCCTTTCATACCGCTGCGGCCAGGGATGTTCCCGTCCTCGCGGTCCATGGACGCAGCGTGCCGCTTCGCGCACGTACGCCCTGGGGAGTGGACCACGGCTTCAGCGAGGAGACGACCCGGGTCACGCACGAGCAGGTGAGCAAAGCGCTGCAGCCGTGGCGGGAGAAGTACCCGCGGGTGGACGTGGCCGACAGCATCCGCCTCGAAAGCCCCGCCAAGGCCGTCGTACGAGCCGCGGAGGGCGCCTCACTGCTGGTCGTGGGCCGACGCCGGCACCGTACCGGTCTGGCGCCTCACCTCGGTCCGGTGGCGCAGGCCGCCGTCCATCATGGACGCTGCCCGGTCGCCGTGGTTCCTCATGACTGAGCCCGGTCTCCGCGAGCCGCGTGCCGACGTGTCCGCTCTGCGGTCGAGCGTCCCGCGCGACGGGGAGCCCCTGTCGCGTGCTGCGGTGTGCGAGACCCACACCGCGACGCTGTTCTTCGTCGGCGACCGAGCCTACAAGCTCAAGAAACCGGTCGATCTGGGGTTCCTGGACTACACCACGGTCGCTGCGCGCCGAGCCGGATGCGAGCGCGAAATAGCCCTCAACCGCCGGTTCGCCCCCGACGTCTACGTGGGACTCGGTGAGTTCCGCAGTCCCGACGGGGAGTCACCTGAACCACTCGTGGTGATGCGTCGCATGCCGGAGGAGCGCCGCCTCTCCCACCTCGTCCGGGCGGGGGCTGTCGTGGACGACGTCCTTCGCACCGTCGCCCGGCAACTGGCGGCATGGCACGCGCACGCACCCCGTGGCCGCGACGTGGACGAGCAGGGCACGCGGGACGCGCTGTCGGCACGGTGGGAGGCGAGCTTCGCGCAGGTTCACGCGCTGGGCGTGGAGGGCGCCGTGCCCGACTGCCTGACGGAGATCGAGGGGCTGGTGCGCCGCTATCTCGCCGGTCGCAAGCGGCTGTTCGACACCCGCATCGAGCAGGGACGGGTCGTCGACGGCCACGGCGACCTGCTCGCCGAGGACGTCTTCTGCCTCGACGACGGCCCCCGCGTCCTGGACTGCATGGAGTTCGACGACCGCCTCCGCTATGTCGACGGCCTGGACGACGCCGCCTTCCTCGCCATGGACCTGGAACAGCTCGGAGCCCCGGAGGCCGCGACCTACTTCCTCGCCCGGTACGGCGAATACTCCGGGGATCCCGCGCCCCCTTCCCTGTGGCACCACTACGTCGCCTACCGCGCCTTCGTCCGGGCCAAGGTCTCGGTGATCCAGGCCCGGCAGGGCGCGCCGGGTGCCGAAGCGGCGGCGCGGCGGCTCGCCTCCATGGCACTGCGCCACCTGCGCACCTCCGCCGTCGGCCTCACCCTCGTCGGTGGGCTGCCGGGCAGCGGGAAGTCCACACTCTCCGGAGCGCTGGCCGACCGGCTGGGGGTCACCCTGCTCAGCAGTGACCGCATGCGCAAGGAACTGGCGGGCATCCCGCCGGAGCAGACCGCCGCGGCGGGCTACGGCGAAGGGCTGTACACGCCCGAGTGGACGGCCAGGACCTACGCCGCCCTGCTCGAGCGCGCAGCCGCACTGCTCTCCTCCGGTGAATCGGTGGTGCTCGACGCCACCTGGTCCGACGCCGCACAGCGCGAAGCTGCTCTGAGCCTGGCCGACCGAACCAGCGCCGACCTGGTGGCCCTCCACTGCCAGGTGCCGGGCGAACTGTCGGCGGCCCGCCTGAGCACGCGCGCCCCGGGCATCTCCGACGCCAGTCCCGACATCGCCACCGCCATGGCTGCCAGGGAGCCGCCGTGGCCCGAGGCCGTCCCGGTCGACACCAGTGGTGCGCTGGAGTCCGCGGTCACCCAGGCGCTGGCGGCCGTACGCCCGTGGGGCACCGGTCAGGCACCGGTCTTCCGCCGCCCGTACATGGAGCCGGACTGAGGTGTTGCGAGCGGCCGTGTTGCCCGGGTGCAGTGCGGGGGTGACCGTGGAGGTGGGGGAGCGAGGGAGTGAAAGCGGTGCGAGCGCTCGTCTACCACGGCCCGGCACACACCTCCTGGGACACCGTCCCCGATCCGGTGATCGAGGAGGCGACCGACGCGATCGTGCGGATCGACGCCACCACCGTCTGCGGCACTGATCTGCACATCCGGCGGGGCGACTTCCCCGAGGTGAAGCCGGGGACGGTCCTCGGCCACGAGGCCGTCGGCGAGGTCGTCGACGTCGGTGAGCAGGTCCACCACCTGCGCCCCGGCGATCAGGTGATCGTGTCGTCCGTCTCGGCCTGCGGTGACTGCGCGGATTGCCGCGACGGCAGGTACGGACAGTGCCGTGGGGGTGGCGGATGGATCCTGGGCAGTCTGATCAACGGCACCCAGGCCGAACTGGTGCGCGTGCCGTTCGCGGATCACTCCACCACCCGACGGCCCCCCGACCTCCCGCTCGCCGACGCGGTCTTGCTCGCCGAACTCCTCCCCACCGCCTACGAGGTCGGGGTCCGCAACGGACACGTCGGACCCGGACACACCGTCGTCGTGGTGGGCGCCGGCCCCGTCGGTCTCGCCACGGTGGTCCTTGCGCGGCTCTACTCGCCCCGCAGGATCATCGTCGTCGACCTGGCCGGCGCTCGGCTGGAGAACGCCAAGCGCGTGGGGGCGGATGCCGCCGAATCGCCAGGCACCATGATCGCCGACCTGTCCGAGGGGCCGGGGGCCGACGTGGTCATCGAGGCGTCCGGCGACCCGGACGGTTTCGTGCTCTGCACGCGGGCCGTCCGCACGGGAGGGCACATCGCCAACATCGGCACGCACGGCAAACCGGTGTCACTGCATCTGGAGTCCCTCTGGCGCAAGAACGTGACGATCAGCACGGGCCAGGTCGACACGTCCTCCACACCGTGGCTGCTGGAGCTGTTGCGGTTCGGCCATCTGCCCGTCTCCCCGTTGGTCACCCACACGTTCGGACTCGACCGGATGGAAGACGCCTATGAGGCGTTCGCGCGCGGCACCAGCACAGGCGCCCTCAAAGTCGTGCTGCACCGGGAGTCGTCATGACCCCTGGGCGGTCCTTTCGACCAGGAACCGCGTCGTGTCGGACAGCGTGGTCAGGTCCGGGTAGTCCTCTTCGTAGATACGGACGCCCGCACGCTCGGACAGCAGCTCGACCAGGCTGAGGAAATCGAGCGAATCCAGTTCGAGCACATCGCGGAACTTGTCGTCCGGTTCGATCAGAGTGAAGTCGGCGTCGGGGATGATCCGCGTGATCGACTCCTTGATCAGCGACAGAGCCTCCGCGCTGTTCAGTGGCTTCATCTGACTCACAGCTCCTCCGGTCTCTGCAGAAGTCGGCCGACCGCCGTGAGATAGCGCGCCCCCACGGCGCCGTCCGTGGCCCGGTGGTCGGCGGCCAAGGTCGCGGTCACCACCGGACGCACTCCGAGCATGCCGCCCGCGGCCCAGGGCCGCTCGACGACCGCGCCGAAGCCCACCAGGGCCACCTGGGGCGGGTGGATCACCCCGAACACGGCCTCCACGCCCTGGTCGCCCAGGCTGGTGCCGGTCAGGGTGGCGCCGGCCATCTCGGTCCCGCGCAGCCGGCCTCGGCGGGCACGCTGTACGAGATCCTTGAGACGGGTCATGAGGGTGTCGGGTGGCAGTGTGTCGGCGTTGTGGATCACCGGGGCGAGCAGTCCGCCCTGCCGGAGCGAGACCGCGAGGCCCAGGTTGATCTCGGATGCGGGGGCGAATCCGCCGTTCTGCCAGTAGCCGTTGAGCGCAGGCACCTTGCGTGCCGCGACGGCGGCGGCTTTCAGGAGCAGGGCTGCGGGCACGAGTCGGTCTGCGGGCGTGCGAGCGCGGTTGATCCGGCGGAGCCAGTCCTCGGCCGCCGTCAGGTCGATGGTGGTGGACAGGTAGTAGTGCGGGATCTCCCGCTTGGAGCGGCTCATGAGGTCGGCGATGGCACGGCGCATGGTGTCCGTACGGTCCTCCGGGCGGCTGTCTCTTCGTACTGCGGCGTCCGGATGCTTGTCGCCCTTCAGCGGGCCTCGATCGGTTCGTTCGGGTCCGTTTCCTCCGGCAAGGGTGCGCAGGGCCGTGCGCACGTCCGCCGCCCGCACGGCTCCGCCGTCCCCGGTGCCCCGCACCGCCGCCAGGTCGACGCCGAGGTCGTGGGCGAGGCGCCGTGCGTACGGGGTGGCCCGTACCCTCGGGGCGAGAGGCGGCTGGGCGTGCTCCACGTCGGCACGTGTGATTCGGCCGTTCGGGCCGGTGCCGTGCAGCGTCGTCAGGTCGACACCGCGCAGCACGGCCAGGTGCCGTACGAGCGGACCGGCGCCGATCACCGAGTCGGCTCCACCGGACGGCTCCGGGGGTGCATGTACGTGCTTGTCGGTCGGCTCCTTCCGGGATGCGGCGAGTGCCGGCTCCGGAGTCGCCCCGGGCTTGCGGGCCGCCTTCTTCCGAAGCACCGGACGCTGGTGCCGTGCGGCCGGTTCCTGGCCGGCTGCCGCGCGCGTGGGCGCCTTGTTCACGATGGCCTCCCCGACGCCCGCCAGCTCGTCTGGCACGGCTTGCTCCTCGATCAGCGCGAGCGGTGTTCCCACCGGTACCCGGGTACCGGGCTCCACGAGCAGCCGCCCCACCGTCCCGGACTCGAAGCACTCGACCTCGATGGCCGCCTTTTCGGTCTCCACGACTGCCATGACATCGCCCTTGTGCACCCGGTCCCCGGGACTCACGAGCCACTCCTGCAGCAGCCCCTCGTCCATGTCCGCGCCGAGCGAGGGCATGGTGAACGCGGTCATCTCAGCCCGACCTTCCGGTCACCGGTTGCCGTTCCGCCCCGTTGGCTCCGGTCGGCACCGGTTCACCCACGGCGCGGTGCGCGGCCGCGACGATTCCGTCGACCCGAGGCAGCGCGGCCTCTTCCAACCTGCGCGCGTAGGGTATGGGCACTTCGGCGCTGCACACCCGCTCCACGGGGGCGTCGAGGTCGTAGAAGTGCTGTTCGGTGAGGCGTGCCGAGATCTCCGCGGCGAGGCTGCCGGTGCGCCAGCCCTCGTCGACGACGACGGCACGGTGGGTGCGCGCGACCGAGTCGGCGACGGTGGCGTCGTCCAGGGGGCGCAGCGTGCGCAAATCGATGACCTCGGCGCTGATGCCGCCGCTCGCGAGGTCGTCGGCGGCGGCCAATGCCTTGGGCAGGGAGCCGCCGTACGTGATCAGCGAGACGTCCGTGCCGGGCCGACGGACCGCCGCGTGGTCGATGTCGACCGGCCCGGCGTCGGCGGGCAGGTCGCCCGAGACGTTGTACAGGGTGCCGTGCTCGAAGATCAGCACCGGGTCGGGGTCGGCGAGCGCGGGGGCCAGCATGTACCGGGCGTCGGTGAGGGTCGCCGGGGCCAGGACCCGCAGGCCGGGGATGTGCGCGTACCAGCCCTCCAGGCTGTGCGAGTGCTGGGCCGCGAGCTGTCGTCCCGCGCCCGTGGTCATCCGGATCACGATCGGTACGGGCAGTTGGCCGCCCGACATGTGCAGCAGGGTCGCCGCGTTGTTGATGATCTGGTCCAGGGCCAGCAGGCTGAAGTTGACCGTCACGATCTCGACGATCGGCCGCATGCCCGCCAGAGCGGCACCGATGCCCGCACCGACGAACGCCGACTCCGACAGCGGGGCGTCGCGGATCCGTTCGGGCCCGAACTCCTCCAGCAGGCCGAGGCTGACACCGAAGCAGCCGCCGTACCGGCCGACGTCCTCGCCCATCAGGAACACCCGCTCGTCGCTGCGCAGCGCCTCGCGCATGGCCTCACGCATGGCTTCCCGATACGTCGTCTTCCGGCCGGAAGGCGCGGCGGCTTCGGCGACACACGTGTGCGTCGTCGTGGTCATGGCCGGGTCACCTCCACCGGGCTGGTGACGTACTTCAGCAGATCCTCGACGGGCTCTTCCGGAGCCTGCTCGGCCGCTTCCACGGCCGCGTCGATCTCGGCGGCCAGACGGTCCTCCAAGGCTGTGCGGGCCTTGTCGGAAAGCTCCTTCGCATCCTGCAGCCGCCGCGCGAGCCCCTCGACCGGGTCGCGTTCCTTCCAGTGCTCGATCTCGGCCTTGTCGCGGTAGCGGTCGGAGTCGTACATGGAGTGAGCGCGGAAGCGGTACGTGCGCATCTCCAGGAAGTGCGGACCGGTTCCGGCACGCACCCCTTCGGCGGCCCGCCGGGCGGCGTCCTCGACGGCGAAGACGTCCATGCCGTCGACGGCCCAGGAGACCATGCCGTACGCGGCCGCGCGCAGCGCGAGGTCGGTCTGGGCCTGGTGGCGGGCCAGCGCCGTGCCCATCGCGTACAGGTTGTTCTCGCAGACCAGCAGCAGGGGCAGCTGCCAGAGCGCGGCGAGGTTGGCCGTCTCGTGGAACTCGCCCTCGGCGAAGGCGCCGTCGCCGAAGAAGCAGCAGGTGACGCGGTTGCGCCCGGTCATGCGGCCGGCGAGGGCGAGGCCGGCCGCGAGGGGGAGCCCGCCGCCGACGATCGCGTTGCCGCCGTAGAAGCGGCGGCCGGCGTCGAAGAGGTGCATCGAGCCGCCACGGCCTCGGCTGCAGCCGGTGACCTTGCCGAACATCTCCGCCATGATCGCCTCAGCCGGAACGCCGCGGGCGAGCGCGTGGCCGTGTTCGCGGTACGTCGACACGACCGCGTCGTCGTCAGTGAGGGCCTCGTTGACGCCGACGGCCACGGCTTCCTCGCCGATGTAGAGGTGCATGAAACCCCGGATGCGTGCCGCGCTGTACAGCTCCACACAGCGTTCCTCGAACCGGCGGACTCGCAGCATGGATTCCAGCAGGGCCAGGCGATGTGCGGCCTGACGGTTCGGCCGGGCGGCGGGCCGTGGTGCGCGGGCGCTGCGTGTGGTGGTCATGCGGGCTGCTCCGTCCTCGCCGTGGAGGCGGCCTCCGAAGCGGAGTCCTCCAGGGTGGAGATGTCGCCCTCGGGCAGGCCGAGTTCCCGTGCCCGCAGCAGGCGGCGCATGACCTTGCCGCTGCGGGTGTGCGGCAGGTGCTGGTCGAAGGCGATCTCGCGGGGCGCCACGGCCGGGCCCAGCCGGCGCCTGGCGAAGGCCAGCAGATCCCGCCGGGTCGCGCTGCTCGCGTCGAAGCCGGGCCGCAGCGTGACGAACGCCTTGACGATGTTCCCTGCCACGGGGTCCGGCCGGCCGATGACCCCGGACTCGGCGACCGCCGGATGCTCCATCAGAGCACTCTCGACCTCGAACGGCCCGATGAGGTGTCCTGCCGACTTGATGACGTCGTCGGCGCGCCCGATGAACCAGTACCAGCCGTCGGCGTCGCGCCGTACCAGGTCACCGGTGAGGTACCAGCCGTCCGCGAAGGCCGCCGCACTGCGTGGCTCGTCGTGCAGGTAGCCGCGGAACATGGACGGCCAGCCGGGCCGCAGCGCCAGTTCGCCCTCCACGCCGGGCTCCTCCAGTACGGTGACGTGCCCGTCGGCGACGTCGGCCCGGCCGTCCTCGCCGCGCCGCAGCACCGCCGCCTCCACACCGGGCAGCGGACGACCCATCGAGCCGGGGCGGATGTCGCAGGCGGCGAAGTTGGCGATCATGATGGCGCCGGTCTCGGTCTGCCACCAGTTGTCGTGCACCGGCTGCCCGAGCACGTCCCGCCCCCACACCACCGCCTCCGGGTTCAGCGGCTCGCCGACCGACGCGATGAACCGCAGCGCACTCAGGTCGAAGGAGCGCGGCAGGTCGTAAGGGCCCGTCCTCGGTGTGGTCCGCATCAGCATGCGCAGCGCCGTCGGCGCCGTGTACCAGACGCTCACCCGCTGCTCGGCGAGGATCCGGTACCAGCGCCGGGCGTCGTAGTCGCCCTCGTCCACCACGACCGTCACGCCGTGCAGGAGAGGGGCGACGATCCCGTACGACATGCCGGTCACCCAGCCCGGATCCGCGGTGCACCAGAACACGTCGTCCTGGTGGAGGTCGAGGGCGTACAGCGCGGTCATGCAGTGGGCCACGGCCGCCTCGTGCACGTGCACCGCCCCCTTGGGGATGCCGGTCGTGCCGCTCGTGAAGTGCAGCAGGGCCATGTCGTGGGGAGAGGTCGGCGGGATCGTGAAGGTGTCGGACGCGTCGGCCATCAGCGCGGTGAGGGACAGGGTGCCGGGCAGTTCGTCCGCGCCCTCGCCGACGATCAGTACGTGGCGCAGGGCGGCGAGTGCGCCGCGTCGCCCGGCGACCTTCCTGCGGTACAGGTCCGCCGTGGTGACCAGCACCTCCGCGTCACCCAGCGTCATCCGCTGGAACACCGGGTCCGGTCCGAACGCGGAGAACAGCGGGCACAGGACACTGGTGTTCTTCAGCGCGCCGAGCACCACGGTGTACAGCTCGGGGCAGCGCCCCAGCAGCGTCACCACCCGGTCGCCGTACCCGATTCCGAGGCCGCGGAGCACGTTGGCGAACCGTGCCGTCGAGCGGGCCAGCTCCCCGTAGGTCACCGAGGTGACGGAGTCGTCCCGTCCCACGCAGCGCAGCGCGACCGCTGTGGTTCGCTCCGACGCCGCGTGCCGGTCCACGGCCTCGTGCGCGATGTTCAGTCCCCGCCCACCGGGCAGCCCCTGCAGCCTGCCGCGTGCCGCCTGCCACGAAAAGCTCGCGCATTCCTTGTCGTAGTCGCGCAGATTGGGGGCGGTGCCCAGCGGGGTGCCCTTGCGGATGGTCTCCCACGGCATGCCGGCCCCTCCTTCCTTCGGATCCTTATCGACCATCCGCCCGGCTGGCCCCGTCCGCACTGGGTCGAAGGGCCCCGATCCGCGGCCGGACGGCTCAGATCCATGTCGTCCTTATCGCCTGCCGACGCGGAACACGGAGCCTGACGATGCCGTCGTTCAGGGAGCGAGGCAGAAGTAGTTCTCCTCCTCCTGGGTGAAGTGCAGGCGCAGGACGGTGTTCAGGCCGTACAGACAGGAGCGCAGGTCGTCGAGTTGCTCGGGGGAGAGGCCCCCGCTTGCGTGGGCAAGTTGCAGGTGGATGGCGATGCGGCGGGAGAGACGCTCTATTTCGGTGTGGGCACGGCTCATGGTGGCGGTGGCCTCGGGTCCGCCGAGCGTCGGCGCGAGGGCCGGGTACAGCTCGTGCTCCTCGGCGTACTCGTGCGGAAGGAGCCGTTGGACGAGCAGCCGGTGGGTCTCCTCGACGGCTTCCAGGGCCTGGGGGCCAGGGGAGTCGGAGAGCCGGTCGGCGGTGTCGCGGACGGATCAGCCACCACAACCGTTGGCCCCGGTCACCGGGACCAACGGACCCCGCGTGTGTGTCCACATGGCTCTGTCGGCGCGGCGCCACAGCCGAAATGCTGCGATCGTAGGTGTGAGGGGACGGCGGGGCTCCACGTGCCGTCCGCTGTGCCGAAGGAGGTCGGTCATGAGCACCGACGCCGATGTGCATGCCTCCCAGCCGCCCGCGTCCGGCGGGCTCGTCATGGGCAAGGACGGTATGGCCGTGCTCGTGGACGTGCTGGTCCGGCGCGGGTTCACCGTGGTCGGCCCCACGGTGCGGGACGGTGCGATCGTGCTGGCGGAGCTGCGGTCGGCCGACGAGTTGCCGTACGGATGGGGAGTGGAGCTGGAGGCCGGGCGGTACCGGCTGCGGGAGCGGCCGGACGGCGCGGCCTTCGCGAACGCGGCGGGTCCCCAGTCGTGGAAGTCCTTCCTGCACCCGGCACGGGTGCGGGAATGGAGTGCCGACCGGGTGGAGGGGGAGCTGGTCTTCACGGCAGACCAGGCCACGCCGCCTCGGTACGCCTTCCTGGGTGTGCGCCCCTGCGATCTGAGGGCCATCGCCATCCAGGACCGCGTACTGACCGGTGGGGCGTACCGCGATCCCGGCTACGAGGGGCGGCGTTCCGGGGCCTTGCTGATCGTGGTCGAGTGCACGGAGCCCGGCGCCACGTGCTTCTGCGTCTCGATGGGCACCGGACCCGCTGCCGGTCCCGGCTATGACCTGGTGATGACGGAAGTGGTCGACGAGGACGGGCATCGCTTCTGGATGCGCAGCGGCAGCGAGGAAGGCGCGGAGATCCTGGCCGAACTGCCCGCTCGTCCGGCCGACCCCGAAACCCGACAGACGGCTCGCGCGGGCGTCACGGCCGCCGCGGACCGCATGGGCAGGACCATGCCCGAAGCCGACCTGCGGGAGCTGATGGCCGGGACCCTCGACGCCCCCCGCTGGGACGACGTCGCAGGGCGGTGCCTGACGTGCGGTAACTGCACCATGGTGTGCCCCACCTGCTTCTGCACCACCACCGAGGACGTCACGGACCTCAGCGGTGACCACGCGGAGCGGTGGCGGCTGTGGGACTCCTGCTTCGACCTGGACTTCTCCCAGCTGCACGGCGGTCCGGTCCGTGGCTCCTCGCGCAGCCGCTACCGGCAGTGGATGACCCACAAACTCGGCACCTGGTACGACCAGTTCGGCTCGTCCGGCTGCGTGGGCTGCGGGCGTTGCATCGTGTGGTGCCCCGTCGGCATCGACATCACCGAGGAAGCGGCCGCCCTGCACGACTGGACACAGTCCGGGACGTCGGCATCGGCGCCGGAGCCACCATGAGCACTGTGACGCCCCCGCTGCCGTACCGGGTCGCCGGCACCTGGGACGAGACCGGCGACACCCGGTCGATCGAGCTCGTACCGGCCGGACGGAGACTCCCGCCTTTCGCACCAGGGCAGTTCGCGATGCTCTACGCGTTCGGGGTCGGTGAGGTGCCCATCTCTGCCAGCGCCCTGCAGGGCCGCCACGGAGGGCTCGTACACACCGTGCGTGCGGTGGGTGCGGTCTCCGCCGCCCTCTGCCGACTGCGCCCGGGTGACAGCGTCGGGCTCAGCGGGCCGTACGGCACCGGCTGGGACCTCGAAGCGGCGGTCGGCCACGATGTTCTGATCGTCGCCGGCGGCATCGGTCTGGCACCGTTGCGGCCGGTCGTCCACGCCGTCCTGGACCGGCAGGCGGCGTACGGTCCGCTCGCGGTCCTCGTCGGCGCCCGTACCCCTGCCGATCTGGTCTACCGCGACGAGGTCGAGAGCTGGCGCGGCCAGGCCCGGGTGGAGGTGACCGTCGACCGGCCCGCCCCGGGCTGGCAGGGCGCGGTGGGCGTGGTCACCACGCTCCTGGACCGCCTCGAACTGCGCCCGGAACGGACCTGCGCGTTGGTGTGCGGGCCTGAGGTGATGATGCGGCACACCGCTCGCGACCTCGTGGTGCGGGGCCTGGCCGCGCACCGCGTTCAGGTGTCCCTGGAACGCAACATGCACTGCGCCACCGGCCACTGCGGCCACTGCCAGCTCGGTCCGCTCCTGCTGTGCCGCGACGGGCCGGTCGTCGGCTACGACCGGGTGGCGCCCCTGCTCCTTGTGAGGGAGTTGTGACATGGTCACCGACCTCGGCCCGGTCATTCGCACACGGCCGACGCTCGCCGTGTGGAAGTTCGCCTCCTGCGACGGCTGCCAGCTGACCCTGCTGGACTGCGAGGACGAACTCCTCGGCCTCACCGAGCGCGTACGGATCGACCACTTCCTGGAGATGACCCCGGCCGAGGGCGCCGACAGGGAACGCGCGCAGCTGGAGGGCCGGGGGCCGTACGACCTCTCCCTGGTGGAAGGGTCGATCACCACCGTCGAGGACGCCGAGCGGATCCAGCACGTCCGCCGCATCTCCCGGTACCTGGTGACCATCGGGGCCTGCGCCACCGCGGGCGGCATCCAGGCCCTGCGCAACTTCGCCGACGTCGACGACTTCCTCGCCGCCGTCTACGCCCGGCCGGAGTACATCGCCACGCTGGAGACCTCGACACCGATCTCGGCCCATGTGCCGGTCGACTTCGAGCTGCGTGGGTGCCCCATCGACCGTCGCCAGCTCCTCGAGGTCATCACCGCCTACCTGGCCGGCCGCAGGCCCCAGATCTCCAACCACAGCGTCTGCTTCGAGTGCAAGAGGCGCGGCACCACCTGCATCACCGTGGCCCACGGCACCCCCTGTCTGGGCCCGGTCACGCACGCGGGGTGCGGTGCCATCTGCCCCGCCTACGGTCGCGGCTGCTACGGCTGCTTCGGACCGTCGAGCAAACCCAACCTGCGCTCCATGATCGCCCAGTTGCGCCACGACGGGATGAGCGAGCGGGACGTCCAGCGTGTCTTCCGCACCTTCAACGCCGCGTCGCCGGAATATGCCCCCGTACCCGACCTCGCGGCCGAGGAGCGACAGAGCCCTCCGGCCTGACGGACCCCCGCCCGGAAAGGCTCGCATGAACCATCGCGGAACCCGCGTCCTGCGGCTGGACGCGCTGGCCAGGGTGGAAGGCGAGGCTGCCCTCCACCTGCGCGTCGAGGGTGACACGGTCGCCGAGACGCGGTTGCGCATCTACGAACCCCCACGCTTCTTCGAGGCCTTCCTGACCGGCCGGGGCCACACCGAACCCCCTGACATCACCGCCCGCATCTGCGGCATCTGCCCGGTCGCCTACCAGATGAGCGCCTGCCAGGCGATCGAGAACGCCAGCGGCGTCACGGTCGACGGCCCCCTCGCGCAGCTGCGCCGCCTGCTGTACTGCGGCGAGTGGATCGAGAGCCACACCCTGCACATCTACCTGTTGCACGCCCCGGACTTCCTGGGGCGTGCCGACGTCGTGGAACTCGCCCGCGACCACCGAGCGGCCGTCGAGCGCGGCCTGAGGCTCAAGCAGGCCGGCAACGCGATCGTCGAACAGCTCGGCGGCCGCCCCATCCACCCGGTCAACGTCCGGATCGGCGGCTTCTACCGGACGCCGACAGCGGACGAGCTACGCCCTCTGGCGGAACGGCTGCGGCAAGCCCGGGACGACGCGCTGGAGACCGTCCGCTGGGTAGCGGCGTTCGACTTCCCCGACGCGGTGTGCGACCACGACCTGTTCGCGCTGCGCGACCCCGGCCGGTACGCCGTCGACACCGGGACACCGGCGGTCATGGCCGTTGCCGACAAAGGCCGGGCGCCGCACTCGATCCCCCTGTCCGACTTCGAACAGCACGTCCGGGAAGGGCAGGTACCCCACTCAACCGCCCTGACGGCCACGCTCGACGGCCGCCGCTACCTCACCGGCCCGCTGGCCCGCTACGCGATCAACGGCCAGTGGCTGCATCCCGTGGCTGCCGAGGCGGCGGGGGAAGCCGGTCTCGGTGATCCCGCGGCCGGCGCCATCTGCGACAACCCCTTCCGCAGCATCGTCGTACGGGCCATCGAAGTGGTGCAGGCCGTAGAGGAGGCCGTGCGGATCATCGACGGATACGAACCACCTCCCCGGCCGGCTGTCGAGGTCCCGCCCCGCCGGGGCGTGGGCGTCGGCGCCACCGAGGCGCCCCGGGGCCTGCTGTACCACCGCTACGCGCTCACGGAGGACGGCACGCTCACCGAGGCCCGCATCGTCCCGCCCACGGCTCAGAACCAGACGGCCATCGAGGAGGACGTGCGCAGAGCTGTCCAGGCTCGCCTCGACGGGCCCGAGCCGGCCGCCGACGACGAGGAACTGACTCGTCTCTGCGAACGGGCCATCCGCAACCATGATCCCTGTATCTCCTGTGCCGCCCACTTCCTCGACGTCACCGTGGAACGCGCATGAGCCGGCGGGTCGTGGTGATCGGCGTGGGCAATCCCCTGCGCGGTGACGACGGTGTCGGCCCGGCAGCCGTGGAGGCCTTGCGGGCCCGGGTTCCCGACGGAACCGTCCTGGCAGTCAGCGACGGTGAACCTGCCCGCATGCTCGACCTGTGGCGCGGCGCTGACACGGTGGTCGTGGTGGAAGCGCTCCGTGCACGGCCGAGCCGGCCAGGGGAGCTGCACACCCTCACGGCGGCGGACGCGGCCGCCCGAACAGCGGGTACGGCGAGTACGCATGCGCTCGGCCTCGGGGAGTGCCTCGCCCTGGCGGAGGCCCTCGACCAGCTGCCGCCGAGTCTCGTGGTGCACGCCATGGAGGTGGCCGACGTCGAACTCGGCGCGCGCCTGAGCGAAGCGGTGCGGTCGGCGCTCCCGGGATTGGTCGACCGGGTCGCCGCCTCCGTGCGGCAGGCGTACGAGCGAAACCACGAGCGGTAGCGGGGCCGAAGGTCCCCCGGCACGGGTCGAACCGCCCTCGCGACCTGTGCCACGGGGATGCGACGGTGAAGGTCACCCCCATGTGCCGTACGCCAGGCACCCAGGAAAGGCGGTGGGGACGATGACACTCCCTCTGGTGGTGGGCGTCGACGGGTCGGACTCGTGTCTGACGGCGGTCGACTGGGCCGTGGACGAGGCCGTACGCCACGGTGCTCCGATGAGGCTCGTGTACGCCTCCCTGTGGGAGCGCTATGAGGCCGGCCTTCCTTCGGTGGGCCCGGGGCGCCCTTCCGAGCAGGTGCTGGCCGAGCACATCGTGGCTTCGGCGGCCGATCGTGCCGAACGGCGCAACCCGGATGTCAAGGTGACCACCGACATCATCCCGGAGGACCCGGTGGCCGCTCTCGTCCACGAGGGCGGCCAGGCCCTCACGCTGGTGACGGGTTCGCGTGGCCGGGGCGAGGTCAAGGGACTGCTTCTCGGGTCGGTCGGTCTGGCCGTGTCGGCCCGTGCGCACTGCCCGGTGATCGTCGTCCGGGGCGATCCGGCGGGGCTCGCGGGCACGCATGAGCGGATCCTGCTGGGCATCGGTGACGCCGACGACACGAGCACCGAGGCCGTGCGGTACGCCTTCCGGGAGGCCGAAGTGCGCGGCTGTGTCCTGGACGTGGTGCATGCCTGGCGCAGGCCCGCCTTCGACAGGAACGGCAACAGGACAGGTACAGGAGGGCCGGCGGACACGTACGAGGAGCGTGCCTCCGCTGTCGTCGACGCTCGGCTCAAGGCCGCGATCGCCGAGTATCCGCATGTCCGGACGCACCCGGCGACGCCGGAGGGACCGGCCGCCAAGGTCCTCGTGGACCGGTCGGCGGCTGCCGACCTGGTGATCGTCGGGGCCCGACGCCGAACGAGCGCCTTCGGATTCCAGCTCGGCCGCGTGAGCCATGCACTCCTGCACCATGCCCAGTGCCCGGTCGCGGTCGTGCCCGAACGGCAGTGAAGGTTCGGCCGCTGACGGCACCGTCGCTCCCGTCGTCCGTCATGCCGCTGGATGCTCATCGCTGGCGGTGCGGCGAGGAGGCCCGCAGCGTGGAGAACAGAGGTGTACCGGCCCGGCGGGCACGGACGAAGGAGAGGTGGGACGCATGGAAAAGGATGCCTCCGAGCGCCGGGTGGTGGTCGGTGTCGACGGGTCGCAGTCCTCGTACGAGGCCCTGCGCTGGGCAGTGCGCTATGCCGGCCTGGTCGGCGGCACCGTGGACGCCGTCGCGGTGTGGGAGCTGCCGGGCCTGTACGGCTGGTCGGCGCCCGCCGTGGACATGGACGTCGACGAGGACGAGACCCGGCAGAAGATGAGCCAGGAACTGACCGATGTGCTCGGCGCGGGAGCTGCCGACGCGGTCAGGACCCACGTGGTGCACGGAAACCCCGCCGACGTCCTGCTGAGAGCAGCCGAAGGAGCCGAGGTCCTGGTCGTCGGCAGCCGGGGCAGGGGCGGGTTCGCCCGCGCCCTGCTCGGCTCCGTCAGCCAGCACGTGTCGCAGCACGCGAGCTGCCCGGTCGTGATCGTGCGCTGCCAGAAGCAGTGACGCGAAGCCGGTCCCGTGCCGGGGCAGCTCACTGGAAAGCCGCGTGGATCTCCTGTTCGGTCGCCTCGTGCGACACGAGCAGCAACTCGTCGCCGGGGAGCAGCCGCACCTCGGGACCCGGGACAGTGGGCTGCCCGCCCCGTACGACGGTGGCGACCACGGTGCCGGCGGGCAGGGAGACCTCGCCCAGCGTGTGACCGGCGGCCCGGGACCGTTCGGTGATCGCGGTCTCGATGACCTCGACACCGGCCTTGCTCAGCCGCAGCAGTGCCACCGTGTCCGTGGCTCCGGTGGCTTCCTCGATGAGGGAGATCAGCGGGGTGGCGGCGGGCACCGCCGCGTCCACGCCCCACCGCTGGTCGAAGAGCCAGGCGTTCTCCGCCTCGTTGACGCGCGCGGCCACCCGCCCCACCCCGAACTGCCGCTTCGCCAGCAGGCTGATGACCAGGTTGTCCTCGTCGCGGCCGGTGACCGCGATGACGAGGTCGCAGGCCAGCACGCCCGCGCTCTCCAACAGGCCCGGCTCGCAGGCGTCCCCCGCCACGAGGCGCACGTGCGGCAGGCCTCCGAGTTCCGCTGCACGCTCGTCGTCGTACTCGACGAGGGTGACGTCGTTGCGGGCGGCGGACAGCACCTGGGCGATCTGGGTGCCGAGTCGTCCCGCGCCCGCGATCAGGACCTTCACGTTCCCAGCTCCTTGTCGAGAAAGCCGCTCAGCCGGCCCAGCGCCGTTGCTGCGACACCGAAGGTGACGAGGTCGCCGGGCTCGGCCAGGACACCGCGTGCGGGCAGCAGCGAGCGGCCGCCACGGGTGATCTCCACGACCCGGATCTCGCCGTCGACGTCGAACTCCGTGACCTGCCGTCCGGAGAGATAGGACGGCAGCTGGGAGCGGACGAGGAGCGTCTCGCCGTTGCCGAAGGAGACTTCGGGGGTGAGGTGCCGGTGCAGCAGCATCTGGTGGATGCGGCCCACGGCCCAGCGGACGCTGGAGATGGTCGGGATTCCCAGGTCCCGGTAGATGTCGGCGCGGCGCGGATCGTGGATGCGGGCGAGGACGATCGGGACCCGGTACGTCTCCTTGGCGGTGCGCGCGCTGACGATGTTGCTGTTGTCCCCGGAGGTGACGGCGACGAACGCGTCCGCATGGGCGATGCCGGCCGATTCCAGCGCGGAGCGGCTGAAGCCGTTGCCGACGTGAAAGGCGCCGGGGAAGCCCGGTGGCAAGCTCCGCCGCGCTTTGGGCTGGCGGTCGATGAGGCGGACGTCATGGCCCTCGGTGACGAGTTGCGTGGCCAGGGTGGCCCCGAGCCGACCGCAGCCCGCGATGATCACTCTCATGGCGTTCCTCCCTTCGGGGAAGATCTCCGGTGCCGCAGCGTCCACTTGCGGACTTCCTCGGCCGCCAGCAGCAGTGCTCCGAACGCCACCAGGACCGCCCAGTCGGCGGGGACCAGCGGCGCGGTGTTGAAGACGGACTGGAGCGGTGGCGCGTAGCTGATGGCGGCCATCAGCCCGATGCCGAAGCAGCCGGCGGCCAGCAGCCACGGATTGCTCAGCAGACCGGCTCGGAAGACACTCTGCCGGTCGGTGCGCACGGCCAGCGCGTTGAAGAACTGGCTGACGACGATGCCGGCCTGGACCATCGTGATCGCCTCGCGGTAGACGGGGCTGTCCTTGGTGAAGTCCGTGTAGGGGATGCCGGAGGCGTGGATGTGCCAGAAGAAGACGGCGCACACGCCGAGGGCCTGGATACCGCCCAGGAAGAGGATGCGGCCCATGACGGCGGCCGAGAAGAGCCGCTCCTGTCGGGGCCTCGGCGGGCTGTTCATGACGTCGGGTTCCATCGGTTCCGCACCGAGCGCGAGGGCGGGCAGCACGTCGGAGCCGAGGTCGATGGCGAGGATCTGTACGGCCGTGATCGGCACCAGCGGGAACCCGGCGAAGGTCGCCGCGAGGATCGGCATGAGTTCGGCGATGTTGTGGCTGAAGAGGTAGATCAGGAACTTGCGGATGTTGCGGTAGACCGAGCGGCCCAGTCCCACCGCGGTGGTGATGGAGGCGAACGAGTCGTCGAGCAGCACCATCACGGCGGCCTCACGGGCGACGTCGGTGCCGGAGGCGCCCATGGCGACGCCGATGTCCGCGTGCTTGAGGGCCGGGGCGTCGTTGGCCCCGTCGCCGGTGACGGCTACGACCTCTCCGCGCCGCTGCAGCGCGGTGACCACCCGCATCTTGTGCTCGGGGCTGACGCGGCACAGCAGCAGTTCGGTGGAGCCGGTCAGCAGGTCGTCCAGGCCGCTGTCGTCCATCGTGTCCAGCTGGGTGCCGGTCGCCACGGCTGGAGCCGTCTCGCGCACGATGCCGACGCGACGGGCGACCGCCTCCGCGGTCAGCGGATGGTCACCGGTGACCATGACGATGCGGATCCCGGCCCGTCGGCACGCGTCCACCGCGTCCCGTACCTCCGGCCGGGGCGGGTCGTACATCCCGGCGAGCCCCAGCAGGGTCAGCTCCGACTCGACATCCGCGATCGGCGGCCGAGGCCCGGAGACCTGCCGTCGGGCGACCGCCAGCACCCGCAGGCCCTGCCCGGCCATGCCGTCCGCGGATGCGACCACACGGCTGCGATCGGCCTCCGTCAGCGGCGTCTTCCCCTCGCCCTGGTCCAGGGCGTCGCAGCGGGTGAGCAGTTCGAGGGGGGCGCCTTTGGTACATGCGAAGTACGTCCCGTCGCTGTCGCGATGGACGGTGCTCATCAGTTTCCGCGCCGAGTCGAAGGGATACTCCGCCACCCGGGGTGCCCGCATCTCCTCCTTGGCGGGATCCAGACCGGCCTTCATGGCCGCCACCAGCAGCGCACCCTCGGTCGTGTCTCCCAGCACCCGCCACGCGTCCCGCCCGGCGGGCCGCACCAGCCGGGCGTTGCTGCACAGAGCCGCCGCCCGCAACAGCCCCCGCACGGGCGGAGCGTCGGTGATCTCACCGACCGGCGCGTACCCCACTCCCGCCACGGCGTGCGACACCCCGTCCGCCCACAGCTGCACGACGGTCATCTCGGCCTGCGTGAGAGTGCCCGTCTTGTCGGTGCAGATCACGCTGGTCGAACCCAGCGCCTCCACGGCGAGCAACTGCTTGACCAGTGCGTGCCGACGGGCCATGCGACGCACACCGATCGCCAGCGACACGGAGAGCGTGGCCGGCAGCCCCTCGGGCACGAGAGCGACCATCACTCCCAGCGAGAAGACGAACGTGTCGACGAACGGCTGCCCGCTGGGCGCGCGCACCGCGAACAAGGCGGCGCCGGTTGCGAGTGCCACGCCCGCGACCCGGCGGGCCATGACGGCGACCTGCCGCTGCAATGGGGTCTGCTGCCTCGGGGCGGCGGCGGTGAGCCGGAAGATCCTCCCGAACTCGGTGGCCGTGGCGGTGGCGAACACGACGGCCTTGCCGGTGCCGGCGACCAGGTCGGTGCCCATGAAGACGCAGTTGCGTGCCTCCAGCGGCGGCCCCGGCGGCACGGGTTCCGCGATGCGTGTGACGGGTTCGCTCTCACCGGTGAGAGCGGCGTTGTTGACGGCCGCCTCCTGAGCCTCGACCAGCCGGCAGTCGGCCGGCACCGCGTCCCCGGCCTCCAGGACCACCACATCGCCCGGCACCAGATCCCGCGCGGACAACTCCCGCCGCTCCCCGTCCCGCAGTACCCGGCAGGTATGCGGCACCATCGCCTGCAAGGACTCCGCGGTGCGCTCGGCGGAGTACTCCTGTGCGAAACCGATGCCGGCGTTCAGCAGCACCACACCGAAGATGGCCAGGGCCAGTTGCAGGGTGGCCGGGTCCCGGGGCTGTCCCAGCCAGTGGGCGAGGAACGTGATCGCCGAGGAGACCAGCAGGACGACCGCGAAGAGGTCGGTGAACTGGGCGAGCAGCCGACGCCATACCTGGCCGTGGCTCGCTCCGGGCAGCTCGTTGGGGCCGTGGCGGTCCCGTCGGGCGGTGGTCTCGGCCGGTGTCAGACCGCGCGGGGAGCTTTCCAGGGCGGCGAAGACCGCGGGAACCGGCAGGGAGGGGATCGACGGCACAGGGGTGCTCGGCCGGTCCGTGGGTGGCGGCTGTGCCGCGGTCTCGCCGCCCGCCGCCGGACCGTCCTCGTGGAGTGCGGTCGTGCCCTGCCGGGCCTGTTCAGGGTTCATCCGGGGCTCCGGCCTCCTGGGGCGGTCCCGGAGGCTCCTGCAGGACGCTCCAGGCCACCGGCCCCAGCAGGTCGGTGAACCGCCGGAACAGGTCGAGGAACAGGTCGTCGATCGTCAGCACCCCCACCACCCGGCCCGCGTCCAGGACCGGAAGCCGACGGACCCCCGTGCGACGGAACGTGCGATAGGCAGCCCCTAGATCCTCGACGGCCTCGACCGTGACGACGCGGGTCGACATCACCGCGTCCACCCGGGCCCTCGCGTCCAGGCCGCCGCCCATGCCACGAACGGCGAGGTCGCGGTCGGTAACGATGCCGTGCAGTGCTCCGTCCTCGACCACCAGCACAGACCCGACGGCGCTCTCGGCCATCCACAGGGCCACCTCGGCCAGGGTGGCCTTCGGCGCCACGCACACCGGAGGAGCCGTCATCACCTCGGAGACCTTCATGCGCTCCTCCTCGCTGTCCCACGGTTCGAGGGTCCGGACTCAGAGAACGTCGAGCACTTCGGCCACCGCCCGCCGTGGGCTCGCGGGGCCTTCGGGGCCGTGACCGAGCCGGATGACCATCTGGACATGAGCCATCGCGGAGACGGGGTCGCGGACGGCCCACCGGATCTCGGGCCACTCCAGGGGCTGGGAAGTGACCGAGGCGACGAGCCCGTCCGTCGTGGCCTGGAGCAGGACCCGTTCCAGAGCCTGACCGGCCGACAACCAGTCCGCGGGCCCGTCGTGGGCCGTACCCAGCAGGGCGATGTTCGGTTCCCTCTCGAAGGGCGCCCAGCCGCGTTCGGGCACCGGACGACCGGCGGCGAAGTCACGCACGGGGACCGTGGTGTGGCGCTGCCGAGGACCGAAAGCCTCGGCGGCGATGCCGTCAACGGCCCCGGCGTTGCCGGAAGAGCCGGTATGCGCCCAGCGCGCCGTCTCCTCACGCACGTCCGGCGCCAGCGCCTCCCTGCCCTCGGCGTCCCGCACCAGCTCCAGGATCGACTGCACGTGCCATGCGCCGGGGAACAGCAGCTGTGCGCCCTCGGCGAGCGCAGCTTCCCGCAACGTCTCCTGCACGTCGAGGGGGAGCGTCTCCTCGCGGAAGGGGAAGCGGCTGGAGTGACGGCGCCGGATCGCAGGGCTCAGCCGGGCGAGCGCCCCGTCGGGGGTTCCCGTGCCGCACAGATGCGCCTCGGCGAGGAACTCCGGGCAGGCCGGGTCCGGGAGCAGCCGGACGACCGGCGCGAGCCCGGCTGCCGCGGCGGCCACGCGCAGGTTGAGCAGGGCGGCGCCGCACCCCACGTGCAGGCCGCGGTTCTCGGGGTCGGTTCGCGGAAGTGCCCGCTCCAGGTCCGCGTACAGCCGCAGGACACCGAGGTCCCGCAGGTAGCGGAAGGTCCAGGGCTGGGCGTTGTGCAGCGAGGGCGCCGCCGCGGCGTCCGCCACGAGTCCGGCGACGGTGTCCACGTCGAGAGGTTGTGCAGTCACGGCGGCTTCCCTTCGTGCCGGTCTGCCGGTTCACTCGCGGGTCGGTACGGCGATGACAGGGCACCGGGCGTGGTTCAGCACGCCTTGGCTGACCGAGCCCAGCAGCATGCCGGCGAAGCCTCCGCGGCCCCGGGTCCCCACCACCAGGCCCAGCGCGTGCGCCGAGGCGTCGGTGAGCACCTGGACGGGGTGCCCGACGAGCACTTCGTGGTGCAGGTCCACCTCGGGACAGCGGGCGTGGCGTCCGGCCACGATCTCGGAGAGGAGCCGTCGGCAGTCCTGCTGCGGCTGGTGCTCGTCGAAGACCCTCAGCGGTCCTGGCTCCCAGACGAGCAGGGCCCGCAGCCGGGCGCCGCGCAGGGCCGCCTCCTCGAACGCCACGTCGACCGCGGCGGCGGAGTGCTCGCTGCCGTCGACGCCGACGACGAAGTACGCCGGCTCCTCGGTGACGTGTTCCGGCTCGGGGACCACCACCAGGGGACAGCGCGTACGGGCCATGACCGGCAGAGCGACCGACGCGGAGCCGAACACCTCCTGCTTCCGGCTCAGGTGCCGCGATCCCAGCACGACGGCGGTGGCGTCGCGGCTCTGCTCCCGCAGCACCCACACCGGGTCGCCCTCCGCGAGCAGCGCGTCGACCTGGAGCTGCGGGTACCGGGCCGAGACGAAGGCCACGGCCTGCTCCAGCACCTGCTGGCCGGCCTTGTGCAGTGCCTCGTTCCATTCCTCCCACGACGGCGGGACTTCCTGCCTCCGGTAGCCCCTGGTGGGTACGCCCTCGACGTGGACGGCGCGCAACGGCAGCCGTCTGCGGACGGCCTCGTCGGCCGCCCAGGCCAGTGCCATCCGGTGGACGGGATCGGGATCGACACCCACCACGATCGGTCGGCGGTCACCGGGCCCGGACATGCCCGCCTCCGCTCACCAAGTGCCAGGCGTACGCATCAGGACCCGGGAAGTACAGGGTCACTCGTCCGTCCTCGGCCCACCGCACGTCGTAGGGCGGGCTGCCGTCCTGATGGTGGAGGCCGACGATCTCGCCGTCTCGCGCGACGACCCCGGCCGTGGTCCTCCGTACCACGATCTCGTCACCCGCGCGGGCGCGCATGGAGGCGCCGGTTGCCTCTGGGCCGGGGCGCGCGACGGCCTGCGCGTTCTTCGCTGGTGCGGGAGCGGACATCGCCTCACCTCCTCCCTGCGGTGGCGCGGAAGGATGCCGTCGCCACCTCCATGGAAGGCGTTGGCAGCGCATGCTGCCAGGGGCCAATGGTCCCCACCGGAGGTCCGCCGACCCTCCGCCGTCACGCGGCAGGTCAGTGTCCGCAGAACGAGAGCGCGCCGGAACGGTGACCGGCCATGTCCGACGGCGCGGTGCGGTGCCCAGGGCGTTCCCGGCCCACCCCGCACCGGACAGGGCCCTTACGTCGTTCCACCAGGGCCGTTCGGCTCTTGGCACGGGCGGCGAGAACGGGAGACTGGGACGGGAGGCGACTCGACAGAGTCAGGAGGCCGCTGTGAACGCGCACGAGAACCACCGCGCGGGGGCCGATGCCCGGCAGGGTGTCTCCGCACGTGCCTGGAGCCCGGGAGAAACGGCTCGACAGGACATGCTGCTCCGCTACCTGGGTGCGGTCGCCTCGGCCGCGGCCAAGCACTCCGGCAGTGCGGCCGAGCACGCGGACACCGAGGAGCGGGCACCGTCGACCGTGACGCCCACGCGCCGGCCAGGCCTCCCGCAGGAACCAGGTGTGCCACTGGTGCGGGACGTGATGGACGTGCCCGCCGCTTCCCTCTGCGAGGACCAGGCGTATCGCGACATCGCCCGGCTGCTGGCCCGCGAGCAGGTGGGCGCGCTCCCGGTCGTGGACACCGCTGACCATGTCGTCGGCGTGGTCTCCGAAGCCGATCTGCTGGCCAAGGTCGCGTTCGAGGCCTCCGGCCACCGGCCCGGACGCATCGGCAGACTGCGCGAACGCCGGGTGCACGACAAGGCCCGGGGCGAGACGGCCGCCGACCTGATGACGAGTCCCGCGATCACGGTACTGCCGGGCACGACGGTGGCCGAGGCCGCCTGGCTCGCCGCGTTGTCCCGGGTGAAGCGCATGCCCGTCACCGATCGCAACGGCCGACTCGTGGGCGTCGTGCGTCGTGACGCGTTGTTGCAGGCGCTGATCAGGGATGATTCCGGTATCCGGGCGGAAGTTCAGGCCACGCTCGAAGCCTGCTGCCCACCGGCTGACCGGGAGCGTGTGGCCGTCACCGTGCACGACGGGATCGTGGAGCTGACCGGGAGGCTGCCGTCGGCGACGATGGCCCGACTCGTGGCGGAGGTCGAGGGGATCGCCGACGTCATCGAGGTGAAGAACCTGCTCAGCGCCGACTGAGTTCGCCCGCTCTCATCCGATCACCGGGGAATCCGGCCTCCCGGCATGGTGGGAATCGTGCAGGTGGGGGTTTGGCTGGTCGAGGTGGGAGGCGAGGACGACCGCCTGGACCCGGCGCTGCACTCCGAGCTTCGCCGGCAGCCGTCACCGATCAGCTCGGGGGTCGGTCATGGCGACCCCACTATCGCCTCCGGTTACCGCCCAGCGGTGTGGTGAGCGAGGTCGAACTCCACGTCCACCACCCCTTCGATGGCCCTGATCAGCCGGGCTGCGACCGGCACGAGGGCGGTGTCGGAGAGCCGGCCGGTGAGTGTCACTACCCCGTCGTGCACCTCCACGTGGACGGCCGACGGCGGCGGGAAGAGGTACGAGGTGATCTCCCGCCGCACCTCCTCGGCGATGTCCTCGTCGTCGCGCAGGAAGACCTTGAGCAGATCGGCCCGGCTGACGACACCGGCCAGCAACCCTGTGTCGTCCACCACGGGCAGCCTCTTGACCCCTTCGTGCGCCATGATGCGCGCGGCCTCGGCAAGGGTGGCGCCGGCCCTGACCGTGACCGCGGGGGACGACATGAGGTCGTCGGCCGTGAGGGCGCCGGCCTTCGCCACGTCGACGGGCTGTCGCAGCTGGAGGTAGCCCGCGTCGGGGTCGTCCCGGAGCTCCTCCTTGGGCAGCAGGTCGGCTTCGGAGACCACGCCGACCACCCGGCCCTCGCCCTCGATCACGGGCAGGGCGCTGACCTGCCAGTCCTGCATCAGCTGCACGATCTCCTTGAAGGAGGCACGGCGGCCGACGGCGGCGACCGTCTGGCTCATCACGTCGCTGACGATGTGGCGGGTGCCGTACATGGTGACTCCGTAAGGGCCTCGATGAGGTGTCCGCTCCTTCCAGGGTGTGCCGGGGGCAGCGGCAGTGCCAGGGGCCGCACGGCCCTCGGACGGGCCCGTGCGGCTTCCGGGCCGCAAGAGGGGCGCTTCCGAGCCGTAGAGGGTCGGGCGGGCCATGATGGGGCCGTGTGGCCCCTGATCCCCTCGGCACCGCGGCGCCACGCTGGTGTAGGAACCCTCGCCGTGGGAGGTGGAGACCATGTCCCGCACCGTCACCGTAGGTGTCGACGACTCGCCCGAGAGCCGGGCCGCGGCCGAGTGGGCGGCGCGAGAAGCACTGCTGCGCTGCCTGCCCCTCAAGATCATGTACGTCTCCGAGCCGACACCCAGGTTCGTGGCCCGGACTCCGCTGCTGGATCCCGACGCCTACCGGCACTGGGCAGAGCAGGTGACGAGCGAGTCCGCGGACGGCATCCGGCTTCGCCACCCGGGCATCGAGGTGATCACCGAGCAGCTGACCGGGACCCCGGCCGACGTCCTGTGCGAGGCGGCGGGCTTTGCCGAGTTGCTGGTCCTGGGCTCGCGGGCCCTCGGTGGACTGGAGGGGTTCATGGTGGGCTCGGTGAGCCTGGGCGTGGTCGCCCGCGCCGAACGGCCGGTGGTGCTGGTGCGGGCGGAAGAGCAGGCCGCCGACGAGCACGAGATGGATCCGGCGGGCGTGCCGTCCGCTGCGGCGCCCTTCCGGCCCGTCGTACTGGGGCTCGACACCGACCAAGCGGACGACACCTTGCTGGAGTTCGCCTTCGACGCCGCCGCGCGGCGGAAAGCCACCCTTCGGGTCGTCCACGCCTGGCCCGAGCCGCCGACCTCCTTCTACCGCTTCGCCGGCGACGCCGAACTCTACGACACCCTCGAACGCGGACAGGCCACTCTCCTGAGCAAGGTGCTGCATCCCTGGCGCCAGCGGTTCCCCGACGTCGAGGTGATCGAGGCGAGCCAGTGCGGAAGCGCCGCGCAGGTTCTCGTCAACGACTCCCGTGACGCCTCCCTGGTGGTCGTCGGCCGACGCATCCGCACCAGGTCGTTCGGCGCCCGCATCGGCCATGTCGCCCACTCCGCCCTGCACCACATCGCCGCTCCCGTCGCGGTCGTCGCACACGGCTGACCTCCGCTCCGGGGAAGGGGAAGCCATGAGTGCATCAGCCGCACATGCCGACGGGGCGCCTCTGGATCAGCCCGTGGTCGTCGGCGTCGACGGCTCCGAGTCGAGCCTGCGCGCCGTGGACTGGGCTGCCGACGAGGCCGCCCTGCGCGGGGCGTCGCTCCGGCTGGTGTACGCCTCGCTCTGGGAGCGCTACGAGGGTGCTTCCATGGCCGCCGATCTCGGCAAGCCGTCCGAAGAGGTGATGGCCGAGGACATCGTCCGGACCGCCGAGCGGCGGGCCCGTCACCGGCAACCAGGCGTGAAGGTCACCACCGATGTGCTGCCCGAAGAACCGGAGTACGGCCTGGTACGCGAGAGCCGCAGCGCCCTCGCGATGGTGCTGGGCTGCCGTGGCCGCAGCGGGGTGACGGCGGCCCTCCTCGGCTCGGTCGGTGTCACCGTCGCGGGACACGCCCACTGCCCGGTGATCGTGCTCCGAGGAAGCCACGACAACCAGGCATGCACAGGGACACACGGCCGCATCGTTCTCGGGGCGGGAGAGAAGGCGGCGGGTTCGGCCGCGGCACGATTCGCGATCGAGGAGGCCTTGCTGCGCCGGGTCCCGGTGGAAGCCGTACGCGCTTGGCGCAGACCACTGCACGAGCCGGCCGCACATCCCCTGATGGTCGGCGGACCCGCCGACCTGGAGGAGGCGCGGGCGGCGGAACTGGTGGGAGGGGCGCTGCGGGACGCCCCGGCCGAGTTGGAGGTACAGCGGCGTACGGTCGAGGGTTACGCACGGGACGCCCTGATCGCGGTGTCCCGCGAGGCCGACCTGCTCGTCGTCGGTGCCCGACGACGCCCTGGCCACTTCGGGCTCCGACTCGGCCGAGTCGCCCACGGCGTGCTGCACCATGCGGCCTGCCCGGTGGCGGTCGTACCGGAGTCCGTCTGAGCCCGGGCCGGGAACCGGCCACCGAGCCGTCGGCCGCCGGCACCCCGCCGGACCGGGACACCGCCCGGCACACTCCGCAGCTCGGCCTGGCGAGCCTCCGTGGTCGCCGCACCGATCAGGAACCAGCCGATCAGCGCGGGCCACAGGCCGGACAGACCGTGCCCGAACCACACTGCCGCGAACCCGGTCAGCACCATGAACCAGCCCAGTCCCCGGCCCGCAGCCGACGCCCCGCGCGTGGCCCGCAGCCGGTCGCCGGTGCGGTGCCACAGGTACGCCCGCAGCAGCCGTCCCCCGTCGAGCGGGGCGGCCGGCAGCGCGTTGAAGACGGCCAGCATGACGTTGATCGCGGACAGCCATACGACCGCCTCGACGACGTGCCCGGACGCGTGCGTGTGCAGCCCGGCGGCGATGCCGGCGAAGACACCACCGGCGAGCAGACTGGTGAGCGGACCCACGGCGGCGATGCGCAGCTCGGCGCCCGGAGTGGGTGCCGCACTGTGCAGGCGAGCGGCGCCGCCCAGCATCCACAGGGTGATGCCGTCGACCTGCACGCCGTTGCGGCGGGCGACCACGGCGTGCGCCAGCTCGTGCGCCAGCAGCGAGGCGAGGAAGACGATCGCCGCCACCAGCGCCAGAGCCCAGTAGAGCAGGGCGGAGTGGCCGGGGTGGGCGGACGGGAGCTCACTGTGCGCAAGTAGCGACGGTCACCAGGGCGACGAAGACCAGGACACTCCACTTCAGGCCGACCGCACACCGGCGATCCGGCCGAGGGGCAGCGTCACGTCCATGACCCTCGCCTCGATCCCGAGTCGCGCGCCGAGGACTCGCTGTGTCCGGTCAGCAGGCCCGATGCGGGCCTTTGGCGCTGCGGATCAGCCCATCCTGGGGTCCCACCGCGGTCCCACCAGATCCCACTCCTGGTCCCAATGGGCCATGCGGCGCCGGTCGAGCCGCGCTCGCGCGACGGCGCCCGCGCCGAAGGCCGGGGCTGCCACGGCGAGGGCCGCCGCGGCGCCGAAGAGCGCGGCTTCGACATGACCCTCGCCCCGGCCTGTCGGCTGCGACGGACTGAGCCGGCCCCGGTCGTCCTGCCACACCGTCACACGAGCCCCGGCCTTCAGGCCGCCGTCCACCAGCGTGTGCCCGGTGCGAGCGGAGCCGTCGGGGGCCTTCCAGCGCACCGATCCCTGGACACGGCCGTCGGTCGACCAGTCCGCGGTGACGCCGTGCCGAGCGTCGGCGAGCAAGACAGCGCTGACGGGATGCCGGTGGGTGCGCTGCTGCGCGAACTCGTGCTCGGCGCTGCGGTCCGTGACGAGTGCGGCAACGCCGCCACAGACCACCACGACCAGCCAGACTGCCAGGACGATCCAGGCCTCGATGACGTCCTCGCGCCGCCGCAGTGGACTGCTCCGCCATCGCCACAGCCGCTTGCCGCTGCTCATAACGGGCACCTCCACGCCGCGATGACTCCTTCGACGGTGACTCCGCAGGTGCGGCTTTCACAGAGGCCGAGGGACCCTCCTGCCGGGCCACCCGGGCCCGGTCCCCGAGCCACGGGGGCCCATTGGTCCCCATGGGCGATGTCCGCAAGAGGGACGCGGGGAAGCGGACGCGACCCGGCGCGGCGCCGAAGCCCCACCGCCCCGGTGCGAGCCGTTCAGAACCGCCCGGCCGGGGCCGAGGGCCGGACGGCCCAAACGCAGGGTTCCGCGCACCGCACAGGCCGAAGGCGACCGCGCGAGCGGCGAGAGACCCGCGAAGTCAGCGCTTGTAGCGGACAAGGCGCGCAACGAGTCCTGGGCGGGAGGCGACCGCGCGGCGCGGGGGCGCGTCGATCCCGGCACTCTGGGACAGGACGTCGGATCACTGGGTCAGCGATTGCTGCGACAGCCCGGCGGCTCAACCGGGTGCCGTCCTGGTCTCGCTCGACTCCGTCAGGCGGACACCCGCAACCAGTTCGGGGCGGATGCGCACCGCTTGGTCCATGCCTTCGATGGGTGCCCAGGGCTGCAACAACTCCCGGATGCGGTCGAGTTCGACCGGGTCGGTGACGAGTTGGGCGTAACCTGTGACAACGACGCTCCAGCCGAGGTGGGTGTCCGGGTCGATGACGTCTGCCTCGTAGGCGACGACCACGCCTGTGGCGTCGGCCTCCTCGGCGTGGGACGTCAGAGCCGCGCCTTCGTGGGTGCGGATGACGATGTCCCCACTGTCCAGGGCGTGGTTGACCGGGCGGACCGTGGGCAGGGCCTGCCTGGTGAACACGATCCTCCCCAGCGACACGCTGCCCAGCAACCGCAGCGCCTCGGCAGGGTCCAAGTCGATGCGCCGGTTCGTGGGAGACTGGTTGCGGGTCATGCGCTGCTTCTTCTGCAGGTGAGTAACTGTTCCTCGACCGAATCCGGTTGGCCCGTGCACGGTCGGGTGCGACGAGGGTGGAGCGACATCCCGAAGGACCGTCGCCACTCCTGCTCTCACCGTCGTCCCTGACGCACCTGCTCTCCAGTGCCATTCGGGTCGAGCAAGGGGCCGGACGTCCCTCTCACCTGCTGTCACTCGCGTCCACGCCGGTCAGCGCCGCCCGGCCGCTCTCCAGACGTGCCACCGGAACCCGGAACGGCGAGCAGGAGACGTAGTCCAGGCCTGTGGCGTGGAAGAAGTGGATCGATTCCGGGTCACCGCCGTGCTCGCCGCAGACACCTGTCTCCAGAGCCGGGCGTGCCGCGCGCCCCTCTTCGACCGCGATCCGGACCAGTCGGCCCACACCCTCGCGGTCGAGTGTCTCGAACGGTGAGGTGGCGAAGACGCCCTTGTCGAGATAGGCGGAGAAGAACGCGGCCTCCACGTCGTCGCGGGAGAAGCCCCAGGTGGTCTGGGTGAGGTCGTTGGTGCCGAAGGAGAAGAACTCCGCCTCCTCGGCGATACGGCCTGCCGTGAGCGCGGCTCGGGGCAACTCGATCATGGTGCCGACCGGACACGGGACGGGGACGCCGGTCTCCTCGCCGACCTCCGCCAGGACTCGCATGACCTCTTCGCGGGCGAGCCGGAGTTCCTCGACGGCGCCGACCAGCGGCACCATGATCTCCGCCCGTGGAGACCCGCCCGCGCGGGTGCGCTCGACGACCGCCTCGGCGATCGCCCGCACCTGCATGGCGACCAGTCCCGGAATCAGCAGCCCCAGCCGCACGCCCCGCAGGCCGAGCATCGGGTTCTCCTCGTGCATCCGGTTCACTGCCTTGAGCAACTCCACGTCGTGTGCGTCCGGTTGTTCGCCGACGGCCTCGGCCGCGGTGATGCGCACCGCAAGAGCGGTGCGGTCGGGCAGGAACTCGTGCAGCGGCGGGTCGAGAAGCCGGATGGTGACCGGCAGTCCGTCCATCGCCTGCAGGAGGCCTGTGAAGTCCTTCCGCTGCAGCGGCAGTAGAGCTGCCAGCGCCCGGTCGCGACCCGTCTCCGTGCGGGCCAGGATCATGTCCTCCACCAGCTTGCGCCGTTCACCGAGGAACATGTGCTCGGTACGGCACAGCCCGATGCCCCGCGCCCCGAAGCGCCGGGCGCGCGCCGCGTCCTCGGGGGTGTCGGCGTTGGCCCGAACCTCCAGCCTCCGTACGGAGTCGGCCTGATCCAGGGCCCGGCCCACCGCGCAGACCACGCTGTCGGCCTGCTCGCCGCTCTCCAAGTAGCGCATGGTCGCGGAAGCGACCAAGGGGACCGGCCCCAAGTACACGACACCGGCGGAGCCGTCCACCGAAATGACGGTGCCCTCTTCCATCACGGTGCCGTCCCGAGTGGTGAAGCGCCGTGCCTCGCCGTCGACGGCGATGTCCTGGGCGCCGCACACGCACACCTTGCCCATACCGCGGGCGACGACGGGCATGGCTGGTCTTGCCGCCCCGGCCGGTCAGCACCGCCTGCGCGGCGACCATGCCGGGCAGGTCGTCGGGAGTGGTCTCCTCGCGGACGAGGACCACCTTCTCACCTGCGGCGGCACGCCGTACGGCCTCCGCCGAATCGAACACCGCCGCGCCCACCGCGGCCCCCGGCGAGGCCGGCACGCCATGGGCGAGCGGCTCACCGGTGGCGGCGCTGTCGAAACGGGGGAACATGAGCCGTGCGAGCCCGTCGCCGCTCACCCGCGCCAGGCCCTCGTCCGCGCTGATGAGTCCCTCCTCCACCAGCTCGGCGGCGATGGCGAACGCCGCTTCGGCCGTGCGCTTGCCCACCCGCGTCTGCAACATCCACAGCGTCCCGCGCTCGATGGTGAACTCGATGTCGCACAGGTCGCGGTAGTGCCGCTCCAACGTCTGCGCGTGATCGCGCAGCCGCCGGTAGGAGACCGGGTCGAGGTGTTCCAGCTCGGCCAGCGGTACGGCGTCCCGTACGCCGGAGACCACGTCCTCGCCCTGGGCGTTGGGCAGGTAGTCGCCGTACAGGCCCGGGCGCCCAGTGGCCGGGTCGCGGGTGAAGGCGACGCCGCTGCCGGAGTCAGGACCGAGGTTGCCGAACACCATGCGCTGCACGGTGACGGCGGTCCCGAGGTCGTCCGGGATGTGCTCGCGGCGCCGGTACAGTCGGGCCCGCTCGGCGTTCCAGGACCGGAAGACCGCGAGGATCGCCTCGTGCAGTTGCTCGGCCGGGGACTGCGGGAAGTCTCGGCCTGCCTCGTCGCGGATCAGCCGCTTGTAGGTTTCCACGAGCCAGGCCAGGTCACCCGCGTCAAGACGAAGGTCGTCGGAAGCGTCGCGAGCCGCTTTCAGCAAAGTCATGACCTCGTCGACAGGGCGGAGTCGACGCCCATCACAGTGGTGCCGTACATCTGGACGAGCCGCCGGCAGGACGATGAACCCCGGCGGCACCGGCAGGCCCAGCCGACTCATCTCGGCCAGGTTCGCGCCCTTGCCGCCGAGCAGGCCGGCCATGTCGCGGCCCCCGTTCTGGAAGTCGTACACATAGCGGACCATGACGCCACTCCTCGGCTCCGCGATCATCCGATGTCCTTCCAGCCTGCGACGGCAGCGGGGCACCCGGGAGGTGCCCTCGGTCCCGTCAGGCGGGCCGATCGGCCCATGCGCTGGGACGCCGCGGCGACGCAGGCTGGTGGTGTCGTGGTACGACACCGAGCCCTGGAGGACGCCATGACCGGCACTCCCCCCGTCGTGAACGACGTGATGACCCGCAGGGTCGTCGCCCTGCGCACCGGGGCGGCGTTCAAGGACATCGTGCGGACCATACAGGAGTGGCGGGTCAGTGCCCTACCGGTCCTGGACGACGGCGGACGTGTTGTCGGCGTGGTCTCCGAGGCCGACCTGCTGCCCAAGGAGGAGTTCAGCGAGCGCGATCTCAGCCGGTACGGGCAGGTCCGGCGTTCAGTCGACGTCCACAATGCGGACGCGGTCACCGCCGCGGAGCTGATGACCACTCCCGCCATCACCGTCGCGCCCGACTCCACCCTCGCCCATGCCGCGCGCGTGATGGCGCGCAGCAGGGTGAAGAGGCTTCCGGTGGTCGGCCGCAACGGAACACTGAAGGGCATCGTGAGCCGGTCCGACCTGCTGAAGATTTTTCTGCGAGACGATGCGGACATCGCCGAGGACGTCCGGCGCGAGGTCGGCGCCCGGCTCTTTGGCACGCACGCGCAAGGCGTCCGGGTCGAGGTGCAGGACGGTGTGGTGACGCTTACCGGCCGGATCCCCGAAACGGCTCTGATACCGCTCGCCACCCACCTCGCCCGGACCGTGGCCGGTGTGGTGGATGTGCACTGCGCGCTGACCGGACCGCCCCGCCATCCGGATCTCGACCCGGACCTGCCGGAATCACGGCGGTCGGCCCCTGCCTGACGACCGTAGGAGGCGGGACGAGAGGTGGCGCGTACCGATGACCGGGACACCTCCCACGACCGGGACCGGGGTGTGGCGCCGGCGGCGGAACCCGATCAGGCGCCACAGCGACGTCGTCGAGGCCTGGCTCGTGCTCCTCATCTGGGCCGTCGCTCTCCTCGGCGGAGTCTCCGCCGCCCAGCGGCGCGGAGGCGACGCTGCAGGTGGTTCTGACCGGTGCCCTCGTGGCACCGCTGGCCGGTGCGACGGTCTGGGCCGGAGGGCGGCTGATCCGTGAACGGCTCCTGCGGCGCCGCTTGGCCGAATGGGATCAGGAATGGAAGCGGATCGGTCCCGAGTGGCGGAATCGGAGCAGGGGCAAGGGGTGGCGTCGACGGCTGTCGCTGACTCCCAATGCCACTGAGGGAGGGGTCATACCGCGTCGGCGGCGGTGAGACGGCAGTCCACCCCCACGACGCCTTCCACGCCCCGGACCAGGCGCGTGGCCAGGTCGACCTGAGCAGAATCCCCGACGCGCCCGGTCAGGGTCGCGACGCCGTCGGTGACCATCACGTGTATGGGCTCGATCGGCGCCGGGAAGAGGACGTCGACGATGTCACGGCGGATCTCGTCGGCGAGTTCGTTGTCCGGGCGAAGGAACACCTTCAGCAGGTCACCGCGACTGACCACACCTTCGAGGACGCCCTCGGAGCTCACCACGGGCAGCCGTTTGACGTGCCGCAGAGCCATGATGCGGGCCGCTTCGGCGAGTGTCGCGTCCGCGTGGACGGTGACGGCCGGCGTGCTCATCAGCTCCTCGGCGCAGACTGCCCCGGCCTTGGCGAGGTCGGGCAGCCGGCGCAGCTGGGTGAACCGGTCCGGATCGCTGTCCCGGAACTCCTCCTTGGGCAGCAGATCGGCCTCGGACACCACCCCGATCACCCGGCCGTCGCCCTCCAGCACCGGCAGGGCGCTGACCTGCCACTGTTCCATGCGCTCGACGATGTCCTTGAACAGAGCCTTGCGGCCCACCGCGACGGCGGCGCGCGTCATCACGTCGCCCACCCGGTGCGGGCTGCTGTCCATGCTCTCCTCCTCGAATTCCACGGCGGGGCCGGGCGCCCGGGCGGTTACGTCAGGCCTCCGCTGCCGTACGGGGCGTAGAGGTCGAGCAGTCGGACACGCGAGGCGTGCAGCCGCTGAGCGACCACGCGTCCCACCCACACCGCTACGGCCCGCCCGAACTCGGCGTCGGCGGCGCACATCGCGCGCACCGCCTCGGCATCGAACTCCCAGCCCCGTACCGGGCTCATCGCCTCGGCCCCGAGGTGCCAGATGTGCGGCGGGAAGTGCCAGGACCAGCCCACCAGCTCGCCGTGTCCAAGCGTCTCGATGACGGCGGGGCGCCGACCGGGCACGTGCAGGTCGAGGGCGACGGTGCCGGTGCGCACGATCCAGAAGCGGTCGGCCCGGTGGCCCTCCTCGAACAGGCGGGTCCCGGCCGGGAAGGAGGCCTCATGGGCGAGGCCCATCAGCCGTTCGCGGTGCACAGGCTCAAGAGCCGTGGTCATGGTGGTCGCGGAGGTCATCGCACCGGCTCCCTTCATGGGCTGCTGATCCCAGCGTGCGCGCCCTTGCGTACGCGCGCCACGGGCCGCCCGGACCCGGCCCGGGTTCTTCGGCCCATACGCTGGACCAGCTGCTCCCGCACGCTGGTCATGGCAGGGCTGGACGGGAAGGGCCACCCGCTTCTCGAGGGTCCGGATCGCGCGGTGCACGGCTGCCGGCCGCTTCTCCGCATCCCAAATTCCCTCACCCACCCGGGGCTGCCCGCGGACCTGTCGGCATGGGAGCTTCCCCGGCTGGGCCCAGCGGCCCAAGGAACGCTGCGATCTGCTCATGAACCAGGGCCGAACGGCCCTCGCCGAGCAGTCGTCCAGGTACAAGGCTTGAATCAGCGGCGAAGCCGCGACACGGGGCGCGCCCCGTCCGGCAGGACCCCTACCGGGGTCGTGATCACAGCACTTATCCGTTGCAGCGCCTGAGTCCGCGCCGCACATGCAACCTCCTTTCGGCGCGGCCATCGTCCTCGCACCTCCTTCGTTGCGCGAGGCACAGGATGGAAAGGAATCACCCCATGCGAGCACAACGCACCAAGCGCCTCTTCGCGGTTTCCGCGGCAGGCGTTCTGATGGCCGGCGGCGCCGCGATCGGCATGGCCGGGACCGCTACGGCGACCACCCCGGCGCACGCCACCTCGTACTCCCACCACTTCAACGGCGACTGCGATGACTGGTGGGACAACGGGTGCGGCAACTATGGCGACCACGGCGGATACGACCACGGTGGCGGTTACGGTGGCGATCACGGTGGCGACCATGGTGGCGGCTACGGCGGCGACCATGGTGGCGGCGGTCATGGCGGCGGCCACTGATCCGATCCAGCGAGAGGGCGGTGTGCAACTTCGTTGTCGGAGTCGCACACCGTCGGCGCTTTCAGAAGATGAGTACCGCAGACATGGCCCGTCGGTCGCCGAGTCCGCCGCATTCGTCACCATTCGCGCGCTGATCCGGCAGGCCAGAAACTTCTATCGATGGCCGCATCGCCCAACGGCACGCTGCCTGAGATGAGCCCTATCCCCGGTCGGTTTTGGTCATCACCGTCGACTTCCGGTGCTGGTTCCGTGCTGACTTCCGTGGTCAGAATTACAGAAAGCCGCAGGGCCTAGCCCGATCGAATGAGTTATTGACCCCTCATGGTGGTGCCAACGGGGCTGGCGACAGGGGAGGTTCGCTGGGGGTGGTGGGGTCGTTTCTCGGGATGCCATGTTCGCCGCCGGGATCGGACGGTGGTGCCCCTCCATCTGAAGCCGTTGGGTTCCCACAGCCAGGTCAGCGCACCCTTCCGCGTGGTTTCAACGGCACCGGCGGCAGCTCGGGTGCGGGCAGCGGAGCGCCGTCGTAGCCCTTCACCTCGCCGAACCGGGTCCCCTTCACCCAGTCCTCACGGGCCTGTTCGATCTCCGCCTGGGTGCGGGCGACGAAGTTCCACCACATGATCAGCTCCTCCGCGAACGGCTCGCCGCCCAGGAGCATGATTCCGGCGTCCGACTCGGCGCGCAGCGGCAGTTCGGAGCGGCCGCAGCCGAGGTACAGCATCGAGCCGGGCAGCACCGGCACGCCGTCCACATGAACCTCGCCGGACATGGCCAGGACGCCGTACTCGAAGTCGGGCTCCAGGGGCAGGCGTACGTCGGCGCCCCGGGTGAGGGCGAGATCCGCGCCGACGATCGGGGTGTACGTCGTACCGGGCGAGGCGGACCCGTCGAGGTCGCCGAGGATCACCGTGGCGGTCAGGCCGGGCGCGGTGACCGTGGGCAGGTCCGGGTGGTACTCGAACTTCGGGTCGGTCCGGCGGTGTTCGTCGGGCAGCGCGACCCACAGCTGGGCGCCGTGCAGGAAGCGGGCGTGCGGGCGCGGGCTCTCCTCGGAGTGGCTGATCGCGCGGCCCGAGGTCATCAGGCCCAGCTGCCGCGGCCCGATCGTCTGCAGGCTGCCCGTCGAGTCACGGTGCAGCACCTCGCCCTCGTGCAGCCAGCTCACCGTCTGCAGCCCGATGTGCGGATGCGGCGGGACCTGCATACCGGGCTCGTCGGCGATGTCGTCCGGGCCGTAGTGGTCGACGAAGGCCCACGCGCCGATCATGCGACGCCCGAGGTTCGGCAGCAGCCGGCGCACCTCGGTCGACTCACCCAGCTTCACCTGCCGGGGGCTCAGCAGTTCGCGGACGGGCTCGGCGACGACGAATCCGCGACCGCCGCAGACACTGGGCACGGGTGCGCGGTCAAGATTGCTCATGCCGCCCAACTTAGCGGGGCGGGCGTCCTACCGGTGGGTGCGGAAACGCGGATTTTCCTTGGTTGAGCCAATCAATCGACTTATGGCGAGGTCACGGGTGCGGCGCGCTCGGGGACGGCGCGGGCGCGGACGTGGTGACCGCGCTCGGCACCGGGGACGGTGTGCCGACCGTGGGACGCGGGACGTGGGCCGGCTCGGTCGGACGGGAAGGACCGCCGCGCGTGGCGAAGAACAGCAGCGCGGCCACGGCGGCCGGCGCCAGGGCGCCCAGCACGGCCCGGCGCAGCAGCACGCGGCGGAGCCGGGGCGCCGGCGTCGGCGGGCGCAGGGGGCGCAGGTCGGCGGGACCGACGGAGTGGGCACGTGCGGCCGGCGCGGCCCGCAGCCGTTCCTCGACCGGCGTCCGCACGGTACCGGCACCGGACTCGTTCATCGCAGCCCCTCCAGACGTCGGCCGAGTGCGTCCAGAGCCCTGCTGGCGGTGGACTTGACGGCGCCCCGCGACAGGCCGAGCGTCGCCGCGATCTCGGCCTCGCTCAGATGCGACCAGTAGCGCAGCACCAGGACCTCCCGCTGCCGCCGGGTCAGCGTGTGCAGAGCCGTCAGCACCTCGTCCGCAGGGCCGCCGCCGGTGGTGTGGCTGTCGTCATGGATCTCCCGGAACCGCAAGCGGGGTGCCGCCGAGCGCGGGCCACGCTTCCGGTCCCTGACTCGGTGGTGCTCAGTCGTGCTGCGGAACCGGCGCCGGTGCTGCGGGGCCGTGCTGCGGAACGTGCTCGTGCCGCATCGGTGCGGGCATGGGGCTCGGGGTCGCGGGTGCGGGCGAGGAGGGTACGGGGCTCGGCTGGGCGTGTGTCGGTGCCGGCACCGGGGTCGGAGTGCCCGGCACGGGGGAGGGGGTCGCGGTGTGGGGCGGTGTGGGTACGGGGGAGAGGGTTGCTGTGCGGACTGGCGATGGTGCGGTGGACGGGGGCGCGTGGTCGTTCGCCGGTGCCGGTGTGGGGGTGGCGCCGTTGTGGAGGGCGGTGTGGCTGCCGTCCTGGGCCGCCTGGGCGGTGATGGTGCCGGCGACGGCCAGGGCCGCGCCGATGGCGGAGACCCCCAGGGCGGCACGCAGCCTGCGGGCACGGCCGGGCCGGGATGCACGGTGTGCGGACATGGGTTCCTTCGGTCGTTCGGGATCGGGCATCTGGTCGAAGTGGAGGCCTCCACCCGGACAGACGTCCGACCCCGACCGAGGTTGCAGGCGACGAACGGGAACTTTCCCGGGCCGGTGGTCAGCCTGCGGTCGGGCCGCCCTTACCCCTCACCCGCCCGCGCCGCCGGCCCCACCCGTCCACTCCGGTGCCAGCACCGACCAGATCTCCTCGTCGTGCCGCTCGCCCCGGTAGGGGTAACTCTCCCGCAGCACGGCCTCCTTGCGCATGCCGAGCCGCCGGGCGACCGCGATGCTGGGCGCGTTTCCCGCCGACACCCACCACTCGACCCGGTGGATGCCGCGCTCCCTGATCGCCCAGTCGATGAGCAGCCGCGCGGCGCGGGTCACCAGACCCCGGCCCACCGCGGCCGGTTCCAGCCAGCAACCCGCCTCCGCCGTACCCTGCGCGACGTCCATCCGGCGCAGGATGACCGCTCCGACCAGTGTGCCGTCGAGTCGGATCCCCCGGATCAGCCCCGCGTCGGCCGCTTCCTTTCCGGCGTACGCCGTCAGGAACGACTGGGCGGCCGGCAGGTCCGTGACCACGTCCGGCAGGCCGTTGAACCGCCCGATGAACTCCCGGCCCCGGTTCACATGGGCGAGGAACTCCTCGGCCTGCCAGGGCTGGAGAGGACACAGCTCGGCGCCGTCGGAGCCGAGGGAGGTCGCGAACATGGTCACCCTTCGGATGATCGGGCGGGACATCTCTGCCACAGTAGTCACCGTTGCGCATCAAGTGGTCGGCAGACGGGGGTCTTCATGCACACACTGTTCCTGCTCGGCACGGGGGCGTTCTGGACGGCGACCTATGTGCTGCTGATCCGGACGGGGCTGCGGGAGCGTACGTTCGGGATGCCCGTGGTCGCCTTCGCCACCAACATCAGCTGGGAGTTCACGTTCGCGTTCGTGCGGCCCCCGACCGGGCTCGGGCACATCGTCAACATCGTATGGTTCTGCTTCGACCTGGCCGTCGGCTACACGCTCGTACGTTTCGGACGGGCCGAATTCCCTTACGTGCCCGAGCGGTTGTTCCTGCCTGCGCTCGCCGTGCTGATCGCCTTCGCCTATCCGGGCATGAACTACGCCTCGGAGCAGTTCGACGCCGGAGCCGGTGCCGTCACCGCGTTCGGCAGCAACCTGGCGATGTCCGGCATGTTCCTCGCGATGCTCGCCGCCCGCCGGGGCACCCGCGGCCAGTCCATGGGCATCGCGGTGACCAAGCTCCTCGGCACGGCCTGCGCCTCCCTGTCGATGCTCACCGACCCCGACTCGGTGCCCCGCCATGACAGCGCCCTCATGTACTACCTCTACGTCGGCTGCTTCCTGCTCGATCTCGCCTACGCCGCCGCCTTGTTCGCCGTACGCCGTCACGCCGAGCGAACGGCCTGCGGCACGGCCCCGGCGTGGGCGCGCTGACCGCCGGGGAGGTTCCCGCCGGGCTCACCCCGTGCGCCAGGACGGTTCCCGTGGCCCGGCGGCCCGGCGCCAGTGGCGGCGGGTGGCGGCGTGCGGCGGCATGCGGTGTCCTCGGTCTCGTACGGCCGACATCGTTGTCCGGTCCCGTGTGGCGTCGCACGGGCGCGAGGCCGACGATGGTGGCGTGGGGTACGGCCGCCGCCGCAGCGCCGGTGCCGTCCGAGGCCGCCGGGGGACGGTGGCCGGCCCCGGCCGCGGTGAGCGGCCGGAAGGGAGGACACCGTCATGCTGGAAGTGAAGACGGTCGAGAAGCCTGACGAACGGCGCGACTTCCCCCGCGGTCACCTCGAAGCTTTGCACCTGACCGGGCTCGACTTCGCCGTGGCCACCTTCGAACCCGGATGGCGCTGGTCGGAGTCCGTGGCTCCGCTCGCAGGCACCGACAGCTGCATGGTCCACCACAACGGCTATGTGCTGCGGGGGCGGATGCGCATCCGCATGGACGACGGCGGCGAGGCCGAGATAGGCCCCGGCGACGTGTTCGTGTGCCCGCCCGGGCACGACGCCTGGGTGGTGGGCGACGAACAGGTCGTGGTCTTCGACTTCGCCGGGACCATGGCGAAGGAGTACGCGAAGGGCTGACAGGGCGGGGCGGGCACGGCGGTCCGCCCGCTCGCGGAACCGGGTCGCACATGGTGTGACCCGGTCGCCGTGCCGGTGGCCCGGGCCGCATCCGCCGCCCCCGAAGAGGAGCCGCCGTCCGTCGTTGAGCCACCACCGGAGGAAGAGCGGCGCCGGTCGAAAGGCCGCCACGGGCGTGCGTCGTAGCACCGCCGTGCGGCTAGGCGCCACCCCTTTTTTTGCAGCGCCGCCCCTGCAAGGTGCCCTCGCCCCGCGAAGGTCTTCGGCTCCTTGCTCCGCGGAGGCCTCCGACCCCTCGCCCCGCAAACGTCTCCGACCCTTGCTCCTCGAAGGCCTGCTCCCTCGCCCCTCGATGGCTCTCACCCTTCGAAGGCCTCCCCCCTCACCCTGACCTGCCCCCTCACCTTGAGAAGACGACCCCGCCTCTCCCCTTAAAAGGCCCCTGCCCCCTCCTCCGCGAAGGCGACGGCGGCTGGGTGGCCGAACAGGCCGGGTAGGCCGCCGGTGTGGACGAATACCGTCTTCTCGCCCGGGCGGATCTCACCGTCGCGGACGGCCGCGTGGAGGCCGGCGAGGGCCCGGGCCGTGTAGACGGGGTCCAGGACCAGGCCCTCGGTGCGGGCGGCGAGCCGGAGCGCCTCGCTCGCCGGGCCGGTCAGCGTCGCGTACCCGGCACCCACCTGGTCCCGGCGCACCCGCAGCCCCTCGGCCGTGACCTCCTCCGTGGTGAGCGGCGCCGCGAACTCCGTCACGGCCGCCGCCGGGTCGGCCAGGGCGCCCACGTCGACGCCGAGCACCGCACCGGTGCCCAGGGCCGCGACCAGCCCGGCCATGGTGCCGCCCGAACCGAGCGCGACCACCACCGTCCGCAGCTCCGGCAGCTGCTCGTCCAGTTCCTCGCCGCAGCGCACATAGCCACGGGCGCCCAGCACTCCCGACCCGCCGAACGGGATCAGCGCGGTCCGGGCACCGCCGGCCCGCAGCCGCGCGCACACCTCGGCCGCCGCCGCGTCCAGCCCCGCCCGGTCCACCTCGCCCGCCCAGACGAGCCGCGCCCCGAACAGCCCGTCCAGCGCAAGGTTCCCGGAGTGCGAGGCGCCCGGTGTGCCGCGCAGTACGAGGACGGCGGACAGGCCCAGCCGGGCGGCCGCCGCGGCGGTCAGCCGGGCATGGTTGCTCTGCGGGGCACCCGTGGTCACGAGTGTGTCCGCGCCCTCGGCGAGGGCCGCGCCCACCGTCCACTCCAGCTTGCGGATCTTGTTCCCGCCGCCGCCCGGACCGGTCAGGTCGTCCCGCTTGATCCACAGGTCCCCGGGTCCGAGCCCGAGCGCGGCGGCCAGCCGGGGCGCCGGTTCGACGGGGGTGGGGAAAGTGCCGAGCGGTACGGGGGAGTGACTCATGGCGTACGCCCTTCGGTGCGGAGCGGGGATGCCGATCGCGGTCGTTCGGGACCAGTCGATCACACCGGCAGCAGGCGGGCGATCAGCGCGCTGAGCTGGCGGGCCGTACGGCACTCGTGCATCTCGACCAGGTCGGCGTAGGCGGGCGCGGCCGAGTCGCCGGTGCCCCACTGAGCGCTCGGCTCGGGGTTCAGCCAGTACACGCGGCGAGCCCGCCGGGCGACCTCGCGTACGGCGGCCAGGTTCGGGTCGCTCATGTTCGTCCGGGCGTCCCCGAGGACGAACACGGTCGTACGCGGGCCGACCGCGCCGCCGTACCGCTCGGTGAACTCGCCCAGCGCCACGCCGTAGTCGCTGCTGCCGTGCCAGCCGGTCAGCGTGGCCTCGGCGCGGATCCGGGCGCTCAGTCCGTCGGGGTCGGCGCGGCCGTGGCCGAGCAGGCCGGTCACCTCGTCGAGCCGGTTGACGAAGGCGAACACCCGGACCTTGCTGAACTGGTCGTGCAGCGCCTGCACCAGCAGCATCGTGAAGTCCGAGAAGCCGGACACCGAGCCGGACACATCGCAGAGCAGCACCAGTTCGGGGCGGACCGGGCGGCGCCGGCGCAGCACCGGCCGCATCGGCACGCCGCCCGTGGACAGCGAGGAGCGCAGGGTGCGGCGCAGGTCGACGGTACCGCGCGCGGCCCGGCGGCGGCGTGCGGCCAGCCGGGTGGCGAGCTTGCGTGCCAGCGGCTGCACCGCCCGGCGCAGTTCGGCCAGTTGGTCCCGGTTCGCGAACAGGAAGTCCACCCGGTCGGCGGTCGGTACGACACCGCGCCGGGCGATCTCGTCCCGCCCGCGCCGCTCGGCGACCCGGCGGCGGGCCTCCGCCCCGACCATCCGCCGGAAGGCCTCGATCCGGCGCCGGATCTCGTCGTCCAGCAACCGGTCCGCGAAGCCTGCGCCGCTCCCCTCGCGGCCCCGGACATCGGCCCGCACCCGGGCCAACAGCGTTTGCGGGCGCAGCCGGTCCAGGGTCTGGTACGCCGAGAAGCCGTCCGAGCCGGGTGAACTGCCGTATCCTCCCCAGCCGTCGACCGCCTCCGCCGCCAATCGGGCCATCTGCGCACGGTCGTCGGCCGCCAGCGCCTGCGCCAGGCGGTCGCGCAGCGCCTCACGGTCCCCGGATTCCCCGTCCGGACCGCCGACCCCGCGCGGGAAGTACAGGTCGAAGACCGGGTCGAACACCGCCCGCTGCCCGGGGCCGTGCAACAGCGTCGCGGCCAGCCCCTCGCGCAGCCGCTCCCGATCGGCCAGCCCCAGCGCCTCCACCGCGCGGGCCGCGTCCACCGTCTCGCCCGTGCCGATCCGCACCCCGTGCGCGCGCAGCGCCCCGACCAGCCCGGTGATCCGCTCGGCGACCGCGCTCACAGCGCGTCCAGGTCGAGCTTCGCCGCCGCCGTCTGTATGTCGTCCTGGTGCTTGAGGATCACCCCGAGACTGTCCCGTACGACCGTCTCGTCCAGCGTGTCGGCGCCCAGGGCCAGCAGGGTGCGCGCCCAGTCGATGGTCTCGGCGACGGACGGCGCCTTGCGCAGGTCCATCGCGCGCAGCGCCCCGACCACCCGGACCACCGACTCGGCCAGCGCCGCGCCGAGGCCCGGCACCTTCAGCCGTACGATCCGCCGCTCCAGCTCCTCTTCGGGGAAGCCGATGTGCAGGAACAGGCAGCGGCGGCGCAGCGCCTCGGACAGCTCCCGGCCGGCGTTGGAGGTGAGGACGACGAACGGGCGGCGGGTCGCGGTGACCGTGCCCAGCTCCGGGACGGTGATCTGGAAGTCGCTGAGCACCTCCAGCAGCAGGCCCTCCATCTCGACGTCGGCCTTGTCGGTCTCGTCGATCAGCAGCACGGTCGGCTCGTCGCCGCGGATGGCGGTGAGCAGCGGGCGGGGGAGCAGGAACTCCTCGCTGAAGATGTCGGTGCGGGTCTCGTCCCAGCTCTCGTCGCGGCCGGCGCTGATCCGCAGCAGCTGCTTGGCGTGGTTCCACTCGTACAGCGCCCGGGACTCGTCCACGCCTTCGTAGCACTGCAGCCGCACCAGCCGTGCCCCGGACACCTGGGCGACGGCCTTGGCCAGCTCGGTCTTGCCGACCCCGGCCGGGCCCTCCACCAGCAGCGGCTTGCCCAGCCGGTCGGCGAGGAACACGGTCGTGGCGACGGCGGGCGAGGCGAGGTAGCCGGTCTCGGCGAGGCGGGCGGAGACGTCGTCGACGGACGTGAACAACGGGGGCCTCCGGCGGGTCGGGAGCGGGGTCCGGTGCCCATATCTAAGCGCTTGTTCAGCGCTCTTGTCACCCGAAGCCCCAGCGGGGGCCGGCGGCCTCCCCCCATGTGGGCCAGCGCAACGTGCCGATCCGCTCGTCCACCCGGTCCAATGAAACCGTGACCGCGCCTTTGGACGACTGCCTCGCGCGCAACGAGTGGATCTGCGGCGCCTATCTGAGCACCCGCCGTCAGATCCTCCTCGACGCGGTCGTGCAGCACCTTCAGCTGACCGTCCTGTCGGTCCTGATCGGCCTGGTCATCGCCATGCCGCTCGCCGTGCTGGCGCGCCGCTGGAGCTGGGCGGCCGGCCCGGTCCTCGCCGCGACGACGATCCTCTACACCATCCCGTCACTCGCCATGTTCTCCCTGCTCCTGCCCCTGTACGGGCTCTCGGCCACCCTCGTCGTCGCCGGGCTCGTGCTGTACTCGCTCACCCTGCTCGTCCGGAACATCCTCGCCGGCCTGCGCGCGGTCCCCGAGGAGACCCGACAGGCCGCGCGCGGCCTCGGCTACGGCCCGATCCGCCTGCTGCTCACCGTGGAACTGCCCCTCGCCCTGCCCGCCGCGATGGCCGGCCTGCGCATCGCCACCGTCTCAGCGGTCTCCCTGGTCACGGTCGGCGCGATCGTCGGGTTCGGCGGCCTCGGCAACCTCATCTACGCCGGGATGAACACCTACTTCAAGGCCCAGGTCCTCACCGCGTCCGTGCTCTGTGTGCTGATCGCCGTCGCCGCCGACCTGCTCCTGCTGGGCGTGCAGTGGCTGATCACGCCGTGGGCCAGGACGGGCCGCGCACGCGTGCCTCCGCGGCGAGGGCGGGTGCCCATGAGGGCCACCGGGGCGAAGGCGGGCCGCTCATGAGGACCACCGGGGCGACGGCGGGCCGCGCATGAGCACGCTCACCGTGACCTGGGACTGGCTCGCCGACCCCGCGCACTGGTCCGGCGACGACGGCATCCGGCACCGGCTGCTCCAGCACCTGGTGCTCACCGTGGTCTGCCTGCTGCTCAGCTGCCTGATCGCGCTGCCCGTCGCCCTGGTCCTCGGCCACCTCGGCAAGGGCGGCGCGCTCGCCGTCAACATCTCCAACGTCGGCCGGGCCGTGCCCACCTTCGCCGTCCTGGTCCTGCTGCTCCTGACGCCGGTCGGCAGGTGGGGCGAGGGGCCCACGGTGGTGGCGCTGGTGCTGTTCGCCGTTCCACCGCTGCTCACCAACGCCTATGTCGGGATGCGCGAGGTCGACCGAGGGATCGTCCAGGCGGCCCGGGGCATGGGGATGACCGGACGGCAGATGCTGCTGCGTGTGGAGCTGCCGCTCGCGCTGCCCATGATCCTCAACGGGGTACGGATCGCCGCCGTCCAGCTGGTCGCCACCGCCACCATCGCCGCGCTCGCAGGGGGCGGCGGCCTCGGCCGGATCATCACCGCCGGCTTCAACCTCGCCAGCACGCCCCAGGTGGTCGCGGGCGCCCTGCTCGTCGCGGTCTTCGCACTGGTGGTCGAGGGCATGTTCGAGCTCGCCGAGAGACTGGCGCCGGTGCGGGCGAGGGGCGCCCGATGACCGGCCCGGGCAGGAGCCGGCGGCGGCCGGCCGGCAGCGTCCCCGCAGGCCGCGAACAGCCCATGAGGAGAGCCCTCGCTGTGGTCTCCCTCCTCGCCCTCACCGCCTGCTCCACCGGCCCCTCCCTGGAGAACCGTGGTCGGGTCACCGTGCCGCCCGGGGACCGTCACCACCTGACCATCGGCTCGGCCGGCTTCACCGAGAGCGACCTGCTCGCCCAGATGTATGCGCAGTTGCTGAACCAGGCGGGGTACACGACCTCGATCCTCACGGTCGCCAACCGGGAGCTGTACGAACCGGCGCTGGAGTCCGGCCAGATCGACGTCGTACCCGAGTACGCGGCCACCTTCGCCGACTGGCTGAACGCCAAGACCCACGGCGCCGACGCGAAGCCGGTCGGCTCACCCGACCTCACCGCCACCATGAAGGCCCTGCACACGCTCGCCACGCCCCGCGGGCTCACCGTCCTCCCGCCCGGCCGGGCCGTCGACCAGAACGCCTTCGCGGTCAGCGCCGCCTACGCCCGCGAGCACCACCTCAAGACCCTCAGCGACCTCGGTGCCGCGAAGCTGAAGGTACGGCTCGCCGCCGGTGACGAATGCGTACAACGGCCGTACTGCGAGCCGGGGCTGAAGAAGGTGTACGGCATCGGCATCACCGGCGTCGATCCCAAGGGCGTCGGCACCACACAGGCCAAGCGGGCCGTGCAGGACGGCAGGGACCAGATGGTGCTGACCACCACCACGGACGCCACGCTGGACTCCTTCGGCCTGGTCCTGCTCGCCGACGACAGACATCTGCAGAACGCCGACTACGTGGTCCCGGTCGTCAACCGTTCCCGGGCAGGCAGCGACCGCGTGGCCAAGGCGCTCGGCAGGCTCAACGACGTTCTCACGACCAAGGACCTGGCACAGCTGAACCAGCAGGTCGACAGCCGGCGCCGGCTGCCCGCCGACGTCACCCGGACCTATCTCAAAGAAAAGGGCCTGCTCACACAGGCTGAAACAGCAGACGTCACGCGTCCGCCACCGAGTCGAACGGCACCTGCCCCCGCGTCACGCCGCGCGCATCCGCGTCCACCGAGCGGCGCAGCGCCTCGTGCAGCTTCGCCGGGGTGAGCACGCCGAGGAAGCGTGCGCCGTCCAGCACCGCGACCCACCCGGCGTCGTGCTGGAGCATCACCCCGAACGCCTGCTTCAGCGGCGCGCCCACCGGCACCCACGCGGTCATCCGATGGGCCAGATCCCCGACGCTGCCGCCCGCCGCCAGTTCCTCGATGCCGGCCCAGCCGTGCAGATCACCGTGCCCGTCGAGGACCACTGTCCACCGCGCGCCCTGGGCCCGCAGCCGCTCGACGGCTCGTTCGGCGGGCTCGTCCAGCCGGGCCACGGGCGGCTGTTCCAGGTCGTCCGGCTCGATCGCGGTGACCGACAGCCGCTTCAACCCCCGGTCCGCGCCCACAAAACCGGCGACGTACGCAGTCGCGGGCGCTCCGAGCACCGCGCCCGGCGTGTCGAACTGCTCGATGCGGCCCTGTCCGTAGACGGCGATGCGGTCGCCGAGCCGGACGGCCTCCTCGATGTCGTGCGTGACCAGCAGCACCGTCTTGCGCACGGCGGCCTGCATACGCAGGAACTCGTCCTGCAGCTGCTCCCGCACGACCGGGTCGACCGCACCGAACGGCTCGTCCATCAGCAGCACCGGCGGATCCGCCGCGAGCGCCCGCGCCACCCCCACCCGCTGCCGCTGCCCGCCGGACAACTGCTCCGGGTAGCGCCGACCGTACGTCTTCGGGTCCAGCCCCACCAGGTCCAGCAGTTCGGCGGCCCGCGCCCGTGCCTCCGCACGCTTCCAGCCGAGCAGCGCGGGCACGGTCGCGGTGTTGTCCAGGACGGTGCGGTGCGGGAAGAGGCCCACCTGCTGGATGACGTAGCCGATACGGCGGCGCAGCCGCACGGGGTCGACGCCGGCGATGTCCTCGCCGTCGACGAGGATCCGGCCGGAGGTCGGCTCGATGAGCCGGTTGACCATCATCATGGTCGTCGTCTTGCCGCAGCCCGACGGGCCGACGAGCGTGACCAGCTCTCCCTCGGCCACCTCGAAGGAGAGGTCGTCCACGGCCGTCGTACCGTCCGGATACCGCTTGGTGACATGCTCGAACCGGATCATTCCCTCACGCTAACGGCGCCCCTGCCGGCATGCTCTCCGACCGAGTGAAACGAATCAAACGACCGACCGAACGGCCGAAGGGATGACGGCGACCGCGTACCGCATCAGCGTGACCACCGCGCCCGGCCGCCGTCGGAGGGGCACCGGGTCAGCTCAGCAGGACCACGTCCAGCTTCCGCGGTCCGTGCACGCCCTCCACCCGGTCCAGCTCGATGTCGCTGGTCGCCGACGGACCGGAGATCCAGGTCAACGGTCGTGCGGGAGCGAGGCGTTCAAGAGCCTGGGGGACCGAGGAGACCACCTGGCCGGGTACGCGCACGACACAGATGTGGTGGTCCGGGATGAGCGAGATACGGCGCCGCCCCTGGTCGGGGGAGCCGTCCAGGACGATCGTGCCGGTCTCGGCGATCGCCAGGGCACACCCCGTCACCACGCTGTCCACCCGGTCCAGCCGCTGCGGCGTGTCCGCCGCCCGGTCGGGGATCCGGACCGGGTCCGCGGCGGCCATCCACTCCGGTGGCAGTCCGGGCGGCACCAGCACCTCCTGCGCGCCCTGCTCGGCCAGCAGCCGCATGATGAGCAGGGGCAGTTCCTCCGCGTCGGCGCGGTGCACGATCGCCCGGTAGTCCGCCAGGTTCTCGGCCAGCAACTCCACCGTCTGCTCCGTCGTGCGCTCCCCGTGCACGCGCAGATAGTCCCGGGGCACCGCTTCCCCGTACGGCCTCTCGTCCGGTGTCACATCGGCGAGTGCCCGCCGCACCCGGCCCAGGATCCTGTCCCTGCTGCTCACTTGGTGCCGTCCTCTCCGCCGCGCGTGCGCTGCCACCAGTCCCGGAACGGCTCCGCCGGCACGGCCGGCAGGTCCCGGGTGCCGCTCCACGCCTTCCCCGGGCCCGGCAGGGTACGAGGGTGCAGCCGGCGGGTGCGGGAGGCGAGCCGCTGACCGGCACGCAGGGCGCCGGGGTGGGCGAACGCCCAGCGTGCCGCGCGCATCGCCGCCCGCTCGGCCGCGTGCCCCTTGGCCGGTTTCAGCACCACCTTGTTGCCCTGCCGCACCGCCGGGCCGCCCGCCACGACCCGCTCGCGCAGATGCACCAGCACCTCGGGGATGTCGATGGCGACCGGGCACACCTCGTAGCAGGCCCCGCACAGACTCGACGCGTACGGCAGTGAAGCGTCGATCTCGCTTGTGGTGCCGCGGAGTTGGGGGCTGAGGATCGCGCCGATCGGGCCGGGATAGACCGAGCCGTAGGCGTGGCCGCCCGCCCGCTCGTACACCGGGCACACATTCAGGCAGGCCGAGCAGCGGATGCAGCGCAGAGCCTGGCGGCCCACCTGGTCGGCGAGGGCGTCGGTGCGGCCGTTGTCGAGCAGCACCAGGTGGAAGGTCCGTGGCCCGTCCTCGTCCGTCGTGCCGGTCCACATGCTCGTGTACGGGTTCATGCGCTCGGCGGTGGAGGAGCGGGGGAGGGTCTGCAGGAAGACCTCCAGGTCCCGCCAGGTGGGCACGATCTTCTCGATGCCGACGACCGAGATCAGCGTCTCCGGGAGGGTCAGACACATCCGGCCGTTGCCCTCGGACTCCACGACCACCAGGGTGCCGGTCTCGGCGACCATGAAGTTGGCGCCCGAGACACCGACCTTGGCCCGCAGGAACTTCTCCCGCAGATGCAGCCGGGCCGCCTCGGCGAGCTCTGCGGGAGTGTCGGTCAGCCCCTCGGGGGCCGGGCGGCCCCACGCGCCCATCTCGGAGCGGAAGATGTCCCGGATCTCCCCCCGGTTCCGGTGGATGGCCGGCACCAGGATGTGCGAGGGCCGGTCCTTGCCCAGCTGCACGATCAGCTCGGCCAGATCGGTCTCGTAGGCGCGGATGCCCTCTTCGAGAAGGGCCTCGTTGAGCCCGATCTCCTGGGTGGCCATCGACTTGACCTTGACGACCTCCGACTCTCCGGTCGCCTTCACCAGGTCCGCGACGATCCGGTTGGCCTCGTCGGCGTCCGCCGCCCAGTGGACCGTACCGCCCGCCGCGGTGACCGACTCCTCCAGCTGCTCCAGATAACGGTCGAGATGGCGCAGCGCGTGATCCTTGATCCGGCGGCCCGCCTCGCGCAGCGCCGCCCAGTCGTCCAACTCGGCGACCGCGCGGGTACGTTTGGCGCGGATGGTGTGCGTGGCGTGGCGCAGATTGCCGCGCAGGGTGGGGTTGTGGACGGCTTCGTGCGCGGCCTTCGGAAAGGCCGGCATGCCGACGAACGTTCCGCTCATGCCGCCGGTTCCTCCTCCGTGCTCGCCAGGATCTCCGCGATGTGCACCGGCCGCATGTCCGTCCGCAGCCGGCTCATCGTGCCGCCGATGTGCATCAGACACGAGTTGTCGGCCGCGCACAGCACCTGAGCGCCGGTCGACTCGGCGTTGCGCACCTTGTCCGCGCCCATCGCCGCCGACACCTCGGCGTTCTTCAGTGCGAAGGTCCCGCCGAAGCCGCAGCACTCCTCGGCACCGGGCAGCTCGACCAGTTCCAGCCCCTTGACGGCCTGGAGGAGCCGGTGCGGCCGGTCGCCCAGCCCCAGGCCGCGCAGCCCGTGGCAGGTCGGGTGATAGGTGACCGTGTGGGGGTAGTAGGCGCCCACATCCGTCACGCCCAGCACGTCCACCAGGAACTCCGTCAGCTCGTACGTCTTCGGCACCACCGGCGCCAGGGTCCGCGCGAGCCAGTCCCCGCGCCCCTCGGCCCTGGCCCGCTCGCCCATCCGGGGATACAGCTCCCGCACCATCGCCCCGCAGGACCCGGACGGGGTCACGATCGCCTCGTACTCGCGGAAGACATCGGAGAAGTGGCGGGCCAGCGGCTCGGCCTCGTGCCGGTAACCGGTGTTGTAGTGCGCCTGCCCGCAGCAGCTCTGGCCCATCGGGAAATCGACGTCGACGCCCAGCCGGGTCAGCAGTTTCACCACGGCGCGGCCGGTGTCCGGATAGAGCGTGTCGTTGACACAGGTCAGGAACAGGGCGACACGCATCACGGCTCCTCGGGGTCGGTCATCGGACGAGTGCAGGGTAGTGGGCGGACACCGCCGCGGAGGAGACGGCCTCGCCGGGGCAGACATCCTCACCGTGTGGCGAGCCGTGCCTCGGCCTCTCGCCACCGGGCAGCGTCGTCCTCCTTGCCAAGAACCGCCCGTGATGCTCAATCCTCCCTCCGCCGCACCAGTGCCGCCCTCGCCGCCGGTTGGACGTGGCGCGGGGTGCCGAGCGGGCGGCCCGCGAGGCGGGCTAGGGGGTGATGGTGTGCAACAGCGCGCGGAACGCCGCGGAGGAGGCCGAGTACCTGGCGCTCTTCGCCGAGCAGCGGGTGCGGGGCGTGCTGCTCACCCCGGCCGACGCCACCGGCCGCAACATCGAGACCTTCCGCCGGCACGACATCCCGTTCGTGCTGGTCGACCGGGTTGCCCAGGGCACCACCGAGTGCTCGGTGTCCGTGGACGACGTGGCCGGCGGCGCACTCGCGGTCCGGTATCCGGTGGACGCCGGGCACCGCTCCCTCGCCCATGTCAGCGGTCCGCCCGGGTTCCATCAGGCCTGGGACCGCCGTACCGGCGCCCTGATCGCCCTGGCGGAGGCCGGGCTCGGCCCCGACGTGCTGCGCGAGCTGCCCACCGAACGCCTCGACGTGGCCGCGGCCGGGACGCGGGCGCCCGTCTGCTGGGCCTCGCCGCACGCTGAGCCGTACGGCGGCCGTGAGCTGACCGGTAGTTCAGTAACAATCCATGATCCCGGGGGTCGGCGTGGGACCGGTCCTTGTGCTGAACTGGGATGCGTCCGTCCCATCCGTCCCGGGAGACCCGTTGAGCCTCAGCTACCGCCAGCCCGGCGTCGTCCTCACCGACCGCCGCTTCACCGTGCCCCTCGACCACGCCGAACCCGACGGCGAGACGATCGAGCTGTACGCCCGCGAGGCGGTCGCGAGCGACAAGGCCGGCCAGGAGCTGCCGTGGCTGCTGTACCTCCAGGGCGGCCCCGGCTTCGGAGCGAATCGTTTCGTCGGACGTCAGGCCTGGCTCGACCGAGCCCTGAAGGACTACCGCGTCCTCCTCCTCGACCAGCGCGGCACCGGCAGCTCCACACCCGCCACCCGGCAGACGCTCCCGCTGCGCGGCGGCCCCGCCGAGCAGGCCGACTACCTCACCCGGTTCCGCGCCGACTCCATCGTCCGGGACTGCGAGGCCATCCGCCCCGAGGTCACCGGCGGCGCCCCGTGGACGGTGCTCGGCCAGAGCTTCGGCGGCTTCTGCACGGTGTCGTACCTCTCCCTCGCCCCAGAGGGCCTCGCCACCGCCGTCATCACCGGCGGCCTGCCCTCCCTGCACGCCCACGCCGACGACGTCTACCGCGCGGCCTACCCGCGCATCGAACGCAAGGCCACCGCGCACTACGCCCGCTACCCGCAGGACGTGGAACGGGTCCGCCGGATCGCCGACCACCTCCTCACCCACGACGTGGTCCTCCCGAACGGGTACCGGTTCACCGTCGAGGCCTTCCAGTCCCTCGGCCTGATGCTCGGCACGAGCGACGGCAGCCACCGGCTGCACCACCTCCTGGAGCACGCCTTTGTGCGCACGCCCGGCGGCCCGGAGCTGTCGGACGCCTTCCAGGAGCAGGCCCAGGCCCTGCTGTCGTACGCCGCACACCCCCTCTACGCGCTCGTCCACGAGTCGATCTACGGCCAGGACACCCGCCCCACCGCCTGGGCCGCCGAGCGGGTCCGCGCCGAGTTCCCGCAGTTCGACGCGGCCAAGGCGCTCGCCGGCGACACACCGGTCCTCTTCACCGGCGAGACCATCCACCCCTGGATGTTCGAGACCGACCCGGCGCTGCGCCCGCTGCGCGAGACGGCCGACCTCCTCGCCGCCCGCACCGACTGGCAGCCGCTGTACGACCCCGCCCGCCTCGCCGCCAACGACGTCCCGGTCGCCGCCGCGATCTACCACGACGACATGTACGTCGACACCGCACACTCCCTCCAGACCGCCCGCGCCGTCCGCGGCCTGCGCACCTGGGTCACCGACGAGTACGAACACGACGGCCTGCGCGCGGGCGCACCGCGGGTGCTGGACCGGTTGCTGGCGCTGGCGCGCGACGAGGTGTGAAGCGCGGGGCATGGGCAGCGCCGCGAAGGGGCGGGGCCCGGTCTGATGTGGGGCTACCGCCATGTGGCTGATGTGGGGTTACCGCCATGTGGGCGCGACCGGCCACAGCGGCGCAGCAGACGCCCGACAGCCCATCGCGACACCTGCCCACCGCGGTCGGCTCTCCCGGCGGAGCGCATAGTCTGCGGTCCATGACCGAGGCGAAGAACACCCAACTCCAGCCCATGCCCGACGATTGGCAGCGCGCCCTGGCCGTGGTGGCCCACCCCGACGACCTCGAATACGGATGCTCCGCGGCCATCGCGGCCTGGACCGACGCCGGCCGAGAGGTCACCTATGTGCTGGCGACCCGTGGCGAGGCGGGCATAGACACCCTGCACCCCGCCACCTGCGGCCCGCTGCGCGAGCGCGAGCAGCGGGCCAGCGCCGGCGTCGTCGGCGTCACCACGGTGGAGTTCCTCGGCCACCGGGACGGAGTGATCGAGTACGGCCCCGCGCTGCGCCGGGACATCGCCGCCGCCATCCGCCGCCACCGCCCCGAACTCGTCCTCACCCTCAACCACCGCGACACCTGGGGCGGTTCCGCCTGGAACACCCCCGACCACGTGGCCGTCGGCCGGGCCACCCTGGACGCCGTCGCGGACGCGGGCAACCGCTGGATCTTCCCGGAACTCACCGAGCAGGGCCTCGAACCCTTCAACGGCGTCCGCTGGATCGCCATCGCCGGCTCCAGCAGCCCCACCCACGCCGTCGACGCCACACCCGGCCTGGAGCGGGCGGTGGCTTCACTGCTCGAACACCGCACCTACATCGAGGCGTTGACCGACCAGGACCCCGAGACCTACGTCCGCGACTTCCTCACCACACAGACCACTGCCCTCGCCGAACGCTTCGGCGGCACACCGGCGGTGGCCTTCGAGGTGTTCGACCACTGACCCGTCCCGGGGCCGCGCCGAGTCGAGCCTCCCCGCACGGCGGGCTCGATGCTGTGGGCGGACGAAAGGGCAGGCCCATGGGCCACTTTGTGGGGCAGATGGTCGTTCGCAGGCTCGACCGCGCGGACGCCGCACAGGCGAACGCCCCCGCACCGTCCGCGGTCCGGGCAGCGGCAGTTCCGCGAGGAGACCGACCGGCTGGAGCGCCTCGCCGAGCCGGCGCAACAGGTCGTCAGGTACCGGGCACCGGGGCGGCGAACCGGCCCGTGCTGCACGGCTTCAGCACGGCCCGCGTGGCACGCCCCGCCGACCGGCGGTCCGGACTGGAGGTCCCCGGCACCTGCCGGCCGTGCGTCGGTGCCGTTGAGCACCTGCCCGCCGCTGCGGGGACTTCCCGCGTGCCGGGGCCCCGGCCGGTGCTCGCCGGCTTCGGGTCCATGGCGAGTGGTGCACGCCGGGGTCCCGGCCGTCCCCGTGCCGGTCACGGCGGACCAGCCGTCCAGCACCGTCGCCGCGCCCGCCGCGGCGCAGGTGGCCGGAGAGGACGGCGCCGACCGGGGCAGGGACGGCCGCCGAGCCGCTCGCACAGCCCTGACCTGCGTGATCCCGCAGGATCAGGGAGGGTGGCTGCCCCGGTAGGCTGTCCCTCATGCCAGACCAGATAGCGGGCCTTCCGGAGCTGCGCGGGGACTGCGCGCGCTGCTTCGGGCTGTGCTGCGTCGCCCTGCCCTTCGCCGCGTCCGCCGACTTCGCGCTGGACAAGCCCGCCGGGAAGCCGTGCCCGAACCTCCAGGGCGACCACCGCTGCGGCATCCATGCCGACCTGCGGAAGAAGGGGTTCACCGGCTGCACGGTCTACGACTGCTTCGGCGCCGGACAGAAGGTCTCGCAGGTCACCTTCGGCGGCCGGGACTGGCGTACCGGCTCCAAGGAGCACGCCCGCGAGATGTTCGACGTGTTCCCGGTCGTACGGCAGCTGCACGAGCTGCTGTGGTACCTGACCGAGGCGCTCGGCCTGCCCGCCGCCCGCCCGGTCCATCCGGAGCTGCGCGGGGCGCTGGAGGAGACCGAGCGGCTGACCCGGCTGACTCCGGAGGAACTGGCCGCGCTGGACGTGGCCGCACACCGCCAGCAGGTCAACGTGCTGCTCCTGCGCACCAGCGAGCTGGCCCGGGCCCAAGTCGCCGACGCGAAGAGCGGCAAGAAGGGCAAGGGGAACGGGAAGGGCAAGGATCGCCGGGGCGCGGACCTCATCGGGGCCCGGCTCCGGGGCGCCGACCTGCGCGGTGCCAGCCTGCGCGGCGCTTACCTCATCGCCGCCGACCTCACCGGCGCCGATCTGCGCGACACGGACATGATCGGCGCGGATCTCCGGGACGCCGACCTGTCCGACGCGGATCTCACCGGCGCGTTCTTCCTGACTCAGCCGCAGCTCAACGCGGCCCGCGGGAACACCGGCACCCGTCTGCCGGCGTCAGTCACCCGGCCCGCGCACTGGACAACGGGGCGCTGACGGGTTCGTCGTGGCCGGTCGCGCCCCCGCGGCAGTGGCCGCATTTCCCACACCGCCCCGCGCTTCTTCGGGGCACTGCTCCCCAGCGCCGCCCAGCGGCACCGCTCGCCGTCGCTCCAGCCCCAGCCGCAGCCCCTCCGGCATCACCGTCAGGCGTTCGGTGACGGTCAGCCGGTAGGCGGGGTCGACCGACAGGTCGTAGCGGCGCAGCAGCAGGCCGAGGACCAGGGTCGCCTCGTGCAGGGCGAACTGGCGGCCGATGCAGGCCCGCGCGCCGGTGCCGAAGGGCTTGAAGGTGTGCGGGGGACGGGACCGTACGGCCGCCGCTTCGAAGCGGTCCGGGTCGAAGCGTTCGGCGTCCTCGCCCCACACCTCCGGGTCGCGGTGCAGCATCGGGGTGAGGACGAGCGCCCAGGCACCCCGGAGCATCGGGTGCTCGTCGGCGAGGACCGTGTCCCGGCGGGCTTCACGGGCGAAGGCCGGCGCGGTCGGCCACAGCCGCAGCGACTCGTCCAGCACCCGGCGGACGTAACGCAGCTTGGCGATCCGGTCGTAGGCGGGCTCCTCGGTGTCGCCCCAGACGCGGTCCACCTCGGCGCGGGCCCGGGCGGCGACCTCGGGGTGCCGGGCGAGGTAGTACAGGGCGAAGGAGAGCGCGCCCGAGGTGGTCTCGTGGCCCGCGACCAGGAACGTGATCACCTGCTTGCGGACGTTCTCCGCCGACAGCCTCTCGCCGGTCTGCGGGTGTGCCGTCTCCAGCATCCGGTCCAGCAGGTCACCGTCTGCGCGTCCGGAGCGACGACGCGCCGCGACCAGGTCGTCGACCGTGCGGTTGAGGTAGGCCATGTCGGCGGCGTTGCGCCGGGCGGCGGCGCGCAGCAGCAGCGGGGCCAGCGGCGTGGGCACGCTGTTCAGACGCTGGGCGTAGGTGAGGGTGCCGACCATCGCGGTGACGAAGGGGTGCGGCCGGGCCCGTTCGAAGGAGCCGAAGTCATGCCCGAAGCCGGTGCGTGCGATGGTCTCCAGGGTCAGTTTGGTCATGTCGCCGGGCACGTCCACCGTACGGCCGGCCGCCGCCTCGCGGTCCCAGTGGCCGGTCAGGCGCTGTGCGACCGCCAGCATCATGCCGTGATACCCCTCCATGGCCTCCCGGCTGAACCCGGGCGCCAGGACGTCGTGCGCCAGCTGCCAGTTGGACTCGTGGTTGTAGGCGGTGAACAGGCCGTCCCCGGCGAGGGGCCGGAGATTGGCCACCCCCAGCCCGACGTGCTTGGCGAACCGGGACTCGTCGGCCAGGTCGGCGGCCGGCCGCGAGCCCCACACGAACACGAACTCCTTGCCGAAGGCCCGCCGCCGGAAGATGGGCCCCAGCTCGCGCGCGAAGCGCATGGAGTCCTGCACCGGCCTGCGCCGGTCGGCGCCCAGCACATCGCCGAGCAGTGGCACCCGGCGTGGCGGATGCGGAATGCGGTGCAGTTCGGGCCAGCCCTGTTCGGCGCTCCGGAAGCCCCTCGGCAGTCCCGTCTCCGTCGTCTCCGCCATGACGCCGATCTCCCTTGATCCAGCGGACGTTGATTCTGTGACACGCGTGTTGTACGTGGGTTCAATAACGCGTTTCAGTGTGGGCCGCTTGTTGAATCCGCGTCAAGTAAAGTGACGCCATGCCCGCGAACCAGGGGGAGCGTGCCCGGCGCCGACTCAGCACCGAGGAGCGTCGTGAGCAGCTGCTGTCGGTCGGCGCGAAGCTGTTCTCGGAGAGTCCGTACGACGACGTGTGGATCGAGCAGGTCGCCGAGATCGCCGGGGTTTCCCGCGGGCTGCTCTACCACTACTTCCCGACCAAGCGGGACTTCTTCGCGGCGGTCGTGGAGCGCGAGAGCGGGCGGATGCTGCGCATGACGGCGGCCGTGCCGGGTGTGCCGGTACGCGAGCAGCTCGCCGCCGGCCTCGACACCTACCTCACCTACGTCCAGGCACATGCGCACGGATTCCGTGCCTTCCACCGCGCGGACGCGGCCGGCGACCAGGCCGTACGCCGGGTGTACCAGCGGGCCCTGGCAGCTCAGGAGCAGCAGATCCTCGCCGCACTCGCCGCCGATCCCGAGTTCGGGCCCGTCTTCGAGAGTGCCCCGCAGGTGCGCCTGGCCGTGCGTGGCTGGCTCGCCTTCACCACGGCCGTGTGCCTGGAGTGGCTGCGCGACGGCGAGTTGACCCGTGAGCAGGTGCGCGACCTGTGCGCGCGGGCGCTGCTGGGTGTCATCGCCTGACTCCCTCTCGCCGAGGGCAGTGGTTGGCGCGCGCCTCGATCTTCGGTAAGTTAGGCAAGGCTTACCTAAGGAGGTCTGGGATGGGTGACACGCAGGACTGGACGGCCGCCCCCGGCGCGGCGGAACGGGCACGGTCGGTGCTGGCCGCCGCCTGGTCGTGCGCGGTGACCGCGGACGGCGCCCGCGAGGAGTACGTCGGCGCGCACACCGTGACCGACGACGGTGCCGTGCGGCTGACGGTGCCCGACGACAGTGCCCTGCTGACCGCGGCCATCTGCGCCCCGCGCCAGGAACCCTCCGCCGTGCTGGAGTTCGCCGACGTGGCGCCCGTACCGGTGCGGGGCCGGATCCGGGCCCGGCTGTACCTGGCCGGCTGGTTCGCCCCGGACCGCGGCACTTTGCTCTTCCGTCCCACGCGAGTGGTGCTGCGGCAGTCCTCCGGGGCCGTGGTGGTCGACCTCGACGAGTACGCCACCGCCCGGCCCGACCCGCTCGCCGGGGCCGAGGCCCGGCTCCTCACCCACCTCGCCGACGCCCACCCGGACGCGGTCGAGCGGCTGACCCGCCTCGTACGGCCGGAAAGCCTGCACGCCGCGACCCGCGTGCTGCCGCTCGCCGTCGACCGGCACGGACTGACCCTGCGCATCGAGCGCACCCGCACTCACGGCGACGTACGGCTGCCCTTCCACACGCCCGCCGACGACGTCGCCCAGCTCACCGAGCGCATGCACGCCCTGCTGGCCCAGGCTGCTGCCGCCGCCTGCCCCAGGGCGCGAGGGCCTGTCCGGCGGGTCACGCCGCAGGGAGGCGGCGGTGCCTGATCGGCCGGCCCGAGCGGGGTCGGGAGGCGTGCAGCCGCAAGGCGGAAGAGGGCGTCGACGCGATGGGGTGCCCGCGCGCGAGCAGAGCCGAACGTGGGGGAGTGCGTGCCGGACCCCCTTCTGCGGCATGATCCGCCGGACAGGCCCTACAGCGGCAGCGCGCAGACGGCGACGGGTGAGGCGAACGGCTCACCGGCCGACCGGAGTCCGCCGCCTTCCCGGTCCACGTGGAAGACGGTGACCGTACCCGAGCGCTGGTTCGCCGCGAACAGCAGCCCGCCGTCCGGCGAGAGGGCGATCTGCCGGGGGAAGTCCCCGCCCACCGGCACCGTACCGAGCAGCCGCAGCCGGCCGCCGTCGGCCTCGATCGCGTACCGGGCGAGGCTGTTGTGCCCTCGGTTCGCCAGGAACGCATACCTGCCGTCCGCCGTCACCACGAACTGGGCCGGGTAGTTGGTGCCGCCGTCCGAGCCCGTCGGCTGCGGCTCGCCGATCGTCAGCCGGCCGGACGCGGGGTCGTAGGGACAGACGGCGACCGTGTCGTCCACCTCGTTGGCCAGATAGGCGTACCGGCCGCCCGGATGGAAGGTCAGATGGCGCGGTCCGGCGCCGGGTCGCGTGTGCGCCTGCGCCACCTCCGTCAGGGTGCCCTTCGCCAGGTCGAGGCGGTAGCTGTAGACGGTGTCGGTGCCGAGGTCGACCGCGAGGACATGACCGCCGTCCGGGCTGGTGAGGAACTGGTGCGCGTGCGGCCCCTGCTGTCCCGGACCCGGTGGCGGAGCCGAGTGCGTGACCAGGTCGGTGCGCTCGCCGAGGGCGCCCGATGCGTCGACCGGATGCACGGCGACACTGCCCGAACCGTAGTTGGCGCTCAGCAGCCAGCGTCCGGAGGGATGCACCGACAGATGACAGGGGCCCGAGCCGCCCGTACTCCGGGCGCCGAGGATCCGCCGGTCCGCGAGGCGTACCGCCGTCACACCGCCGTCCTCCCGCTCGTCCACCGCGTACAGCGTGCGCCCGTCCGGGTGCACGGCGAGATACGACGGGTCGGGGACGCCGTTGAGCGTGCCGGAACCGGTGATCCGGCCGGTCGACGGGTCGTAGGCGGTCAGCGCGATGCCCGTGCCGCCGCCGTCGGCCGAGGTGTACGTGCCCACGTACAGCGGGCGCGGCCCGGACGGCCTGCGGGCAGGAGGGGCGGTCCCCGGCTCCTCCGCCGCTGCCGGGGGGCCGGCCGGCGGGGCCGCCGGGGACGGCACCGCGACGACAGCCGCCGCGCCCGCCGCGGCCCCGACGAACCGGCGCCGGCTCCAGCCGCCCCCGGACTCCCGCCCGCGCGGAGGAAATCCCCGTCGCGCCGCCCGCGCCTGCCTGCCCATGCCGCACCTCAGGTCGTCGGTTGCCCCGCTCGTGACAGCAACCTTGGCCCGAACCCGCCACCAACGGCAAGACGGGCAACAGGCGTTGCGCAGAGTGCAATGGACGGCCGGTTCACCACTCCCCGTTCTCGACCGGCTTGCCCGGCGGGTCCTTCAGCGGGGTGACCTGGCCCGCGGACGGCGGCTGCCAGGGATCCAGGTCGTCCCCCAGCCAGTCGCCGACCGGCTTGACCCCCTCCAGGGTGTCGGTGGGGGCGAGATCCTCGGCGTCGGCGTCGTAGTAGTCGTACCAGGGCAGTCCCGCGCGCGTGTACGCCGCCCGGTCCACAGGGGACGGCGGGGGTGCCTCGCCGGTGATGCGCCGCCACTCCGGCGGCGTGACCAGGTGCACGAACACCCGCCCGGCGGGTTCCTCGGACCAGTCCGACAGCGGCCGTTCGTCCTGGTAGACCTCCTGCCGCATCGAGCCGCCGACGCCGAGGCCCATGGCCGCGGCGCGCCGGGGTGCCGCACCGGCGGCCGGCGGCGGGGCCCCACCGGGCGCGGCCGGCATCGGCGGGGCGCCGCCCGGGGCGGACGCCATCATCGGCATCGTCGGCCCGCCCGCCGGCCCGGCGGACAGGGTCCTGCGGCGCGCCTCCTCCCGCTCCCGCTCGCGGCGCCGCCACTCGGCGAGCACCGGCTCCTTCAGCGGGAACGACTGCAGCTGCACCCCTCCCCACACCTCCTCGCCGGTGACCTGCCCCTCCACCGTCGCGCCGAGACCCAGCGGCACGGCGACGAACTGGCGGACGGTCCCCTTGCCGGAGTTGATGCCGTCCAGCCAGGGCTGGCGGGGCAGCACCACGTAGTTCTGCGGATCCCGGGCGAGACGGTCGCTCCAGGGCCGGCCGGACACCGCGCACACCTTGCCGACCCCGACCTGGAGCGCGGCCGGCTCCCTCGTGCCGGAGAAGCTCAGCCACATCGCCTCGCGCAGATACACCGGCAGCATCACTCCGCCGCGCGCCCGCCACTCGTCCGGGACGGTGTCGGCGTAGTCCGCGACCCGCCGGACCGGGAACTCGCCCAGGCCCGGCGGCAGCGGATGCGTGCCCGTCTCCGGCAGCCGCAGCGTGCGGACGAACCGCACCGCCACCCCGCCCGGCAGCCGCAGTGTGTTCCCGTCGATCCGCACCCCGGAACCGGAACCGGCCATCCGTCGCCCCCTTCGCCTCGCGCACCGGCCCGCCCGGCACTTCCCGCCGGGCCCCGCCCGGCGGCTTCCTCACGGATAACGTTCGCCGAACCCCGTACGGTTCCGCCACAGCTCCTCCTGCACCCCGAGCCGCTCGCGCAGCCGGGACATCCGCGGCAGCTTCGCCCGCTGCCCGCGGGAGACCCGGTCCAGCTCCTCGAACAGGCGCCGGGTGCGGTGCTCGGTGTTCAGCTCGTCGATGATCCGGGTCGTCTCGGTCAGCACGGCCCCGAGCAGCTGCCAGTTGGTCCAGTCCTTGCCGACCTCCTCCCGCAGCAGCTCGGCGAGCCGGTCCCGGGTGCCGGCCGCCATGTGCAGCTCGGCCGACAGACGGGCCTCCGCGGACTCGGCGTTCTCGCTGAGATGGGTGGTGACCAGGACCCCGAAGCTGACCACCGCGTCCGCGATCTCCGACAGCAGCTGCTCCACGGTCACCCCGACCCGGGGCGGGAAGAGGTCCTCGGCGCCGCGGGCCTTGGCCAGGTCGGTGAAGGACCGGGCCAGCACCCGCAGGACCACCGTGCAGATCTCGAGCGTGTCGAGGCCGGTGCGCAGCACCACCCGGTGCAGCAGCCCCTCCTTGACGCGCGGATTGAGCCGCAGGCTGTCCTCGGCCTGCCGCAGCGAGGCGTCCACGTGGGCGATGTGCTGGTCCAGCCGGCGCGCCTCGTGCAGCCGTTCGGCCGCCCGCTCCCAGGGGATCCGCCCGGCGGCCTCCTCACCCATCCGCAGCATCAGCTGCCGTATCCGGCGCGCCAGGTCCTCCATCGAGCGGCCCGCCTCGTCCACCCACACCGGGGGCGGGAGCAGCAGGTTGCAGGCCGTCCCGACGACCGCGCCGATCAGCGTCTCCACGATCCGCGCCCACGCGGTGAACCCGACGGTGGTCACGCCGAGCACCAGCATGGCGCTGATCGCCACCTCGGCCACGTACTCGTCGACCCGCACCAGGTGCCCGACCGCCAGCGAGGCCACGATCAGCAGCGCGAGGCTCCACCAGGTCAGCCCCACCAGCACGCTGAAGGCGATCGCGACCAGCACCCCTGCCACCACCGAGTTCACCCGCCGGATGCCGTTGGTGAGGGTGGCGTAGAAGGTCACCTGAACGACCAGCAGCGCGGTCAGCGGGGCGGTCAGCGGGGCCGGCTCGGGGCTGAGCCGCAGCGCGACGACGTAGGCGATCGTCGCCGCCGTCGCCGATCGGAGCGTCTGGACGACCACCGGCTGCCGGCGGCGCTCCAGCAGGCGCAGGAGTCCCGTGGTCCACTTGCGTACGTCGTGCATCCCTTGGCCTGTTCCCCTTCCGTGGCTGGGACGAACGTGCTTCGATCGCGGACTGTAGGTGTCCGCAAGGGTTCGTACAGTGAGTTCGGCGGTGAGAGGCCGCCGGACGGAGAAGCCGTCGAGAGGCCGTCGAGAGGCCACGGAAGGGGTCGGCATGGGGGAGCTCCGGGGTGCCTGGAAGCCCGCGGGCGTCGAACTGCTCCAGCAGGCGCACGCCTATCTGCGCGAGGTGGTCGCCGAGGTACCGGAGGAGGCCTGGGGCAGGCCGACGCCGTGCTCCGAGTGGACGGTGCGGCAGGTGCTGAACCACGCGCGGATCGACCAGCACGCGTACGGTCTTGCGCTGGTCGCCGAGCGGCCCGGCGAGGACTCGTTCCAGCCGGCCGACGCCCTCCACGGCGATCCGGTGGCCGAGCTGGACAAGGTCCTGGGTGCCGTGGCCGACGCCTATGCGCAGCTGCCCGCCGACGCCGAGTCCGTGCCGACGCCGCTGGGGCCGCTGCCCCTGCCGCTGGCCGCCGGTGCGGGTGCGCTGGACGCCGCCGTGCACGCCTGGGACATCGCCGTCGCCACGGGGCAGAACCGGCCGCTCGCACCAGCGCTGGCCGCGGGCCTGCGACCGGCCGCCGACCACCTGGTCCCACGGCTGCGCGACTACGGCGTCTTCGCACCGCCCCTCGCCTCCGACGGTCCCCAGGACGAGGCGGCGGCCCTGCTCGCCTTCCTCGGCCGCAACCCGCAGTGGACGCCCGAGGCTCCCTGACCACGCGGGCGTCGGGCAGCCCTGGGCGGCGACGGGGTGGGCCCGCGGCTGGGCAACCTCTGTGCCGGTCCGAGCGACGGCTGACGGTTCCTGATCGTGCGGGCCCTGGGGAGGCCTGTGGAGTGGGACCCTGGGCCGGGCGGGGTTGTTGCAAGCATCTGCTTCGACCGGGAGCGGGCGCCCCCAGTGTCCGGATGGAGTGGACCGCCGGGCGACCCCCGTGCCGGCGACGGGGCTGGCCGGAGCGGTGAAGTGGGGGGCAGTCGTACGCTTCCGACCGGCGCCGGGCCAGCAGCTCGGAGCCATGACACGACATCGGCGCACCGCCGTCCTGGCCCTGCTCACATGCCGCGCGACCGCCTCGGTACCGGCGCGGCGAGGTCGGTCGTCACCGCCCTTGACCGCGCCGCCCACCGGCTGCGGACCGTCGATGCGTGGGCCTGACCTTCGGCCGGGGCTCCTTCAACGCCACCGGCACGGACGGCACCGTCCACCGCTGCACCCTCGGTCCCGCGGCACCTGGGACCAACGAGGCGCTGGAGCGGGCCCGGCCGACCCGCAGCATCGGCACCGCCTGTCCCGACGGCCCCCGGGACATCGCACTCGCTCGCAGCCATGACGTGCTGATCCACCTTCACCGCGTCGCCGCAGTACTCCATGGAGCACCAGTCGCTGAAGAGGGGGTGCGGGGCTGTCAGGTGTAGAGCTTGTCGATGAACGCGGAGAGATTGCCCGTCATGCGGGTGATCTGCTCCTCCATCGTCAGGCTCTCCTCGAACCGGGCGCCGGACTCCGGCACCTTCCTGCCCCGCACATACAGGGAACACGCGAGGTCGGTGCACATGTACAGGCCGACCGAGTTGCCCTCGCGGCCCGCCGGTCCCGCTTTGCGTGCCGCCATCAGGGAGACTCCGCCACCGGGGTGCGTAGTGAGGCACACCGAGCACATGCTGCGGTGCAGGAACCCGCGTTGGGCTGCCTGGAAGCGGAAGGCGACACCGACGAGCCGGCCGTCCCGTTCGGTGACCAGATAGCTGCGGTCGGGCGCGCCCGGATCCCGCCAGCCGAGGAAGTCCAGGTCGGGCCAAGGGCGTTCACCGAGATCCCGGGGAACCGACAGCCGCTTGGCCTCCCCCTTGGAGCAGTTGACAAAGGAGTTGCGGATGTCCTGCTCGGTGAGCGATCTCATGGGGGAGGCCTTTCGTGTTCATCGCCGTAACCTAGGGGGTCTAGGTTCGCGGCTAGTGTAGGAAGCCAAGGGGAAGGTGTGCCAATGGATTTCGAGCAGGGACTGGCCCGCTTCGGCGCCCCCGAGAGCGCAGGAACGGTCCGCCCCACCTCACCCCCATCCGCCCCACCCCTATCCGACCAGGCCCGAAGTCTTCGTGGCGGACTGTCCCGAGGCGGTCGGTGTGCCTCACTCCGTGTCCGTCGGTCTGGGTTCCGGTGGCCATGCACCGGGCGTGAGGACCCCCAACGCGTAGGCGCGGGCGACCAGTTCGGTGCGGTTGGCGGCGTTCCAGCGGGCCGAGAGGCGGCGTAGGTGGTACGTGACGCCGTCCTTGCTGAGGCCCAGTTCGCGGGCGGCGCCGGCCGTGGTGGCGCCGCCCGCCAGCAGCGCCAGCACCCGGCCCTCCATCGGCGTGACCCGCGCCGGCTCCGGCTCGGCCGGTGCGCACTCGCCCCGCACCCGCAGCATCACCAGCAGGGTTGGTGTCTCGTCCACGCTGTCGCTGACCGGGTCCGCCGTCAGCTCCCCGAACCGCTCGGCCCCGCCGGACGCCCGCCAGCGCACCGACACCTGGTAGCGCGAGCGGTGCCGCAGCCGTAGCGCCTCCGCGATCCGCTCCACCTGCGTGGCCTCCTGCGGCCGGAACAGTTCCAGCACGTCTTGGCCCCGCAACCGCCCCGGCGTCGTACCGCACTCCGCCGCCATCGCGGGGTTGGCCAGCATCACCTGGCCGTACACATCGCACACCGCGACCGGCACCGCCAGCCGGTCGAAGAGCGTCAGCGCGCGGTTGCGCCACACGACCCCGTCGGCCCGCCCCGCATCCACACCTACCTCCCGATGTGCCGAGCCAGCCCCCTCATCCAAGACGCAGGGCCAGGTCAGCGGCAAATCAGTGGCCCGCCGGCGCGTGTCGTCGAGCTCCTGGTCCGACGTCGGCGCAAGCCCCGTGACCGATTTTTGACTGCGCGATCGTGTAGTGCGGTGGCACGTGCACACCGCGCCGCTCGACCACCCTGGAACGCAGTACTCGGTTACCGCGAGTACCCCGTTACCGCGAAAGGCAGTTGTCGCGCCATGCCCCCCACCGCAGTGCACCCCGACCCGGCCGGTACCCTGCCCGGCGTCCCCATCGCCGACATCACCGCCACCGGTCCCGGCCGCACCCCCCTGCAGCAGGTCATGGGCCTGATGCGTACCCACGGCCCGGTGCTGGTGCGCCGACTGCACGGCCGGGACGTGCTGTTCGTCGCCGACGCCGACCTGGTCGCGGACCTCGCCGACGAGGAGCGGTTCGCCAAGCACGTCGGGCCCGCGCTGGAGAACGTGCGTGAATTCACCGCCGACGGCCTGTTCACGGCGTACAACGACGAGCCCAACTGGGCCAAGGCGCACGACATCCTGATGCCCGCCTTCGCGCTCGGCTCGATGCGCACCTACCACCCGGTCATGCTCAAGGTGGCCCGCCGGCTCATCGGCTCCTGGGACCGCGCGGCGCGCGACGGGCGCCCCGTCGACGTGCCCGACGACATGACCCGCATGACCCTCGACACCATCGGGCTCGCCGGGTTCGGCTATGACTTCCGCTCCTTCGAACGCAGCGAACCGCACCCCTTCGTGGAGTCGATGGTCCGCTGCCTGGAGTGGAGCATGAACCAGCTGGGCCGCACGCCGGGCCAGGACCACTCCGCGGCCGACGCGGCCTTCCGGGCGGACGCCGGCTACCTCGCCCAGGTCGTGGACGACGTCATCGCCGCCCGCACCGGCACCGACCAGAGCGGCGCCGAGGACCTGCTCGGGCTGATGCTCAGCGTCCCGCACCCCGCCGACGGCACCACCCTGGACGCCGCCAACATCCGCAACCAGGTCATCACCTTCCTGATCGCCGGCCACGAGACGACCTCCGGCGCGATGTCCTTCGCCCTGTACTACCTCGCCAAGCACCCCGCCGTGCTCCGGCTGGTGCAGCGTGAGGCCGACGCGCTGTGGGGCGACTCGGCCGACCCCGAGCCGTCGTACGACGACATCGGCCGGCTCACCTACACCCGTCAGGTCCTCAACGAGGCGCTCAGGCTGTGGCCGACGGCCGCCGCGTTCAGCCGGCACGCCCGCGAGGACACCGTCCTCGGCGGCCGGATCCCGCTCGCCGCCGGCCAGGCCGTCACCGTGCTCACCCCGATGCTGCACCGGCAGCCCGTGTGGGGCGACAACCCGGAGCTGTTCGACCCCGAGCGGTTCACCGCGGAGGCCGAAGCCGCCCGCCCGGTGCACGCCTTCAAGCCCTTCGGCACCGGCGAACGCGCCTGCATCGGGCGGCAGTTCGCGCTGCACGAGGCGACCATGCTGCTCGCCATGCTGGTGCACCGCTACCGGCTGCACGACCACGCCGGCTACCGGCTCACCGTCAAGGAGACCCTCACCCTCAAGCCCGACGGGTTCACCCTCACGCTCACCCCGCGCACCCCCGCCGACCGCGTCCACGCCCCGCTGCCCGGCACCCTCCCCGCGCAGGCCGACCGGACGGCCGCCCCGGACACGCTCCCGGCCCGGGTCCGTCCCGGCACGAGCGTCCTCTTCCTGCACGGCAGCAACTACGGCACCTGCCGCGCCTTCGCCGCCCAGCTCGCCGACGAGGCCGCCGCCGTGGGCTGCGCCACCGAGGTCGCCGCCCTGGACGCGTACGCGGACGGACTGCCCACCGACCGGGCCGTCGTCATCACCGCCGCCTCCTACAACGGCCGCCCCACCGACGACGCCGGCGCCTTCACCGCATGGCTCGACGGCACCCCCGACCTGGCCGGCGTCACCTACGCCGTCCTCGGCGTCGGCGACCGCAACTGGGCCGCCACCTACCAGCACGTCCCCACCCGCATCGACGCCCGCCTCGCCGAACTCGGCGCCACCCGCCTGACCGACCGCGCCGCGGCCGACGCCTCCGGCGATCTCACCGGCACCGTGCGGCAGTTCACGGCCCGGCTGCGCACCGCCCTCCTGACCGAGTACGGCGACCCGGACGCCGCGCACGGCACCGCGGCCGAGGAGCCCGCCCACGCCTACGAGGTGCGCACGCTGAGCGGCGGCCCGCTGGACGCCCTCGCCGAGCGGCACGAACTGGTCCCGATGACCGTGACCGAGGCGTACGACCTGACCGCGCCGGACCACCCGCGCACCAAGCGGTTCCTGCGCATCGCGCTGCCCGAGGGCGTCACCTACCGCACCGCCGACCATCTGACCGTACTGCCGGCCAACGCCCCGGACCTGGTGGACCGCGCCGTCGCCGCCTTCGGCCTCGACCCCGACGCCGTCCTGGACCTCCGCCCCACCCGCCCTCGGCACGACGGCCTCGCCGTGGACCGCCCGCTCACCGTCCGGCAACTCCTCACCCATCACGTCGAGTTGCAGGAGCGGCCGACCGCCCGGCAGGCGGCCCTGCTCGCCGAGGCCAACCCCTGCCCGCCCGAGCGCGCCGCCCTCGCCGCCCTGGCCGGTGACGATCCGCGCACGCTGGTGGAGCTGGCCGAGGACCACCCCGCCCTGCGCGGCGCGCTGGACTGGCCGCTCCTGCTCGACCTGCTGACCCCGCTGCGGCCCCGCCACTACTCGGTGTCCTCCTCGCCGGCCGTCGACGCCGGCCATGTGGACCTGATGGTCTCCGTGCTCGACGCCCCCGCCCTCCCCCGTGCTCGGCTGCGCTCGCGCGGGGGGAGCCCCATCGGCCGGGGCCGCTACCGGGGCACCGGCTCCGGCTACCTCGCCTCCGTCCGGCCGGGCGACACCGTGTACGCCCGCGTCCAGCCCTGCCGCGAGGCCTTCCGGATCGATGACTCGGCACCCGTGGTGATGGTCGCGGCCGGCACCGGACTCGCCCCGTTCCGCGGCGCCGTCGCCGACCGCACCGCGGCCCGCACCGCGGGCGCCGAACTCCCGCCCGCACTGCTGTACTTCGGCTGCGACGCCCCCGACGCCGACTTCCTGCACGCCGGGGAACTGCGGGACGCGGAGGCGGCAGGCGCGGTCTCGCTGCGCCCTGCCTTCAGCGCCGCCCCCGAGAACGGTGCCGCCTTCGTGCAGCACCGCATCGCCGCCGAGGCCGGGGAGATCTGGGAGCTGCTGAACGCCGGGGCCCGGGTGTACGTCTGCGGGGACGGTGCCCGGATGGCACCGGGCGTCCGCGAGGCGTTCGGCACGCTGTACCGGGAACACGCTCCCGGCACCGACTCGGCCGACGCCGGGCAGTGGCTCGACTCGTTGATCGCGGAGGGGCGTTACGTGGAGGACGTGTACGCGGCGGGCTGAGGCGACCGACCCGCAGTCCAACGGCGAGGCCCGCGGAGCGCTCCGCTTAGCTCAGATCATGAACTAAGGGTTGGGGAATAACGCATCCCGCCCGCCCGAAGGGGTATGTTGCAGGTCGGACGTGGTTCGTGAAGGGAGCCGCATGTCAGAGCGGAACGGGCGCACGGTACGCGACCTCAGGCGGGGCAACCGTACGGCCGTGCTGCAGAAGCTGTACTTCGACGGCCCCCTCAGCCGGTTCGAGCTGGGCCCGGCCACCGGCCTGAGCAGCGGCTCGGTCAGCAACGTGGTCGCCGACCTGATCGCGGACGGTCTGGTCGAGGAGGCCGGCAGCGTCGACTCCGACGGCGGCCGGCCTCGTACCCTGCTGCGCGTCGCCCCGGACAGCGGACAGATGATCGGCATCGACGTCGGCGAAACCCGTGTCCGCGTCGAGCTGTTCGATCTGACCCTGACCGAACTCGCCCGTGCCGAGCGCGGCTTGAGCCCACAGGGCTGCTACGACGTCGAGGTGATCGCCGGGCACATCCGCGACGGCATCGCCGAGGTCCTCGGCGCCGAACAGGCCGTGCCCGGGCGGCTGCTCGGTGTCGGCGTCGGCGTGCCCGGCATCGTCGAGCACACCCCGGACCAGGGCGCCGTCGTCCACGGCCAGACCATCGGCTGGGACGCGGCCCCGCTGGAGCGGCTGCTCCGCTCGGCCTCACAACTCCCGGACCGGGTCCCGTACTTCATCGACAACGGTGCGAAGACACTGGGGCAGGCCGAGATGTGGTTCGGCGCGGGACGCGGCGCCCGCAACGCCGTGGTCGTGCTCTTCGGCTCCGGCGTCGGCGCCTGCGTGGTCACCCCGGAGGTGGAGCACGGACGGGCCGTCGAATGGGGTCATCTGACGGTACGGGTGCGCGGACGCCGCTGCCGCTGCGGCGCGCCCGGCTGCCTGGAGGCCTACGCGGGCGCCGAGTCGCTGCTCGCCCGCTGGCGGGAAGGCGGCGGCCGGCCCCCCGAGGAAACCGACGAGGAGACCGCGCTCACCGCGATGCTCGCCGTCGCCTACCCGCCCGAGGGTACCGAGCCCGACCCGGTGGCGCTGGCCGTCCTGGAGGAGACCGCCGAGTACCTCGGCGCCGGCCTGTCCGACCTGATCAACCTGTTCCAGCCCGAACGGATCCTCATCGGCGGCTGGGCCGGGCTGCAGCTCGGCCCCCGCTTCCTGCCCGCCGTACGGCGCCATGCGATGACGCACGCGCTGCGCCATCCGGCCGCGAAGGTGACCATCGGCCTCGGGCGGCTCGGCCCCGACGCGGTCACCGTCGGTGCGGCGATCCTGCCGCTGGCCGAGTTCTTCGCGAGCGGCGGCCGACGCCCGGAACCGACCACCGAGACCCGGCTGCCGGCGTGGCGTGCGGCGCTCCGGGAGCGGACGCCGCGCTGACGGGTCCGGTGCCACCGGGGACCGGGCTCGCCAGGTGTCCGCGCCGCGTGCGGTCACCTGCCGGCGGTCGACGAACTCCCCGCGCCGGACGATCAGGAGACGTCGACGAGGTCGACTGCCGTCACGGGCTGCTGATCACGGTCGACCGCCTTGCCCGGCGCTCGCTCCTCGTCGCGTGCGGCGCAGCCCGCTGTCGATTTCGATGGCGGTTCTCCCGCGCCGCTGCGGCGTGCTCACCCGGGGATCTGACGGAAGTGCGTGGTCAACCGTCCTGTCTCGTCGAGGACATGGAAAGCGAGTGCGGGACGGTGGTCCAGGTGGACATGGTCCTGGGGGTGCGCACGCTGTTCCCACGGAAGACGGGTCGTGGAGACGACTCCGGGGGCCACCAGCAGCGGGCGCCCGGCGAAGACGGTCGCCGCGGCGGTGTGGGCATGGCCGCAGACGAACGCCGCGACATTGGGGTGGCGGTCGGCGAGCGCCGCGAGTCGCTCGGCACCGAACTGGCGGATGCCGTCGACGAACGGGACGTGCAACTGCGCCGGCGGGTGGTGGAATCCGATCAGCACGGGCGTCCGGTCGGACGTTCGGGCCAGGACGTCCCCGAGCCACGCCAGGGTCTCGTCCGAGAGGAAACCCTCGTCCTTGCCCGGCACCGACGAGTCGCACATCGCGATGACCACGTCGGCGCCGCGGTGCACCTGGTTGACCGGAGTCGTGGCACTCGCCTGCCCCAACAGGTGGGTGCGGAACGCATCACGCCGGTCGTGGTTGCCGGGACAGAGCAGCACCGGGTGCCGCGAGGAGAAGAGCCGCCGGGCCTGTTCGTACTCGGCAGGCAGACCGTGATCGGTGATGTCTCCGGTCACCAGGACCGCGTCCAGGTCGTACGGCAGCTCTTCCAGGTAGCGCATGACGGCGCGGGTGCGCTCGATGCTGCGCGGCTCACTGTCGATGTGGGTGTCGCTGAGATGGGCTGTCACGATCATCGCGGAACGTCCTGTCGCTGTCGGGCCGTTGATCACCTGGGCCGACGCTAGGCGGACACCGGACCACGAGTAAGATCCAGTTCCGTGCGGAAATCCTGGTCCGGTTCACGCGTCGACCTGCATATCGATCTCAACCCCTCGACCGGCCGCCGTGCGGCTCTGGAGTCGGCGCTGCGCGACGCGATCCGCCAGGGGCGCCTGTCCGCGGGGACGCTCCTGCCCTCCACCCGGGGGCTGGCCACCGAACTCGGCCTGTCCCGTGGCACGGTGACCGCCGCTTACGACCAACTGGTCGAAGAGGGCTACCTGACCACCCGGCCCGGGTCGGGCACCACCGTGACCGACATACCGCCCAAGGCGGTGACCTCCGAGCCGGTCACGCCGATACCGGCGGGTCCCCGCCATGACCTGCGCCCGGGGCTTCCCGACGTCAGCGCCTTCCCCGCCCGGGCCTGGCTCGCGGCGACACGCCGGGTGGTCGCGGACCCCCGCTCGATGGTGCTCGGCGCCAAAGACCCGCAGGGCCGGATCGAACTGCGTGCCGCGGTGGCCGACTACCTGGGCCGTACCCGCGGTGTGGTCACGAGCGCCGACCGGATCGTCATCACCTCCGGCTACTACCAGGGCCTGAGCCTGCTCAGCAGTGTGCTGGCCCGGAACGGCGCCAGGACGGTGGCCGTCGAGGATCCCAGCCACAACGCCTTCCGCGCGGTCGTCCAGCGCGCCGGACTCGCCACCCCGCCCGTGCCCGTCGACGCCCACGGCGCCTGCGTGGACGCGCTGACGCACGAGGCCGACGCCGTGCTGCTCACGCCCTCGCACCAGTACCCGACCGGGGTCCCCCTCCACCCCGGCCGACGACAGGCCGTCGGTGCCTGGGCACGTGCCACCGGAGGTCTGATCATCGAGGACGACTACGACGGCGAGTACCGCTACGACCGCCAACCCGTCGGCGCCCTCCAGGGCATCGCTCCCGACCGGACCGTCTACTGCGGTACCGCCTCCAAGACCCTGGGGCCGGCTCTGCGCCTGGCCTGGATGGCCCTACCGCCCCAGCTGGTGCAGCCGGTGGTCGAGGCCAAGCAGCAGGCCGACCTGTACACCGAGAGCCTCTCCCAGCTGATCCTCGCGGATCTGATCACCACGCACGCGTACGACCGCCACGTCCGCGCCACCCGCCTGCGCTACCGCCGACGACGGGAAGTGCTCCTGGCCCGCCTGTCCGGTGTCACGGGACTCGACGCCCACGGCGTTCCCGCCGGTCTGCACACTCTCGTGACCCTCTCCGCCGACTGGCCGCCCGAGCAGGAGATCCTCTCCCGCTGCGCCCGGCAGGGACTTGCCCTGCGCGGCCTGTCCGAACTCCACATCGATCCTCACGGGCGGCCGGCAGGTCTGCTCATCGGCTTCGCGGCCCCGCCGGAACACGCCTTCCGGCCCGCCGTCGACGCGCTGTTCGCAGCATTGCAGAAGCCGGGGACCAGCCCGGAATGAGGAAGGCGTGACCCGCACCGTTCCCCGGCGGTCAAGCCGACGGTTCGTCCGGTGACGGGTGTTCGGGTTGTGCCGTGCCCGGGTGCGGTGCGCCGCGGGGGCCCGAGCCGGCCTCGTCCGTGTCGGGGACGTCGGCCGGGGTGGCGTCGTCCTCACCCGGCCGGTCCGGCGTGACCTCCCACGGGTCCTCGCCGGCGCCCGCCTGCTGGTCGGGCATGTCCCTCGGGACCGGGCCCCGGTCCTGGCCCGGCTCGGGTTCCCGTTGTGCTGCCATGGCGTTCTCCCCTCGGGCGTGGACACAGGGCGCGTCAGCCGACTTTGCGCCCGCGCATCGGCTCGGTCTCCATCCCCGCGCCCTTCTGCAGGCCGTCGAGGAACTCCTGGAGCACCTCCGTCGCCGTGCGCCGCGGCTGCCAGCCCAGCTCGGTGTGCGCCCGACCGCAGTCCATCAGCGGCAGCCGGAGCACCGCGTCGAACAGGTGCGGTGAGGCCGGCAGCAGGTGCAGCCCCCAGGCCGCGGCGATTGCCGACCGGGCCGCCGCGCGCGGCAGCCGTACCGGGCGGCTGCCCAGCAGCTCGCCGAGCACACCGGCGTCGAGCGGCGGATCCGCCGCGAGGTTGAAGGCACCCCGAGCGCTGTGCGTGGTCACGGCGAGCCGGTAGGCCTCCGCGGCGTCGTCCGTGTGCAGCGCCTGCACCCTGAGGCCGGGGATGTCCGGCAGGAACGGCATCAGCTCCGGCCGGGCCAGCGGACCCGGCAGGAAGCGTCCGCCGAAGATCCGGCGCTGTTCGCTGGCGGACTGCCACTTGAACAGGAACGCCGGGCGCATCCGCACCACCCGGACCTCGGGATGGTCCCGCTCGAACACGTCCAGCGTGCGCTCCAGATAGGCCTTCTCACGGCAGTACGCGGCGTCGGGCCAGCCGTGCGTCGGCCAGGACTCGTCCACCGCGCGGTCCTTGGGCCCCGGTGAGTACGCGCCCACGGAGGACGCGTGCACCAGCACCGGCACCCGCGCCGCGGCGACGGCCTCGAACACCCGGATACCGCCCAGCACATTGGTCCGCCAGGTCGCCGCCGGATCGTGCGTCGGCTGGAACGCCCACGCCAGATGCACCACCGCGTCGGCGCCCTCGAACCGTTCCGCGAGGTTCGCCTGGTCGGAGGCGATGTCGACCGCGGACCACTCGGTCTTCGGCGGCGACCACTCGGGCGTACGCCGGGCCAGTCCGCGCACCGACCTGACCGCCGGGTCCTCCGAGAGCAGTCGCACCACGCTCGTGCCGACGTTGCCGGTGGCGCCCGTCACGACGACCCTGCTGCCCGCTGCGCTGCTCACCATCGGCTCCTCTCGGCCCACACTCCGGCGGACGGCCGGGTACCCGGGGCCGGGTGCGCGCACACCCCGGGCATGACGTGGGAGGTAATCGACCGGTGTGCGGGATCCGGGGAGCATCGAGGACGTGAGCGCGACCGAGAGGCGTCGCACCAGGTCCCACCGCCGAGGAGGCACCCCATGCCGTACTACGACAGCCCCGTCGACGGCACCCGTCTGCACTACGTCGACCACGGCCCCGCCGATGGCCCCGTCGCCGTCTTCGCGGCCAGCGCCTACGTCGGCCACGAGATGTGGGAGTACCAGATCCTGCCGCTCGCGGAGGCCGGCTACCGCTGCGTCGCCCTGGACCGGCGGGGCCATGGCCGCTCCGAGAGCCCCTGGTCGGGCTTCGACCTGGACACCCTCGCCGACGATCTGCACGGTCTGCTCGACCATCTCGACCTGCGCGAGGCCACGCTGATCGGGCACTCCATCGGAACCGGTGAGGTGCTGCGCTGCCTGACCCGGCACGGCACCGCCCGCGTGGCCCGCCTCGCCCTGGTCGCCGGTGTCAGCCCGGGCCTGGTTCGTTCGCCGGGCACCCCGGACGGCGTGGACCCTGAGGTGGTGCGCGCCGACGACGAGGTGTTCCGGCGCGACCGGGCCGCCTGGTTCGTCTCCGGGGTCGACGCCTTCTTCGCCGCCCACCTGCCCGGCAACGAGCCGTCCCCGGAGTACGTCCGCTATCTGATCGGCCTCTGCACGGCCACCGGTCCGCGCGCCGCGACGGGCATCCGGGGCGTGGTCGCCGCGCTGGACATGGCGGCCGAACTGCCCGCGGTGAACGTGCCGGTGCTCGTCGTGCACGGCACCGACGACACCTCCGCGCCCCTGGCCCGTACCGGGGAGCGTGTGGCCCGGCTCGTCCCGGACAGCACCCTGAAGGTCTACGAGCGCGGTGGCCACGGCCTGTTCGTCACGCATGCGGAACGGCTCACGGCGGATCTGCGCGCGTTCATCGACGCCGGAGCCGCCCGGGACGGCGCGCTGGCCGGGGCGAAGGCCGACGCCTGGACGCCCTGACGCCTCGCCCCCATAGGGAGGGCCCCGGCCGCGACGGGGGAATCACGGCCGGGGCGCTCAGGGGGCGAGCACGGAGGGCGGTCGCCCCTCGGTGAAAGCTCCAGAGGTGGCCGGTGCAACGAGCGACCACCTGTTCCGGTGAGTGATGTGACCTGCACCACTTCCTATGATGCTCGGGCCAGCGGACTCCCGTCGAGCCCTTCGAGCAGATCGGCGGGATCGGCATAGATCGCCTCCGCCCCCGCCTTCTCCAGGTCGGCCCGGGGAATCCCGCCGCACAGCATGCCCACGCACCGGACCCCGGCCTTGCTGCCCGCCTGCATGTCCCACACGGTGTCCCCGACGAACACCGCCCGCCCGGCCGGCACCCCGGCCAGTTCCAGCGCGTGTTCCACGGGCTCCGGCGCGGGCTTGCCCTCCCGCACGTCCTCCGCGCTCGCCGTGTCCGCGATCGCGTCGTCGGCGTCGAGGGCCCGGCGCAGGGCCCCCAACTCGGCACCGCCGGCCGAGGTGGCGAGGACGACCGTCCAGCCGTCGCGGTGCAGCCGCCGCAGCAGCTCCCCGGCCCTCGGCAGCGCGGGCAGCCGGTCGAAGTACTGGCCGTACAGGGCCTTGTGCGCGGCGCTCAGCTCGCCGTCCCGGCCGGTGTCGCGGCCGTCACCGAGCAGGTGCGCGATCAGATCCGTGGAGCTGAGGCCGACGGCCCGGTGCACCGCGTGCATGGGCACGTCGTGCCCGGCCTGGCGGAAGGCCTCCCACCAGGTGACGACGTGCAGGTGATTGGTGTCGACGAGGGTCCCGTCGACATCGAAGACGGCGGCTCGCTCCATGCCGGCTCCTTCCCTCGCTCCGTCCCGGCTCCTTCCCCGCTGCCGCTCGCGACCGGGTACCACGCGGACCCGGGTCAGGAACCCGTCACCCGCGCCGGTACCCGCCTCTCCCGCGTCCAGTCCAGCAGCTCGTCGGCGGACCAGGTGGTCACCACCCGCTCGGCGGGCACCGCGCACTCCTCGGCCCGGGCACAGCCGAGGATCTGCCAGTCCAGCTGGCCGGGCGCGTGAGCGTCGGTGTCCACGGCGAACAGCACCCCCGCGGCCACGGCCCTGCGCAGCAGCCGGCGGGGCGGGTCCAGCCGCTCGGGACGGCTGTTGATCTCCACGGCCGTACCGGACTCGGCGCAGGCGGCGAACACCGCGTCCGCGTCGAACTCCGACTCGGGGCGCCCCCGGCCCGTCACCAGCCGCCCGGTGCAGTGCCCGAGCACATCGGCGTGCGGATGCCGCACGGCGGCCACCATCCGGCGGGTCATCGACCGGGCGTCCATCCGCAGCTTGGAGTGCACGGACACCACGACCACGTCCAGCCGCTCCAGCAGCTCCGGTTCCTGGTCCAGCGAGCCGTCCTCCAGGATGTCGCACTCGATGCCCGTCAGCAGCCGGAACGGCGCCCACCGCGCGTTCAGCTCCGCCACCACCTCCAGCTGCTCGCGCAACCGCTCCGGCGACAGGCCGCGGGCCACGGTCAGCCGGGGGGAGTGGTCCGTGAGGGCGGTCCACTCATGCCCGAGCGCGGCCGCCGTCCGCCCCATCTCCTCGATCGGACTTCCCCCGTCGGACCAGTCCGAATGCGTGTGGCAGTCCCCGCGGACCAACGCCCGCAACTGCGCCCCCGCACCGGACCGGGACGCCGTACCGGCCTCCTCCTCCAGCTTGCGCAGATACCCGGGCACCTCCCCGGCCAGCGCCTCCCGGACCACTTGTGCGGTCTTCGGCCCGACGCCCCTGAGCGCCTCCAGCGTCCCGGCCGCGGCCCGTTCGGCCACCTCGTCCGCGGGCAGGGCGGCCAGTGCCCGGGAGGCGGTGCGGAAGGCCTTGACCCGGTAGCTGGGAGCCAACGCCCGCTCCAGCAGAAACGCGATCCGGTCGAGTGCGGCCACGGGTTCCATGCACCCCAGGGTGCGACGGATGCCGGTCAGCGGCGCGGGGAACTGCGCGACCGTCACGGCGGACCCGCAGACCGCGACGGCCCGCACCAGGCAACCGAACCCGTTTGCCCACCCCACCCCCGGGTACTGCAGTGCCCAACCGCAGCTGAGGAGGTCGGCCATGCCAAGCGCAGCGATCGTGACCGGCGCGGACTCCGGAATCGGCCGAGCCACCGCCGTCCGCCTCGCCGAGGCCGGCCTGGACATCGGTATCACCTGGCACACCGACGAGAAGGGCGCCGAAAGGACGGCGGAGGAAGTGCGCGGCACCGGCCGCCGCGCCGCCGTGGCCCGGCTGGACCTCACCCGGCTGCCCGAGGCCGCCGACACCGTGGACGAGCTGTGCGACGCACTCGGCCGTATCGACGTGCTGGTCAACAACGCCGGCACGGGCACCATGACCCCCTACCTGGACCTGACCCTCGCTGACGTACGGCGCGTCCTGGACGTCGACCTCATCGGCCCGTTCCTGTGCGGGCAGCGCGCGGCCCGGCGGATGATCCGGCAGGGCGACGGCGGCCGGATCGTCAACGTCACCTCCGTCCACGAGCACCAGCCCCGCGTCGGCGCGGCCCCGTACTGCGCGGCCAAGGGCGGACTGGGCCTGCTCACGCAGGTGATGGCGCTGGAGCTCGCCGAGTACGGCATCACCGTGAACGCGGTCGCGCCCGGCGAGATCGCCACGCCGATGACCGGCCAGGAGGACATCGACGTGCACACCGAGCGCCGGCCCGGCGTGCCGCTCGGGCGGCCCGGCGACGCCCGCGAGGTCGCCGCCGTGATCGCCTTCCTGGCGAGCCCGGACGCCTCGTACGTCACCGGCGCCTCCTGGAGCGTCGACGGCGGCATGCTCCGCATGGGCCCGCAGGCCGGCTCGCACCTCACCGGCGACGACTGGCGGCGTCCCTGAGCCGATGCGCCTGCGGACCAGTTCCTGCGACGGCCCCGGCTACGAACGCGTCCGCTGCGGCAAGGGCTTCCGTTACGTCGACATCGGCGGGAAGCCGCTCACCGACCCCGGGCAGCTCGCCCGCGTCCGCGCCCTCACCATCCCGCCCGCCTGGCACGACGTGTGGATCTGCCCCTGGCCCAACGGCCACCTCCAGGCCGTCGGCACGGACGACGCCGGGCGGCGCCAGTACCTGTACCACGAACAGTTCCGGGCCGAGCAGGAGAAGGCCAAGCACGCGCACGTCCGGCAGATCGCGCGAGCCATGCCGGAGCTGCGCGCCCGGGTGGCCGTCGACCTGGCGGGGCGCGGGCTGAGCCGGCCCCGGGTCACCGCCTGCGCGGTCCGCCTGCTCGACCTCGGGTTCTTCCGCATCGGCAGCGACCGGCACACCCGCAACAGCGGCACCTACGGCCTGACGACGATGCTCCGCGAGCACGTCACCTGCGGCCGCGACGAGATCATGTTCAGCTACCCGGCCAAGGGCGGCACCGAGCTGGTCCGTGCCCTGGTCGACGAGCAGGTCCAGGTGGTCACCCGCGCCCTGCTGCGGCGCCCGCGCGGCGGCGAGCGCTTCCTCGTCTTCTTCGTGCGGGGCGGCTGGCACGATCTGCACGGCGACGACCTCAACGAGGCGCTGCGCCGGCTGTCCGGCACCGATGTCACGGCGAAGGACTTCCGCACCTGGCACGCCACCGTGCTCGCCGCCGTGGCGGTCGCCGTGACCGCCGAGAACGCCCGGGCGAGCGACACCGCCCGGCGGCGGCAGGTCACCCGGGCGGTCCGCGAGGTCAGCCACTACCTGGGCAACACCCCCGCGGTGTGCCGGTCCTCCTACATCGACCCCGCGGTCTTCGAGCTGTTCGAACAGGGCGTGACCATCGCCCCCGTGCTCACCCGGCTGGGGGAACACGGGGACTTCGGGTGTCCGGCCACCCAGGGTGCGGTCGAGGCCGCGGTTCTCGATCTTCTGGACGGCTCCGGTGGATGACCCGTCCGCGCGGGTTGCGTTCTACCCTCGATTGCATGACCGAACAAGCAGCTCCCCACATCTCCCATCCGCGGGTTCTGGTCCACGGCGTGTGCCCGGGCAGGCCGGGCGAGCCGCCGTTCCGGATCATGGAGATCGACGGTCAGGTGGTCGGTGAGGCCAGGACCGTCACCGACGTGCTGGAGGCGGCCGCGTCCTACGGCATCACCATCCACGACCTGGACGACCCGGACGTGGTCCGCTTCGTGGGCGGTGACAAGTACACCTGGACGCCGCGCTGAGCCGACGGCTCAGCCGACCGCCCACTTCTGGTTGGCGCCGCCCGTGCACGGCCAGATCTGCAGGCGTGTCCCGTTGGCCGCGTTGTTCCCGGTCACGTCGAGGCACTTGCCGGCCTGCGGGTTGACGATGTCCTGCGCGCCGGTGACGGTCCACTTCTGGTTCGGGCCGCCGGTGCAGTCCCACAGCTGGACGGGCGTGCCGTCCGCCGTGCCGTTGCCGGTGGCGTCCAGGCACTTGCCGAGCGCCCGGATCGTGCCGTCCGCGCCTACCGTCCACATCTGCGCGGCCGTACCGTTGCAGTCGTAGAGCTGCACCGGGGTGCCGTTCGCGGAGTTCGCGCCGGCCACGTCCACGCACTTGCCGGCCAGGCCGCGTATCGGCGCCCCGGCCGCGCTGTCGCTGGTCGTCACCGACACCGAGTCGACCACCAGCTGCTGCGGGAACGCGGTGCTACCGTCCGGGTCGCCCGGCCAGTAGCCGCCGACCGCCAGGTTCAGGATCAGGAAGAACGGCTTGTTGTCGAACACCCACGTCTTTCCGCCGAGGTCGGCGGGCGTGCGCCGTTCGTAGACGTTCCCGTCCACGGACCAGGTGATCGACCCGGGCGCCCAGTCCACGGCGAAGGTGTGGAAGGCGTCCGCGAAGGCCTGCCCTCCCGGCAGTGTGTAGGCCGCGCCGATGCCGCCGGATCCGGAGTAGCCGGGGCCGTGGATGGTGCCGTGCACGGTGGAGGGCTCGAAGCCGACGTTCTCCATCACGTCGATCTCGCCGGAGTCCGGCCAGTTCACGGGCGTGCCGAGCATCCAGAACGCCGGCCACATGCCCTGCCCTCGCGGGATCTTCATCCGCGCCTCGACGTGCCCGTACCGGGCCTCGAACTTCCCGGCCGTGTTCAGCCGGGCCGAGGTGTACTGGCAGCTGCCGTACCAGCACTGGTAGCCGGCCGGGTTCTCCTTGCGGGCGGTGATCACCAGGTGGCCCTGGCCGTCCAGGGCCGCGTTGTGCGTGCCCGAGGTGTAGTACTCCCGCTCGTGGTTGTTGACGTTGTCGCCGGTCTCCAGCGTCCACTTCGAGGAGTCGACCGCGGATCCCGCGGGTCCGTCGAAGGTGTCGGAGAAGGTGGTGACGGTCGCCGCCGCCGGTGCGGCGGCCTGGGCCCGCGCGGGGCCGACGGCTGCGGAACCGACCAGCGCGGCGGACAGAGCGGCGAGGAGGCATCTGCGGAGCAGGCGTGGGGAGGCCATGACTCTCCGTTCGGCGTGGGGGCTGCGGTGACCTATGAGAATGCCTCTTGATTTAAGGAGTGAGATAACAGGGCGTCAATACTCTGGTCCGGACCTGTTCCTGATTTCTCGTCAGTCCACCGAGTGGCGTGTGCGCACACGCCGGTGCACCGCACGCCCGAGCCGCCGCCCCAGCAGCAGCCAGCCGAGCAGCGCCCCGGCGGTGTTGAGCAGCACGTCGTCGATGTCGAAGGCCCGCCCGGTGACCAGCGCGCCCTGCGCCAGTTCCACCATCAGCATCACGAGCGCCGTGAGTGCCAGCACCCGAAGCAGCCTTCGGGCCCGCGGCGCGAGGACCGGCACCAGCACCCCGAACGGCAGGCCGAGGAGCACGTTCCCGCCGATCTGCCGTACCGCGTCCACCGTCCGCGCCTGCTCCGCGTAGGCCCGCAGAGAGCGGCCCGGGTGCAGATTGCTGTGCGTCAGATGCACCGACGCGGGCGACGGCTCCAGGGTGATCCGGGCCAGGGCGGCGGCGAACGCCACCATGCACACGAAGGCGGCCAGCATCGCCAGCAGTCGCAGGGGCAGGGCAAGCGCAGGTCGCTCGGCCTGCGGGCGGACCCTGCCGGCCGCGGGTCGGCGCAGCACAGCAGCCAGACGCGAGGCGACGCGACCCGTACGGTCCTTCGGTCGCCGCGGGCGGGGCTGCTCGGCCTGCCGCCGCTTCCCCGGCAGGCGCAGCACGGCGGGCAGGCGCGGGGCGGTGCGGGCCATATGGTCCTCCGGTCTCCAACTTCCCTTTTCCGTAAGCCGGTTACCCGGCAACCGGTCCGGGATGCCACCGCGCGGACCGCTCCGTGCGCCCAGGGGCGTTTCCGTTCACGCTCCCGGGGCACTCCGGCTGCGGACCCGCGTGCCGCCGCCCCGCCGCGGGCCCGGCGGTGCTTGGATGCCCCGAGCGGCAGCTCGGACATAACGGCGCGCATGTGAACGGAGCAGACCGAGGAGGTGGTCGATGACCCGGCGTACGTCCCCGCGCACGGCCCTCCTCGCCATCGGTGAACTCCTGGCCTGGTGGGGGGCGCTGGCGTTGCTGTGGCTGGTGTTCATCACGTCGGTCGACACCCTGGAACGGATCGTCGGAGGGAGCGCCGCGGCCGTCGGGGCGCTGCTGGCACGGGCCGGCCGGCGGGCGGTGACCTGGCGGTGAACGGCTGGATCCTCGCGGCGACCGTCGAACTGGGCGGGGGAGGCGCGGCCGCCCTGTGGGGCGTCACCACCGGCCCGCCGGCCCGCCGGGTCGTCGCCCAGAACATGACCACCTCGGCCCTGTGCCCGGCCCTGCTGCTGCTCTCCCAGGGCTACGGCCGCCCGTCCTACGTCGACCTCGCCCTGCTGCTGGCCCTGCTCGGCCCGGTCGGCACGCTCGTCTTCGCCCGGCTCCTCTCCGACGACCTGGAAGGTGGCCGGCCGAGCGCCTGGGCGCTGACCTGGACCGCCGCCGGAGCGGGCGCGGCGGTCGTGACCGCCGTGTGCGTCGCCACCGGCCCAGGTCGGGCGATGGTGAAGGTCCTGGTCATCGGCGCCCTCCTGATCTTTGGCAACGTCATCGCCTCTCGTGCACTGTCGGGCGGATTCCGGGGGGTACGCGGTGGCTGACCTGCACTCGCACGACGTCCGGGCCGGCACAGCGTCCCGGACGCCCGGGGCCCGGCCGCGGGCGGAGGGGGCGGCTGGGGTGTGCGCGGGTGGACTGTCGGGGTGTGCGGTGGTTGGTGTGCGCGCGGGTCGGCTGCTGGAGAGTGCGGTGGCCCAGGTGCCTGCGGGTGGGCCGGGGGAGTGCGTGGTGCCGGGCATGTGCGGGGGCAGGTCGCAGGGGTGGCCGGCGGCCGTGGTGCCGACGGGCCGGTCGAAGGCAGGGTTCGTCGCGGGTGTGCCGGCGGTTCGGCCGGGGTCCGTGGCGGCTGATGCGACGGCGGGGCTGCCGCCGGGGTGCGCGGAGGCCGATGGGGCGTCGGTGGGGGCGAACGGGGGTGTCGTATGGACGACGCCGTGATCGTCGTCGCCCTGCTGCTGATGGCCGCGGCCGCCACCGCGGCGGTGGTCCAGCGCGACCCCGCCCGCCAGGCGCTGGTGCTGTCCGTGCTCGGGTCCGTGCTGGCCGTGCTGTTCACCGTGCTCCAGGCCCCGGACGTCGGCCTGTCCCAGCTGGCCGTGGGCTCCGCGCTCACCCCGCTGCTGATCATGCTGAGCGTACGCAAGGTCAGACGCCGAGGCCGCGAGAAGGAGGACGCGCGGTGAACCGGCTGCGACTCGCCCTGCTGGCCGTCGGCGGCGCCGGCCTCGCCGCCCTGCTCGTCGCCGCCTGCCTCGATCTGCCCGGCTTCGGCGGCCGGAGCCACCCCTACGGCACCCGTGCCGTGCACGCCTCCCTCACCCGGCACACCGCCAACACCATCGCCTCGGTCAACTTCGACCAGCGCGCCTACGACACCCTCGGCGAGATGAGCATCCTGTTCGCCGCCGTCCTCGGCTGCGTGGTGCTGCTGCGTCAGGCCCGCGACGAACACCGCGCCCGGCCCCGGCCCGCCGAGGTGGCCCGGCCGGTCCGCCGCTACGCCCTGCTCGTGCTGCCCGTCGCCCTGGTCACCGGCCTCTACGTCATCGCCCACGGCCAGCTCAGCCCGGGCGGCGGCTTCCAGGGCGGGGTCGTCGCCGCGACCGCCCTGCACCTGCTCTACCTGGGCGCCGACTACCGCGCGCTGGAACGCGTCCGCCCGCTCGCCGTCTACGAGACCTCCGACGCCCTCGCGGTCTCCTCGTACCTGGTGCTGGGCGCCGCCGGAGTCCTGGCCGGCACCGCGTTCCTCGCCAACACCCTCCTGCCGTACGGCACCTTCAACACCCTGTCCTCCGGCGGCACCGTCCCCCTGCTGAACGCGGCCATCGGCATGGAGGTGGCGAGCGCGGTCGTCGTCCTGCTCGCGAACTTCCTCGACCAGGCCGTCGAGATCGAGGAGGAACACGGGAGTTGAGTACACCGTGATGCATGTCCTGCCCTACCTGGTCTCCGCCTACGTCTTCCTGACCGGCTGCTACGGCCTCGCCACCAGCCGGAACCTCATCCACGCCGTCGGCTGTCTCGCGGTGTGCCAGTCCTCGACCTATGTGCTGCTGCTGGCGGTCGGCTACCAGGACGGCGCCACCGCACCCGTCTTCTCCGACCTCCAGCCCGGCTCCCGGCCGGTGGTCGACCCGGTCGTGCAGGCGCTCACCCTCACCGACATCGTCGTCGGCGCCACCGTCACCGCGTTGCTGCTCGCCCTCGTCCTGCAGATCGCCAAACGGCACGGCACGGTCGACCCCGACGAACTGCGGGAGTTGCGCGGCTGATGCACCACCTGCTCCCGCTGCTCGTCGCGGTCCCCCTGCTCGGCGCCGCCCTGCTGGTGGCCACCGGGCGCCATCTGCCGAGGGTCGCCGCCGAGATCACCGGCTTCGTGGTCTCCGGTGGCACGGGCGCCCTCGCACTGCTCCTGCTGCTGAACTCCTCGCCGCCGATGGTCGAGTGGGTCGGCGGCTGGCTGCCCGTCGCCGGTGAGAGCGTCGGCATCGTCGTGGTCGGCGACGGCCCCGCGCTCGGCATGGCCGCGCTGGTCTCCCTGCTGACGCTGGCGGCCCTCGCCTACTCCTGGCGCTACTTCGACGAGCCCCCGCGCGGTCACCGCGGCGCCTTCACCGCGCTGATGCTCGTCTTCCAGGGTGCGATGTGCGGATTCGCCATCGCCGGCGACCTGTTCAACGCGTTCGTGTTCTTCGAGCTGATGAGCGTCACCGCGTACGCGCTCACCGGCTACCGCATCGACGACGCGAAGGCCGTACAGGGCGCGCTGACCTTCGGTGTCGTCAACTCCCTCGGTGCCTACAGCATGCTCATGGGCATCGGTCTGCTGTACGCGCGCACCGGCGAACTGGCCATGGCGAAGATCGGCCGCGGCCTGGACACGGCGGCCGGGCACGGCGGACCGGACGCGCTGGTCCTCGCGTCCTTCGTGCTGGTCCTGACCGGACTGCTGGTGAAGGCGGCCGCCGTACCCTTGCACTTCTGGCTCCCGGACGCGCATGCCGTCGCCCCCACACCGGTGTGCATGCTGCTGTCCGGCGTGATGGTCGAACTCGGCGCCTACGGCGTCTGGCGCGTGTACGGCACCGTCTTCGCCGGACCGGGCGGCATCCCCGCCGCCGACCTGACCCGGGCCCTGGTGACGCTGGGCACTCTCACGGCCGTGACCGGTGCCGTCATGTGCTGGTACCAGCGGCACATCAAACGGCTCCTGGCCTACTCCACCGTCGCCCACACCGGGCTGTTCCTCGTCGGGCTCGGTGTCCTCACCCCGGAGGGCGACGACGGGGTCGCCCTGTACATGCTCGGCCACGCCGGGGTGAAGGCCGCGCTGTTCGCCTGCGCCGGGGTGCTGCTCGACCGGTACGGCAGCGTCGACGAACACGCCCTGCACGGCCGGGCCGGCGAGCTGCGGACGACCGCGGTGCTGTTCGCCGTGGGCGCCCTCGGCCTCGCCGGACTGCCCCCGTTCGGTACGGCGCTCGGCAAGGCGGTCACCGAGGAGGCGGTCGGCGGCCCGCTCACCGTCGTGTATGTGGCCGCCTCCGCGATCACCGCCGGCGCCGTCCTGCGGGTCACCGCCCGCGTGTTCCTCGGCCTCGGGCCCCGCCCCGAGAACGCCGACTCCGACCTGGAGACCAGCGGATCCGGTGAGCAACCCGAGACGACGGGCCTGCTGAGCCGGATCCCGGACACCATGACGACGGTGCCCGCCGTGCTGCTCGCCGCCGCCCTCGCCGTCGGGGTGGGCCCCGGCTTCGGCGACCTGGTCGCCCGCTCCGTCAACGAGGCGGGCTCGGGCGGCGCCCACGCCTCCGTCCACTGGACGCTTTCCGGCGTCCTGCTCGGCCTCGCCTCCACCGCGCTGGCCGTGGCCCTCGCCGGCCTCGCCGTGACCCGCCCGCGGTGGACCGCGGCCCCCGACTGGGCCCGGCCCCTCCGGCGCCTGCAGTCCGGCCACGTCGGCGACTACGTGGCCTGGCTGCTGCTGGGCGCCACGCTGCTGGGGGCGCTGGCCCTGCCGGGCGTGCTGGGCGGCTGATCAGTGCGCCGGGGGACCGTAGGAGATGTGCACCTCGGTGAAGCCGAGCGAGCGCAGCAGCCCCTGGAGCATGCCGGTGGTGTTGGTCTCGGCGCGGGCGGTCAGTCCGCTGCTCCTGGCCGCGTCGCCGATGTGCCGGACGGCGAGCTTCTGCACGGCCTGCTCGCTGTTGGGATTGTCCGAGAACAGATCGCCGAGCCGGTCCAACAGCCCGCGCTGCTTGGACACGGCGTAGGAGCGGTCGGGGTCGAGGGCCGGCCTGCCGAGCCGCGCGTGCGGCAGCCGGAGCGTGGCGGACGTACGGTCGCCGTTGACCGACACGTCCTTCTCGCCGACCCGGCCGAGGTCGACGTACGCGTCCACGGTGCCCGCACCGACGTACAGGGTGCGCGTGCCGCGGATCGCGTCGGGCAGGAACTTCGCGTCCTTCTCCAGGTCGACGACCACCTGGAAGTTGCCCGAGGCGGCGTCATAACGGCTCATGTCCTGGATCGACTTGAGCAGGGCGGGTCCGGAACGGTCGTGCGTCTCGGTGCCGAACAGGTCCTTGATGCCGGGCAGTACGGCCAGCCGGATTCCGGCGAACAGCACGGCGAGCACCAGGACGAGCGCGGCGACGGCCTTGGCCCAGCCGGGCAGGCGCCTGAGGGAAGTCGTCATCGCGACGGTCCTCCTTCCTGCTGTCCGGATGCCCCGCCAACGGCTGGGCCAGACGGATGCGTTGATGCGATCGCACGCCTGACGTACGCGCCGGGACAGGGTGCCGCCAGTAGCATGACGGCCCAGCCCGTGACGATTCTGCGAGGAGCGGATCGTGCGAGACATCGCCGTCTTCAGCGGCAGCGCCCATCCCGACCTGGCCCGCGAGGTCTGCGCCCATCTCGGGGTACCGCTCAGTCCGGCCCGGGTCAGCCGGTTCGCCAACGACTGTCTGGGCGTGCAGCTTCAGGCCAACTGCCGGGAACGGGACGTGTTCCTGGTCCAGCCGCTCGTCCGTCCCGTGCAGGAGCACCTGGTGGAGCTGCTGCTGATGTGCGACGCCGCCCGGGGCGCCTCCGCGGCCCGGATCACCGTCGTCATGCCGCACTACTCCTACGCCCGCTCCGACAAGAAGGACGCCCCGCGCATCTCCATCGGCGGCCGGCTGGTCGCAGATCTGCTCGTGGCGGCGGGCGCGGGCCGGGTGCTCGCCATGACCCTGCACTCCCCGCAGGTGCACGGCTTCTTCTCGGTGCCGGTCGACCACCTGAACGCGCTGCGTGAACTCGCCGCGCATTTCCGCCGGTACGACCTCACGCGCACCACGGTGGTCTCGCCGGACCTCGGCAACGCCAAGGAGGCCGCCGCCTTCGCCCGGCTCATCGGGGCCCAGGTGGCGGCCGGCGCCAAACAGCGGTTCGCGGACGACCGGGTGAGCGTCAGCTCCGTCATCGGCGATGTCGCCGGGCGGGACGTCATCGTGCTGGACGACGAGATCGCCAAGGGCAGCACCGTGCTGGAACTCCTCGGCAGACTGCGCGAGTCGGGCGTGCGGTCGGTCCGGGTGGCCTGCACGCACGGGCTGTTCGCGGCCGGTGCGCTGAAGCGGCTGAGCGAGCAGCCGGACGTGCTGGAGATCGTCTGCACCAACACCGTGCCGGTCCCGGTGGACGGGGAGCGCACGGACAAGCTGCGGGTGCTCTCGATCGCCCCGGCCCTCGCCGAGGCGGTACGGCGCATTCACAACGGTGAATCGGTGAGCGCCCTGTTCGAGCCGTCGTAGAGCGCGCGGCGGGAAGGACGCTCACAGCGAGCCGGACGCGGCCCCGGAGGGGGCCAGGGCCGCGTCCAGCGTGGGGTGCGGGGGCAGCAGGCGGGACAGCCCGGTGACCCGGAAGACGCGCAGGGTCAGCGGGTGCGTGCACACCAGGTGCAGCTGTCCGCCGCCGCCCAGGACACGGGTGCGGGCCCGGTACAGCAGCCGCAGCCCCGAGCAGTCGAAGAACTCCACCGGCCGCAGGTCGATGACGACCCGTGCACCGGGCCGGGCGGTGACCCGGTCCAGGAGCGGGCCGATTTCCGTGGCCGAGGCCAGGTCGATCTCGCCGCGCAGCTCCAGGACCGTGTGCGCCCGGTGTTCGTAGACACGGAGGTGACGGGTGAACGGTGCAGGCTCGTCTCGCACGCCGGCATCACCTCCCACCCGTGCCCGGACGTCGGTCTCCCGATCGTCAAGTTACCCTCGATGGAAGGAATTTGAGCATGTTCGATTGACATATGTCTTCGAGTTTGGCGCTTGTCGCCCGGTAACCGCCGTAGGACGACCGTCAGCCGACCCGTCAGACCCGTCGGCCGGCCCGTCAGTCGACCAGAAGGACCAGCTTCCCCGTGGTCCGTCCGGTGTCGCCCACTTCGTGCGCCTTCGCCGCGTCGGACAGCGGGAACGTCCCGGCGATCGTCGCCGTCAGCTTCCCCGACTCCGCCAGCTCCGCGATCTTCTCCATCCCGGCCCGGTCGGCGTCCACCAGCATGCGCACGGCCCGTACCCCGAGCCGCTCGGCCTCGTCGTGGAACTCCTGGGACCCCACCGGCAGGATCGATACGACGACACCGCCCGGCCGCAGCACCTTCAGCGACTCGACGGAGGTGTCCCCGCCGAGCGTGTCCAGGACCACGTCGACATCCCGCACCGCCTCCGTGACATCGGTGGACCGGTAGTCGACCGGCTCGTCCACGCCGATCTCCCGCAGGAAGTCGTGCTTGCCCGCGCTGGCCGTGCCGATCACATACGCGCCGCGCGCCTTGGCGATCTGCACGGCCACGTGCCCGACGCCGCCGGCCGCCGCGTGGATCAGCACCCGCTGCCCGGGCCGCACGTCCGCGTGCTCGGTCAGCGCCTGCCAGGCGGTCAGTGACACCAGCGGCAGCGCGCCCGCCTGGGTGTGGTCGATCGCGGCCGGCTTGTGCGTCAGGGCCCGGACCGGGGCGATCACGTACTCGGCGTGCGATCCGTGGCCGTAGGGGTAGGGCAGCATGCCGAAGACCTCGTCGCCGGGCCGGAAGGCGGCCGCGCCGATCCCGGTCTCGACGACCTCGCCGGAGACGTCCCAGCCGAGGACGAACGGCGGCTCGCCCAGGAACCCGCCGGTGGCCCGGTGCTTCCAGTCGGTGGGATTGACCCCGGCGGCCCGCACCCGGACCAGCACCTGGTTCGGGCCCGGCTGCGGCCGCTCCACTCGTACTTCCTTCAGGACCTCGGGACCGCCGAGGACGTCCTGGCTGATGGCTCGCATCGTGTTCACATCGCTCATGGTCATCCAGCCTGCCGGGCGGCGCCCGCTCGGGAAATGGCATGATTGCCAAGCTTCGATAGGATCGTGCCATGCATGACATGGAGCTGCGCACCCGGCCGCCGGAGCGGGTGGTCGTCCTGGCCCTCGATGGCGTCTACCCCTTCGAGCTGGGCATACCCAGCCGCATCCTCGGCGCCGCCGACGGCCACTACGAGGTGCTGACCTGCTCGGTCGACGGCGGCCCCGTGCGCACCAATGCCGACTTCACGATCGGTGTCGCGCACGGCCCGGAGATCCTCGGGACGGCGGACACCGTGGTGGTCACCTCCATGCCGCCCGCGTACATCCCCACGCGGCTGCCGGACGAGGTCGCCGCGGCGCTCGCCCGGATCCGCCCGGACACACGGATCGTGTCGATCTGCACGGCCGCCTTCGTGCTCGCCGAGGCCGGCCTGCTCGACGGCCGCCGCGCGACCACGCACTGGCAGGTCGCCGACGTGTTCCGCCGCCGGTTCCCCGAAGTGGACCTGGACCCGGACGTCCTCTTCGTCGACGACGGCCGCATCCTCACCTCGGCCGGAGCCGCTTCCGGCGTGGACATCTGCCTGCACATCGTGCGGACCGACCACGGCAGCGAGCTCGCCAATTCCGTCGCCCGCCGCTGTGTCGTCCCGCCGTTCCGGGACGGCGGCCAGGCCCAGTACATCGAGCAGCCGGTCCCGGTCAGCGGCGCCGCGAGCACGGCCGCGACCCGGGCCTGGGCCCTGGAGCGCCTGGACACGCCGCTCACCCTGTCCGACCTCGCCGGGCACGCCCGGATGAGCCTGCGCACCTTCGCCCGCCGCTTCAACGACGAGGTCGGCCTCAGCCCCGGCCGCTGGCTGATCCAGCAGCGCGTCGCCCGCGCCCGGCACCTGCTGGAGGCCAGCGACCTGCCGGTGGACCGGATCGCCGCCGAGGTAGGCTTCGCCACCGGCGCCTCACTGCGGCAGCACCTGCACGCGGCGATCGGCGTGTCCCCCCAGACGTACCGCCGCACATTCCAGCAGGCCCGCTGAGCGTTGCGGCGGGGCCGGGTCCGCCGCACGGGCTCACTCGGCCGCGTAGACCCGCTCCCCGCCCACGTAGGTGAGCGCCACGGCCGTCTCCGCGATCGCCTCCGGCGGCCCGGCGAACGGGTCGCGGTCCAGCACCACCAGATCGGCGAGCGCCCCGACGGCCACCCGGCCGGTGTCGTCCAGATGGTTGACGTACGCCGATCCGGCCGTGTACGCCGTCAGCGCGTCGGCGAGGCCGAGCCGTTCCTTCGGCAGGAACACCGGTCCGGTGCCGCCCGGCTCGACCCGGTTGACCGCGACGTGGATGCCCTGGAGCGGATCGGGGCTGCTCACCGGCCAGTCGCTGCCCGCCGCGAGCCGTGCCCCCGAGCGCAGCAGCGCGCCGAACGGGTACTGCAGGGCGGCCCGTTCGGGTCCGAGGAAGGGGATCGTCAGTTCGTCCATCTGCGGCTCGTGCGCGGCCCACAACGGCTGGATGTTCGCGGTGGCGCCGAGCCGGGCGAAGCGCGGGACGTCGTCCGGGTGCACGACCTGCAGATGCGCGAGGTGCGGCCGGGTGTCGCTCGGCCCGTTCGCGGCACGGGCCGCCTCGACCGCGTCCAGCGCGTCGCGTACGGCCCGGTCGCCCAGCGCGTGGAAGTGGCACTGGAAGCCGACAGCGTCCAACTCCGTGACGTACTTGGGCAGTTGCGCCGGATCGAGGAAGGTCGTGCCGCGGTTCGCGGTCACGCAGCCGCACCGGTCCAGATAGGGGTCCAGCAGCGCGGCCGTGCCGTTCTCGGCGACTCCGTCCAGCATCAGCTTCACGGCACCCGCCCGGAACCGGCCGTGACTGAACTCGGCGCGCTTCTCCACGAGTTCGGGAATCTGCTCGGCCCCGCGCTCCCGGTCCCACCACAGCGCGCCCACCACCCGTGCGGTGAGCGAGCCGTCCCGTGCCGCCGTGCGATACGCCTCGGCCGGGTCGTCCATGCCGAGGAAGTCACCGACCAGCGCGTCCTGCCAGGCGGTGATGCCGAGTGCGTGCAGATGCCGCTGGGCGTGCAGCAGCGCGGCCAGCCGGTCGGCCGGTGTGGCGGGCGGGGCGAACCGGCCGACCAGCTGCATCGCACCCTCCTGCAGCGTGCCGCCCGGCTCTCCAGAGGCGTCCCGCTCGATCCGCCCGTCGGCCGGGTCGGGGGTCTCCCGGTCGATGCCGGCCAGTTCCAGGGCACGGCTGTTGACCCAGGCCCCGTGATGGTCCCGGTTGGGCAGATACACCGGCCGGTCCGGAACGACCGCGTCCAGCAGCTCCTTCGTCGGCGTCCCGCCCGCGAACGCCTCCATCGACCAGCCGCCGCCGAGGATCCACTCCCGCCCGGGATGCGCCTCGGCGTAGGCGCGTACGGCGGCCACGGTGTCCGCGGCGGTCGTCGTGCCGCTCAGGTCGCACTGGGCCAGCTCCAGGCCCGCGGGCACCGGATGGACGTGCGCGTCCTGGAAGCCGGGCAGCAGCAGCCGCCCGGACAGGTCGACCACCTCCGTGCCCGGCCCGGCCAGGTCGCGCAGCTCGTCGCCGCCGACCGCGGTGATGCGGCCCCCGGTGACGGCGACGGCGGTCGCGGTACGGCCCCCCGGGCCTTCGGGGGTGAGGACGGGGCCGCCGGTGAACAGCAGATCAGCGTGCATGGTGCCTTTCCTGGTCGGTCGGTGGGTGGTGAACCCGGACCTGATCATCGCAACCGGCACGAGCAGCGGCCGTGCCGCCCGCTGCAGAGCGCGCCCCCGCCGGCCGCCCGGACACGCCTTGATCACATTCGTGCGGAGATCAGCGACCGACGGCCACACTGGACGGGATCCGTATCCCGAGGAGGCCGTACGCCATGACCCCACCGCCCGCCCGTACCGCCGAACAGCGCAAGAAGGACACTCTGCACCGGCTGGAGCACGATGTCGACGTCTGGGTCTCCACCGCCGGCCCCGACGGCGGCACGCCCTACCTCGTGCCGCTGTCCTTCGTGTGGGACGGCGCCACCCTGCTGATCGCCACCCCGGCCGAGAGCCCCACCGGCCGCAACCTCGTGGCCACCGGCCGCACCCGCCTCGGCCTCGGTCCGACCCGGGACGTCGTCCTGATCGAGGGCACCGTCCAGGCGGTGACACCGGAGGACCTGCCCGAGGAGGACGCCGAGGTGTTCGCCGGCAAGACAGGCTTCGACCCCCGTCAACTCTCCACCCGTTACCTGTACTTCAGGATCCTCCCGCAGCGTGTCCAGGCCTGGCGCGAGGAGAACGAGCTGCGCGGCCGGGAGTTGATGAGAGACGGCACGTGGATCACCCCCTAGGGGCTCAGTCCCGGCCGCCCTGGTCGGCCACCGGCCACTGACCCGTCGACCGGGCAATGGCCTTCGCCCCCGTCCGGTCGACAGCGCTGCGGACCACGGCGAAGATCGCGCCCTGGACCGCCGCGGCCAGCAGGATCTCGCCCCAGCCGCGGTCCTGGTCGAGGGCGTCGGGCGCGTCGTCCTCGTGCCGGATCGCCTTCCACGCCTGCCGGAAGGCCATTCCGGCCAGCGCGCCACTCACCCAGCTCATCACGAAACCGATCGGCTGGTAGACGAACGGGAGCTTTTTCTTCTTCTGCTTGGCCATGTGTGACTCCTTCCTCGTCGGTCGGCCCTCAAGCGGGCCGACCCGCGGCGGCCACCCGTTCGCCAGGGCGCACCGGTCCCGGCGCCGTGCCCTCGCCGAACGGCCGGCCGCCCAGCTCCTCGCGGTGGTGCGGAACCAGCCAGCCGGCGAGATCGGGGCCGACGGGCACGATCCCGGTGGGATTGATCCCGGTGTGCACCTGGTAGTAATGCCGCTTGATGTGGTCGAAGTCGACGGTGTCACCGAACCCCGGTGTCTGGAACAGGTCCCGGGCGTACGCCCACAGCACCGGGTTCTCCGTCAGCTTCCAGCGGTTGCACTTGAAGTGGCCGTGGTAGACGGCGTCGAACCGGACCAGCGTGGTGAACAGCCGGATGTCCGCTTCCGTGAGGGTGTCGCCGACCAGATACCGCTGTCCGGACAGCCGCTCGGCGATCACTTCCAGCCGCCGGAAGACGCCCGTGCACGCCTTCTCGTACTCCTCCTGGTGGGTGGCGAACCCGGCCCGGTACACACCGTTGTTCACGTCCTCGTACACCTCGGCCATCACCTGGTCGATCTCCTCACGCCGGGCCTCGGGGTACAGGTCGGGCGCGCCCGGGCGGTGCAGGGACGTCCACTCGGTGGCCAGGTCCAGGGTGAGCCGCTGGTAGTCGTTGGTGACCAGCCGGCCGCTGGGCACGTCCACGACGGCGGGCACGCTGACCCCGCCCGGGTAACCGGTCTCTCGGCGGTCGTAGGCCTCGCTCAGGAAGCGGATGCCGAGCACCGGGTCCCGGCCGCCGGGGTCCAGCGTGAACCGCCAGCTGCGGTCGTCCTGGACCGGATCCGCGACGGCCATCGGCAGCGCGTCCTCCAGGCCCAGCAGCCGCCGGGAGATCACCGCCCGGCTCGCCCACGGACAGGCCCGGGAGACCACCAGCCGGTACCGGCCCGCCTCCACCGGCCAGCCGTCCCGTCCGTCGGCGGTGATCCGGTCCGTGAAGTGGCTCCTGGACCGGCTGAACGTCTTGTGGCCGTAGGCACGGTTGCCGTCGCCGCCCATGTCTGCCTCCTCGCCGCCCGTTGCTCCTCGGATTCGCCTTCCCCGTTTTCCGCCGCCCGCACGGTGTGATCCGCCCGCTCGGGGGCAGTCGTCGTCAGGTGAGCGGCACATCCCCGGAACGGAAACAGGCCGCACGAACGGCCGAGGACAACGCCACGCCCCCCACACCGGCTGCCGGGCAGCACGGTGCGGGGAACGGCGGGCAGAGCCGTGCGGTGCCCGACGCCGGCCCCACGTCCGACCGGCGCACCAAGGTCACCGTCCTCGTGGCGCTCGCCGCCAATCTGGTGATCGCCGTCGCCAAGGCCGTCGGCGGTGTCCTCGCGGGCTCGCCCGCACTGCTGTCGGAGGCCGCGCACTCCGTGGCCGACAGCTTCAACGAGGTGTTCCTGCTGGCCGCGCTGCGCCGCAGCCGCCGCCCCGCGGACAAGCGACACCCCTTCGGCTACGGCAAGGAACGCTTCTTCTGGTCCCTCCTCGCCGCCGTCGGCATCTTCGTCATGGGCGGCTGTTTCTCCTTCTTCCAGGGCGCCGAGGCGCTGAGCCAGGGCACCGAGGAGACGTTCGGCGGCTATGTGGCGGGCCTCATCGTGCTGGGCGTGGCCCTCGTCGCCGAAGGCATCTCGCTGCTGCGCGCCCTGCACCAGGTGCGCCGGCAGGGCGGCGGCCTCGGCTCGCTGAGCGATCCGGCGCTGCGCACGGTGGTCGCCGAGGACGGCACGGCGGTGCTCGGTGTGGTGCTCGCCCTCGTCGGGATGGCCCTGCACATGGTGACCGGGCAGGTCGCCTGGGAGGCGTCGGCCTCGCTGGCGATCGGCGTGCTGCTGGTGTACGTCGCCTACCGGCTGGGCCGCGACGCCCGGGACCAGCTCATCGGCCAGGCCGCCGACCCGGAGCTGAGCGGCCGCATCCGCTCGCTGCTGCGGGCACAGCCGGAGATCGACAGCGTGGAGGCCCTGTTCACGATGAAGATGGGCCTCGACTCCACCCTGGTGGCCGCCCGCATCGACCTGGTGCCGGGCCTGGACAGCGAGCGGGTGGAGGAGGTCGCCGTACGCATCAAGCGGTCCCTGGCGAGGACTTTCCCCGAGGCCGACCAGATCTTCCTGGACGTGACCGACCGGCCGGCGGGCGAGGCAGCGGAGAGCCCCGCCGCGACGGGGGAACGCGGCGGGGCCTGAGGCACGAGTGCCCGCCCCGAGACGGGTTCACACCTGACCGGCACAGATATTTCTGAAACCGGTCGGTGCGCGGCGGGAAGCCGCTCTCCGCGGCCCTCTTCGGTCAGCTCTCCTCGACGGGCTCCAGCACGAAGACCGGAATCTCCCGCGAGGTCTTCTCCTGGTAGTCGGCGTACGGCGGGTACGCGGCGACGGCCCGCTCCCACCACTGCGCCTTCTCCTCACCGGTGACCTCACGGGCCCTCATGTCCCGCTTGACCGGCCCGTCCTGCAGCTCGACATGCGGATCGGAGGTGATGTTGAAGTACCACACCGGATGCTTGGGCGCGCCGCCCTGCGAGGCGACCACCGCGTACGTCCCCTCGTGCTCCACCCGCATCAGCGGCGTCTTGCGGATCTTTCCGCTCTTCGCGCCCCGGGAGGTCAGCACGACCACCGGCAGCCCGGTGTCGAGGAGTGTCGTGCCCTTCGTCCCGCCGGAGCTCTCGTACAGCTCGACCTGCTCGCGCACCCACTGTGTCGGGCTGGGCTCGTACTCGCCCTCAAGAGGCATGGATCCGTCCCCTTCGTCGGTCCAACGGCTGTCTGCCACCGGCATTCAACACCCGTGGCGCCGCGAATCATCCGCACCGCGGACCGGTTGGGCCGGCGGGGTGATGACCTCCGGGGTAATCGCGCCGCCCCGGTGCACGCGGCACAGTGGTCCGCGTCCCGGCAACCCGTCGGTCCGTGCGCACAAGGAGCTGCCCATGACGACCAGCCACGACCGGTCGACCCGCGCCGCGGTCGAGGAACTGCTGCACAGGATCGGCCAGGGTGACCCGGAGCGGATCGCCGAGCTGTACGCCGACGGCTGCGACTGGCGGTTCGACTGGCCGGAGGAGGAGCACGGCCGCGCCGACGCCCCGTGGATCCGGCACCGTTCCACCCGCGCCGACGCCGCCGCGCACTACCGGGAGCTGGCCGCGTACCACGTACCGGAGCGGGCGGACACCCGCGTCGAGCGGATCCTGGTCGACGGCGAGGACGCGGTCGTGCTCGGCGTCATCGGGCAGACGGCCGAGCCGACCGGCCGCGCGTACGCCGCCCGGTTCGCCCTGCATCTCACCATTCGAACCGGTATGGTCGTACGGCATCACGTGTACGAGGACAGTCTCGCGGTCGCGCGTGCCTTCGCCCGGCCGAAGGCGCATCGCCGGCTGCCCTGACCGGTGGACGCGTTGGCGATGTGTGGCCGGATACCGCCCCTGCGATCAACCGCTCTTCGGCCAGATCACACACCTCACCGAAGTGGCCGAACTTGCCGTCGCCCCATAGATGCCCGAGGCATCTAATGAAGATCGGCACGACGCACTTCTTCGTCTGCGAGGTCTTTCCATGACGGAACTGACGGACATCACCGGCCCGGCGACCCCGGCCGAACCCGTCGCCTTCCCGCAGGACCGCACCTGCCCCTACCACCCGCCCACCGGATACGCGCCGCTGCGCGACGGGCACGCGCTGTCCCGCGTCACCCTCTTCGACGGCCGCGAGGTCTGGGCGGTCACCGCGCACGCCACCGCCCGAGCCCTGCTCGCCGATCCCCGCCTGTCCAGCGACCGCCGCCGTCCCGGCTTTCCCATACCCACCGAGCGCCTGGCCGGCATCCGTGACCGCCGCGCGGCCCTGGTCGGGGTGGACGATCCCGAGCACCAGCGACAGCGGCGGCTGATGATCCCGTCGTTCACCGTCAGACGCGCGACCGAGCTGCGGCCGTGGATCCAGCGGACCGTGGACGGGCTGCTGGACGCCATGATCGCCGAGGGACCGCCCGCCGAGCTGGTCTCCGCCTTCGCCCTGCCCCTGCCCTCGATGGTGATCTGCCGCCTGCTGGGGGTGCCGTACGCCGATCACGAGTACTTCGAGGAACAGTCCCGCCGGCTGCTGCGCGGCCCCACGGCGGCCGACGCCCGGGTGGCCCGCGACCGTCTGGAGGGCTACCTCGGACAACTGGTCGACGACAAGGCGAAGCAGACCGAACCCGGCGACGGCATCCTCGACGACCTCGTCCACCACCAGCTGCGCGAGGGCACCCTCGACCGCGAGGAACTCGTCTCGCTGGCCCTCATCCTGCTGGTCGCGGGCCATGAGACGACCGCCAACATGATCTCCCTCGGCACCTACACCCTGCTCCAGCACCCCGAGCGGCTGGCCGAACTGCGCGCCGATCCGGCGCTGCTGCCCGCCGCCGTCGAGGAGCTGATGCGGATGCTGTCCATCGCGGACGGCCTGCTGCGGGTGGCGCTGGAGGACATCGAGATCGCCGGCACCACCATCCGGGCCGGCGAGGGCGTGCTCTTCTCGACCTCGGTGATCAACCGCGACCCGGCTCAGTACGCGGACCCCGACAGCCTCGACTTCCACCGCCCCGTCCGCCACCACGTGGCCTTCGGCTTCGGGATCCACCAGTGCCTGGGCCAGAACCTCGCCCGCGCGGAGCTGGAGATCGCCCTCGGTACCCTCCTGACCCGCCTGCCGGGGCTGCGGCCGGCCGTCCCGGTCGAGGACGTCCGCTTCAAGCCCGGCGACACGATCCAGGGGATGCTGGAACTCCCCGTGACCTGGTAAGAGGCTCTGTTCATGCGCATCGACATCGACAAGGACGTCTGTATCGGGGCCGGCCAGTGCGCGCTGGCCGCACCGGGTGTCTTCACCCAGGACGACGACGGTTACAGCACCCTGCTGCCCGGACGCGAGGACGGCGCGGGCGACCCGATGGTCCGGGAGGCGGCCCGCGCCTGCCCGGTGAGTGCCATCACGGTGTCGGAGACGGCCGGCTGAGTTCGCCCCGGCCGGCGGCCGCCATCAGCGCCCGCGCCGCCGCGCGGGCCTCGGCCGCCGGCCGGGTGCTCCCGGTGATGCCCGCCGTCACCATGGCTCCCTCGGCCAGCAGGAACAGCGGCCCGGCCAGTGCGGCGGGCAGCCCGGCGTCCTCCACGAGCGAGGCGAGCCGGCGCCGGAACGCCTCCTTGTGCGCGCGCACCTGCTCGGCCACCAGAGCCGAGGTGGCGCCCAGCTCGCCGTGGGCGTTGATCCAGGCGCACCCCCGGAATCCGTCCTCGCCGAACCACCCTTCCAGCCAGTCGAAGACGGCGAGGATCCGCTCCGTCGGGTCCCGCTGCTCCGCCAGGTGCGCGGCGAGGCGTCCGTGCCAGCGCTCGTCCCGCCGCGCCAGACAGGCCGCGACGAGCTGCTCCTTGGTGGGGAAGAGCTGGTAGAGGCGCTTGAGCGAGACGCCCGACGCGCCGCGCAGTTCGTCCATGCCCACGGACTGGACGCCGCGGGCGTAGAACAGTTCCTCGGCGGCGTCGAGTGCCCGGTCCCGGGCGACCGCGCTGTCCATCGGCGACACCATCACTCCTCGATGTGTTCCTTGACGAGAGAACGAGCGTTCTCCTACGGTAGCAGCTACCCGGAGAACGCTCGTTCTCCGAATGCTGTCCGAGCCCATGCCGTCCAAGCCCAGGAGGAGACCATGGCCGACCGCCCGCCCCTGCCGCCGTTCACCCGCGAGACCGCCGCGCAGAAGGTGCAGGCCGCCGAAGACGCCTGGAACACCCGGGATCCGCACAAGGTGGCACTCGCCTACTCCGAGGACTCCGTCTGGCGCAACCGCGACACCTTCGTCACCGGCCGCGACGGGATCGTCGCGTTCCTCACCGCCAAGTGGCAGCGAGAGCTGGACTACGCGCTGCGCAAGGACCTGTGGGCCTTCGACGGCAACCGCATCGCCGTCCGCTTCCAGTACGAGTCCCACGACACCGACGGCCAGTGGTGGCGCTCCTACGGCAACGAACTGTGGGAGTTCGACGAGCACGGCCTGATGACCCGGCGGGAGGCGAGCATCAACGACGTAGCCATCGAGGAGAAGGAGCGCCGCATCCACGGACCCCGACCCGAGGCCGAGCGAGGGGTGTCCTTCCCGCTTCAGTAGGGTTCCCGGATGACCGAACAGGCCGCAAGGCCCTTCCTCTACGTCGTCGTGTGCGCGGCCGGGATCGCCGCGGGCGTCAGCAAGCTGATCACCGCCGCCCAGGAACGGGACTGGGAGGTCGGGGTCATCGCCACCCCCGTGGCGATGGGCGGCTTCTTCGACAGCGGGGCGGTGGAGGCACAGACGGGCCGCCCCGTCAGATCGGCCTGGCGCTCACCGGCCGACCCCCGCCCCTTCCCGCCCCCGGACGCCGTTGTGGTGGCCCCCGCCACCTTCAACACCCTCAACAAGTGGGCCGCCGGGATCGCCGACACCCTGGCGCTCGGCACCCTGAGCGAGGCCGCGGGGCTGGGCGTACCGATCGCCGTCCTGCCCTGCGTCGCCGACGCGCTGGCCGCCCACCCCGCCTACCAGGACAGCCTGCGACGGCTGCGCGGGATGGGGGTCCGCTTCGGCGAGGCGTACACCGGCGACGTCCGGCCGGACGGCAGCCGGCCGGACGTCGCCTGGGAGCGCACCCTGGACCTGCTCCCGCCGCGGTAGCCGTGACGTCGCATTCCCACTCTCTAGGCGGGCGGACGACGGCAAGGAGACGACAGGGCCTAGCGACAGGTCAGGGTCGGTCCCGCCAGCATGCCCCCGGTCTCCAGGGCCTGGCCCTCCGGCAGCCAGTAGCCGAGCTTCGACACCACCGAGGAGCACTTCGCCCCGACGGTGATGCGGACCGTCACCTTCTCCGGGTGGCCGGGCTGCAGCTCGGTCAGCGCGCAGTCCACGGAGTGCGCCAGCCGGGTCTTCGCCGGGTACCGGCCGACCAGCGGGTTGACACAGCGCCGGTCGGCCGTGTCGATCCGCACACCGGTGCCTTCCTCGCCGATCAGTCCCAGCCGCGCGTTGCCGTCGCCCTGGTCGCTGTCCCGGCGGACGGTGTAGGTCACCGTCGTCGTGGCATTGGGGTGCAGCGTGGTCCGGTCGACGGTGACGGCATGCGTGGGCAGGGCCTTGGGCGCGGTCAGCGACAGGGTGGTCTGCACCGTGCCCTTCAGATCGACTCCGGAGGGCGTCGACCGCACCCGCACCGTGGCGCTGATGTCGTAGGTGCCCGGACCCGGATACATCCGTGAACCGGGCAGGGTGCCGGTGTCCAGCGTCTTGCCGGCGTGGCGGACCGTCCAGGTGCCCTCGGTGCGGCAGGCGTACCGGACCCGCACACCCGCGCGGCGGCAGCTGGCCGGGGCCGCGATGGTCAGTCTCGGCGAGCCGGTGTCCGTGCACAGGCTGACCTGCGCCTCCTGACCGTGTGCGCCGCGCAGGGTGCCGGCGGCCGCGCACAGCGTGGCCGGGCTCTCGGGCGCCGGCCCCGGTGCGGCAGCGGGGTGCCCCCAGGCCGGGGTGACGAGCGCCAGGGGCAGCAGTGCTGCTCCGGCCAGGGTTCTCAGGGTGGTGGGACGAATCGGCACCGCGTTTTCCTCCGGGTGGCCGAGACCGGCCGGATGCCGGTCGTCTGCGCCGAGGATGATCCGACCGTACGACCATCCTCGGCTCCCACGCCGGGCGGTCACCTGGGGGCAGCAACGCACGTGCCCCGAAGGGACGCGGGGCTGCATCGACAGGCGGCTCCACCGCGTGGCGCGAGCAACCACGGCCAACCCGCAGCCGGCGGGCGCCGGAAGGGCAACGGCCCGGGCCACCGCCGGGCCACGTCGTACGCTCGTCGGTGACCATCGTCCCGAAGGCAGGAGCAGCAACGATGCAGTACGTGAAGCTCGGTTCGACGGGCCTGGACGTGTCGCGGATCTGTCTGGGCTGCATGACCTACGGCCTGCCCGACCGCGGCGTCCACGAGTGGACCCTCGACGAGGAGGCGTCCCGCCCGCTCATCCGGCAGGCGCTGGAGGCGGGCATCAACTTCTTCGACACCGCGAACGTCTACTCGGACGGCACCAGCGAGGAGATCGTCGGCAAGGCCCTGCGCGACTTCGCGAACCGCGACGAGATCGTACTGGCCACCAAGGTGAACGGCCGGATGCGGCCGGGCCCCAACGGAGCCGGACTGTCCCGCAAGGCGATCATGACCGAGATCGACCACAGCCTGCGCCGCCTCGGCACCGACTACGTCGACCTCTACCAGATCCACCGCTACGACCGTGCGACTCCCGTCGAGGAGACGATGGAGGCGCTGCACGACCTGGTCAAGGCGGGCAAGGTCCGTTACCTCGGGGCGAGTTCGATGTACGCCTGGGAGTTCTCCAAGCTGCAGTACACGGCGGAGCGGCACGGCTGGACGAAGTTCGTGTCCATGCAGAACCACTACAACCTGCTCTACCGCGAGGAGGAGCGGGAGATGCTGCCGCTCTGCGCGGACCAGGGAGTGAGCGTGCTGCCGTGGAGCCCGCTCGCCCGAGGCCGGCTCACCCGGGACTGGGGCACGGTCACCGAGCGCAGCGCCAACGACAACTTCGGCAGCCGCCTGTACCTGGAGAGCGACCACTCGATCGTGGAGGCCGTCACCCGGATCGCGAACGACCGCGGCGTGCCCCGCGCCCAGGTGGCCCTCGCCTGGCTCCTGCACCAGGACACGGTGGCCGCCCCGATCGTCGGCGCTCCCAAGCCCCGCCACATCGAGGACGCGGTGGCCGCCGTGGAACTGGAGCTGACCGAGAAGGAGATCGAGGAACTGGAGGAGCCCTACACGGCGCGCGCGATCAGCGGCCACTGAAAAACGCCCCCTGGTCCATCCGGTGGGTCCCGGTACCGAGCCACGGGAGGATGCCTGTGCGTGCTGACGACCTGTCCGTGGCGGCTGCCGCTGCCGATCCGTCCCTGCCGCCCGGGTGGTGACCGGCCGCTACGACCAGCGGCCCGGCTACGGCGTCAACCGGACTGGCAGGGCGGGCAGTTGGCTGTTCACCTGCACCCTGGGCGGATCCGGACTGTTCCGGCAGGGCGGCGCCCGGACCCGCGCCGGCCAGACCCGCCGCCGCCCGGCGCCTACCGGGCGGGTGAACGGCGGTAAGTGGAAGAAAAGGATTTCTTTGACCGCGCGTCAATAAGGAACGGTGTCGCACGCATTTGTCGATTGTCGAAAGATCCCTTGTTCGTGCGTGTGCGGCTGTGTAAAAGTGTGCACCGTCGGCGCGCAGGCAGAGCGGAATGCGACTCTCTGTGCCAGGCCGCTCCCCGTACACCCCCCACGCTTCAAAAGAGCCGCCTCAGGTGGACGTTCGAGCAGCCCCACCGCCTTCCCATACCACTTGGTATGGACTAATTTCCTTATCGCGTCTGGAGGAATGCGGTCGTGAATGAGGCAGGCCTGTCGGACGAACGACTCAGTGCCGAGCTGAAGAAGTGGACGGGCGGGACACCCGCGCTCCAGCCCGTCGGTGAACTCCTCGACCGGCACTGGGAAGCGGCTTTCGCCTACGCCCGGTTGTGCACGGACGGGACGCGTGCCGCCGGCATGCTCACCACCGCCGCCTTCACCCGGCTGTTCGGGGAATCGCTCCGGCAGGTCGGTCCGACCGCCGCCTGGCGGCCCCAGGTGCTCGTCGCCGTCCGCAGGATCGCGGCCGAGTGGGACACCGACGGCCGCCAGGAACTCCTCCACCCGGGCCTGCGGTCCGGGGTCACCGGTGAACGTGCCGCCGCCCGGATGCTGCCGCCGCCCGGCCGGCGGTTGCTGTCCCGCGCGTTCCAGCGGGTGCCCCAGACCTCCCGGGCCGTGCTGTGGCACACGGAGGTCGAGGCCGAACCGCTCGCCGTACCCGCGGCGCTGCTCGGCCTGGACGAGGAGGACGCCGGCATCGAGCTGCGCCGAGCCCGTGAACGGCTGCGCGAGGAGTGCCTCCAGGTCCACCGCGAACTCGCTCCGGAGGACGAGTGCCAGCGCTATCTGCGCATGCTCGACGTGACGTTCCGGCGCGGCGGCGTCGGCATCGACCCGGATCTGCGTGAGCACCTGGGGCGGTGCGGCCACTGCAGCCGGACCGCCGACCAACTCGCCGCGTTCGACACCGGACTCGGCCTCGCCCTCGCCGAGGCGGTCCTCGGCTGGGGTGCCCGCGCCTACCTGGACTCACGGGCAAGCCGCACCGAGGAGGCGACCGAGCCGGTCCCTCGTCCCGAGGCGGTCGCACCCCCCGGGGGAGAAGCCTTCCTGCCACCCGGGCCGCCGGACGAGGCAGGCCCAGCGGGCCGGGGCGCCACCGCCGGACCGAGGAGGAGGGCGGGTTCCGCCGGGCGGGGACGCCGGGGTGGCCCGGCCGAGGTCCCGGCCGAGGGTGCTTCCGTGCAGTCCGTGCGCGCGGGTGGCGCCGCCGAGTCCCCGGCTTCGCCTGATTCTGCCGGGCCGACGGCCAATTCCGGATTCGCCGAGTCGACGGGCGGCAGTGGTTCCGCCGGGCGCGGGCGCCGGGGCGGCGCCGCCGAGTCCGCGGGGCTGCGGGGCTCCGCCGGGCCGAAGGCCCCGGCCGGTGCTGCCGATGCCGCGTCCTCGCGTCGCCGCTCCTCCCGCGACACCGGCGCCGCTGCTGCCGCGGTGCCGGCCGGTCCCGGGGAAACCGCCGTCTCCGGTCGATCGGCCCAGCGAGCCGCCCGTGCCCGGCGTGCTCGGCGGCGCAATCTCGTCGTGGCCGCCGGTACCGTCAGTGGTCTGGTGGTACTGCCCCTGGTGCTGTGGTCGGTGCTCGGATCCGGCGACGGCCCCGCATCCGCCGGTGACAGCACCTCTTCACCGGCGCCGGGGAAGGGCACCGCGAGTCCTGGCGCGTCCTGGACCGCGGTCAACGCGGCGGGCCGGGGCGCCCTGCACGGCCGGCTGCACAACCTCGCCTCCGGCCTGTGCATCGGCGTCGTGGGGAAGAAGGCCGTCAAGGGCGCCGAGACCGAACTCGCCACCTGCTCCACGACATGGAGCCAACAGTGGACGTACGAGACCGACGGACTGCTGCGCAACTCCGCCGCCCCCGACCTGTGCCTGGACTCCCACCTCGGCTACTCGGTCCGCCTGGCCCCCTGCTCGGCCACCGGTAGCGCCGCTCGCAACGTCCGCTACGACTTCACCCTCCAGGGCGCCCTGATCCCCCGCTGGAACCAGGACCTGGCCCTCACCCCGGCCGCCACCGACGGCTCCGGCGCCCTGGTCCTCAAGTCCCGAGCCACCGGTGCCGCCCAGCGCTGGGCCGTCGACACCACCAAGCCGGATCTGCAGATGCAGAACGTGAACTGGGACAGCGACAGCAGCCCGTTGCCGGCCCCCACCCCGCAGCGGTCGGTACCCCGGGCGACGCCCGCACCCAAGGCCTCCACCACCTCGTCGCAGGTCCCGAGCCCGACCCCGAAGGCGACCGGGGCCGCCGCGTCACCCACGCCGTCCGCCACGGCCGATCCCTGCTCCGCCTACCGGTACTACTGCGGCGGGGGCTACGGCGAGGGCGGGCACCACCGCCGTTGACTCAGGGACGGTGCGGCGGTGGCGGCGGGATGGTGCCCAGCCCCGGGGCGGGTTCCGGCCACACCAGCAGCACCGGGCAGGGCGCATGGTCGACGGCGAACCGGGCGGCCGGGCCGAGACTCTTCGGCCCCAGCCGGGACCGGTCGCCGTCCCGGGCCAGCACCAGCAGATCGGCGCCCTCGGCGGCGGCCACCACCTCCCGCTCGACCCGGCCCGCCCGCTCCTCGCGCGCACACCGCCGGCCCAGCCGCTGTGCCGCCGCGTCCAGCAGACCGGCCGCCGAGCTCCCGCCGAGCGCCTCCATCCGGTCGCCCGGATCCCTCTCCGGATGCCCCCGCCCGAGCAGCCCCGCGAACGCGCCGTGCGCCAGCCCCGGCACCTCGGGCCCGCTGACGTGCAGCAGCACCACCTCGGCGGTCTCCGGTGCATGGCTGCGCACGGCGTCCACACAGGACGGCCAGGTGCCCTCGACGAGCCAGGCGATCACACGCATCCGGTCGCCCCCTTCGGCGCACGCGAACCTCAGAGAACCTGCAGCGATCCCCACAGTGCCACGACCGCGACGGCGAGGGAGGACGGCACGGCGAGCAGGCCCAGCCGGGTGAACTCGCCGAGATCCACGCCGTGCTCGTGCTGGTGCACGATCCGCCGCCACAGCAGCGTCGCCAGCGACCCGGCGTAGGTCAGATTGGGCCCGATGTTCACCCCGAGCAGCACGGCCAGCACCGCGCCGGGCCCGGCCGGCACCGCCGGCGGCAGCAGGACCAGCACCGCGGGCAGATTGTTGATCAGGTTCGCCAGGACGGCGGCCAGCGCGGCGGTTCCCAGGAGTGCCGGCAGCCCGGCCCCGCCCGGGACCACGTGCCCGAGCACGTCCGCGAGCCCGTTGTCGACGACCGCCCGCACCACGATGCCCAGCGCCGGCACGAACGCGAGAAACGCCGGGGCCGCCGCCCGTACCACCGTCAGCGGCGTCGCCCTGCGCCGCACCAGCGCCCGCCCCGCCAGCACCAGCGCACCCGCCGCCGCGACCCAGGCCGGCTCCACGCCGAACGCCGACGCCACCACGAACCCAGCCAGCGTGCAGGCCACGGTCGCCGGCGCGAACCGCGGCAGCCGCGGAGCCCCGCCGCTCTCCCCGCCCGCCGGTGCCGCCGCCACGAGATCACGGGCGAAGAACCGGCGGAACACCAGGTACTCGGCGCCGATCGCCACCAGCCACGGCAGCGCCATCAGCGCCGCGAACCGGGTGAAGGTCAGCCCGCTCGCCGCGAACGCGAGCAGGTTCGTCAGGTTGGACACCGGCAGCAGCAGCGACGCGGTGTTCGACAGATGCGTGCAGGCGTACACATGCGGCTTCGGCCGTACGCCGGTCCGCGCGGCCGTCGCGAACACCACCGGGGTGAGCAGCACGATCGTGGCGTCCAGGCTGAGGACGGCGGTGATGGCGGAGGCCAGCGCGAACACCGCCGTCAGCAGCCGCACCGGACGGCCCCGCGACCACCGGGCCATCCACGCCCCGCAGGCCAGGAACAGCCCCTCCTCATCACAGAAGTGGGCGAGCACCAGCACCGCCGCCAGGAACCCGACCACCGGCCCGAGCCGCTCCGCCTCGGCCCGCGCGTGGTCCAGCGAGATCGCCCCGGTGGCGACGGCGATGCCGGCGGCGGGAACGGCCATCACCGCCTCCGGCCACCCGAAAGGCCGTACGACGGCCCAGGCGAGGACGGCAACGAGCAGCACGGCGGACAGCGCTTCGGCGAGCGGCGTGTTCAGGGCGGGTCCTTCCGGAAGCGATCATCAGGAGTGCCCGCCCATGAAAACAGAAGACGTTGAACGTCCTACGACGACGGGCTGCCCGCCGCGCCCAGGAACTCCGCCCAGCCGCCCGCCGGGGCCTGCCCGGGCACCAGTGTGCGCAGCTTGCGCAGCACCGCCTGGTCCTGCGCCTCCAGCCAGGCCACGAGTTGCTTGAACGACACGAAGCGCACATCGTCGCCGTGCGCTGCCATCTTCCCGATCGCCTCCTCGACGGCGTCCATGTAGATGCCGCCGTTCCAGCGCTCGAAGTGGTTGCCGATGAAGAAGGGGGCGCGGTTGGTCTCGTACGCCCGCCGGAAACCGGCGACATAGGCGTCGCGGGCCTGGGCACGCCAGGCGTCGTAATGGGCGCGGTCGCCGAGCGGGTTGCCGCCGGACTGGTTGAACATCATGTTGTAGTCCATCGACAGCACCTGGAAGGAGTGCCCGGGAAACGGTATGGACTGCAGCGGGAAGTCCCAGATCTTTCCGCCCTGCACCTTGCCCGGCCAGATCTGGAGCCCGCCGGGGGAGCTGGCGTCGTACTTCCAGCCGAGGGCCGCGGCCGTGGGCAGCAGGTTGGACTGGCCCTCAAGACACGGCGTACGGCCGCCGATCAGCTCCTTGCGGTAGTCGAAGGGGAGGGGCTCCAGGTCGGTGAAGCCGGTGTTGGTCTTCCACTTGGTCACGAAGCCGACGGCCTGGTCTATCTCGCTGCGCCACTCGGCCGGGGACCAGTTGCGCACGCCGTTCGCGCCGCAGAAGTGTCCGTTGAAGTGGGTGCCGATCTCGTGGCCCTCCAGCCAGGCCGCGCGGACCTGCTGGATCGTGGCGTGGATGTGCCGGTCGGCGAGGTAGCCGATCGCGGACGCGCCGACCGGGTGCTGCGGCGGACGGTACAGGTGCTTCTTGGACTCGGGCAGCGTGTAGATGCCGCTCAGGAAGAACGTCATCTTCGCGCCGTGGTCGGCGGCCACCTTGCGGAACCGGGAGAACAGATTGTTGCTCAGCTCGCCCGCGCCGTCCCAGGAGAACACCACGAACTGCGGAGGCTTCTGACCCGGCTTCAGCCGCTCGGGCTTGGGCTGGTGCGGCTGGGCCCCGGTGTCGGCCGTGGAGCCGTCACCTATCGGCTTGGCCGGCCGGGCCTGGGCGGTGCCCCTGCCGTCCGCCGGGCCGTCGACCGAGAGGCCGGTGCCGGAGGAGCACGCGGCCAGCGTGCCCAGGGCGCCCGCCGCCGCGCCCGCCGTCAGCACCCGCCTGCGTGAGATCCCGCTCATCTTCTCCCCGATTTCCTCGTCACGGCCCTTGGGGGCCTGCTCGCCGGTGTAGGTCGACGGGTTCGATGACGGGGTCCAGCGGATGGATCGCGGCCTGCGGCGCCTGTTGCCGTCCTGTGACAGTTGTGGCGCGCTCATGACGAACCCCGCTGCCGGGGGAGTGGGGCAGCGGGGTTCGTCCCGGGGGTGTGGGCAGTGGTCAGGGAGCGGTGCCCGGGCTGAGCGGCGACAGGAAGACGGACGAGGAGTTGCCGGAGACGGGCACCGCTCCGCCCGTCCAGGCGACCTTCAGCGCGTCCCGCTCGTCCGGCGGCGTCACCAGCAGCGCGGCCGGGGTGGCCGTACGGGCGCCGCTGACACCGGGGTTGGAGAAGGACAGCCCGGCCCAGGCACTCTGCCCCGACTTGAGGGTGACGGTGACCGGGGAGCCCGACTCGCGCTGCGGGTCCGGGCCGAGCTGTGCGCCGGAGGCGGTCACGAACGCCGTGCCCGGATAGCCGTGCAGGGTGCAGGTCCGGCCGGACCTGTTGGTGAGGACGACCGGGAAGTTCTCCTGGCCGGCGCCCGGGTCGTTGCGGCCCACCGAGGCGCGCAGCTCGGAGGTGTGGCAGCGGTTGCTCGCCGCGGGCGTGGCCGTACCGCCGCCCGTGGACGCGGTGGCCTTCGTGGTCGAGGACGAGGGGACGGTACTGCGGGACGCCGCCGGGGCGGACGTGGGGGACTCCGGGCTCTTCGTGGTGCCGGTCGCCGGGGCGGCCGTACCGGAGACCGTCATCGGTGGGTTGCTGTGGACGTCCTGGCCGTTGCCGCAGGCGGTCAGGAGCCCCAGCACGGTGACCGTGCCCACGAGCAGGGTCCCGCGCCGCGCGGACCGGGGTGTGTACACCATGTAGAACACTCCTGGATGGTCACGGCACGCGGCGGACCGCGTGCCTGACGGCGCGGACTGCGCCGTCCTCACACTCCGATGCACCGAACGCCGGAAAAGTTCGGCACGGAGGGTTTTCTTCCCCGCCGCGACCGCCGCCAGCCGCCCGTCAGGTCACGCTCAGCGAACGGAGTATCCCCTCGGTCGCGTCCCCGGCGCCCCGCTCGCGCACCTGTACGTACACCTGGGGCTGCGCGGCGCCGTCCGCCGGGTTCAGCGCGGACTCCGTGACCGAACCGCCGTCCGGGCAGCCGCTCCAGGCCCGCACCAGGCCGTGCCAGTCGCCGTCGGTGAAGGTGCGGCTGCCGGAGTAGCGGCAGCCGGAGTGGGTGAGGGCCTTCACCTTCGCGGTGACGTCGCCGTGCTCGCTCACCCCCACGAACACGCCGTCCACCGCCTTCCGCAGATCGGGCCAGTGGCTCAGGTCGTCGGCGACCACCAGCCCCGGTTCACGCCCCTTGCCGAGTCCCAGCGTGGCCGGGTCCCAGCCGGAGTTGCGCAGCTCGCGGCTCCAGCCGGCCGGAACCTTCACGACCACCCGTCCGGTCGAGTCCGTCACCCGGACCTCGTCCGAGGAACCGCCGCGGTTGATCAGCACGGTCACCGTGGCCGCGGCCGCCGCCGCGGCGAGGAGCGCGGCCAGGGCCAGCGTCACCGTGTTCAGCCGGCCACGGACGCCGTCCAGCCGCCGGGCGGGCCGGAGCGCCAAGGACGCCGACAGCCGGTCCAGCTCGTTCGCGAACGCCTGTGCGCCGGGCCAGCGCCGCGCGCGGTCCGGCTCCAGCGCGCGCAGCAGCGCCCGCTCCACGTCGTCACCGAGGTCCGGCCGCAGCCGCCCGGGCGGTACGACCCTGCCCGGCGGGCCCGGCACGCTGCCGGTGACCAGCTCATAGCCGACCGCCCCCAGGCTGTAGACGTCGGCACGCTCGTCGATGCCCTCGCCGGGCTCGGCCTGCTCCGGTGGCTGATAGCCCGCCGAGCCCGCGGCCAGCGTGAGCACCGAGGCCTGCGCGAGGCTCTTGGCGAGCCCCAGGTCGGCCAGCAGCACCCGCCGGGTGCCGTCCGGGGCGGTGTGCAGCAGCACGTTGGTGGGCTTGATGTCCCGGTGCACGATGCCCGCCTCGTGCAGCGCGGCGGCGGCCCGGGCGGCCTCGGCCGTCAGCGCGAGCGCGTGCCCCACCGGCAGCGGCCCGCCCGCCAGCAGATCGGCGAGGGTGCCGCCGTCGGCGTACTCCATCACGAAGTACGGCCTGCCGTCGGGGAGTTCGCCGATGTCGTAGACCTGCACCACACGGCTGGAGCCGGCCCGGCGCAGCAGCCGCGCCTCGGACAGGAAGCGGTCCCTGACGTCGAGCCGGTGGGCCCAGTTGTCGGCGAGGACCTTGACCGCGACCGGTGCCTGAAGCTCGTCGTCATGGGCGAGCCAGACCGTGGCGAAGCCGCCGGTGCCCAGCGGCCGGTTGAGGCGGTAGCGGCCGATCCGCTCCAGGGAGTGCATACGACTATCATGCCTGGCCTGAGATCGACTTGAAGGAGGGCCCGTCCGTGCAGGACCAGGCGCCGTTGGAAGACCTCGCGCGGCGGGCCGCCGCCGGCGACAGCGCGGCCCTGGACCGGCTGCTCACCGAGATCCGGCCGGAGGTCCTGCGCCGCTGCGGGCGCTTCCTGCCGTGCCGGGAGGACGCCGAGGAGGCCGCGCAGGACGTGCTGCTCCAGGTGGCCCGGTACATCTCCGGCTTCGAGGGCCGCAGCCGCTTCAGCACCTGGCTGTACACCGTGGTCGCCAACTGCGCCCGGCAGAAGTACCGCGAGCTGAAGCGGCGGGCCGCCGAGCAGCCGGCCGCCATCGAGCCGTCGTACGCCGTCGACCCGCGCACCACCAGCGTCATCGCCGGCTCCCGGGTGGATCTGCTGGAGGCGCTGGACCGGCTGGAGCGGACACATCCGCACCTGGTCGCGCCGCTGGTCTACCGGGACATCTGCCAGCTGGACTACGCCGAGGCCGCCGAGCGCGTCGGCATCCCGCTCGGCACGCTCAAGTCCCGTCTGCACGAGGCCCGCAAACAGGTACGGCCGTGGCTGGCGGGGTCCTGAGCGCTACTCGTCCTCCTCGAAGAGGGGCAGTTCCGCCCAGATCGTCTTTCCCTCCGGGGTGTGCCGGCTGCCCCAGCGCTGGGTGAGCTGGGCGACCAGCAGCAGGCCACGGCCGCCCTCGTCGAAGGTCTTGGCCCGGCGCAGGTGCGGAGCGGTGTGGCTGGTGTCGGACACCTCGACGATCAGCGTGGTCGCATCGTGGATCAGCCGCAGCCGGATGGGATGCGAGCCGTACCGGATGGCGTTGGTGACCAGCTCGCTGACCACCAGTTCCGCCGTGAAGGCCGCCTCGCTCAGCCCCCAGGTGTCCAGCTGCTCCACGACCTGCTTGCGGATCGGAGCGACCAGTGCCGGGTCGGCCGGGATGTCCCAGGTCGCCACCTGCGAGGCCGGCAGGCCCTGGGTGCGGGCGAGCAGCAGCGCCACGTCGTCGGGGACGCCACCCGGCGGCAGCAGGGTGTGCAGCACACGGTCACAGGTCACGTCGAGGGAGCCGGTGTGCCCGGCCAGCGCCTCGTACAGCAGCTCGCGGCCGGCGTCCCCGTCCCGCCCCCGGGACATCACCAGACCGTCGGTGTACAGCGCGAGGACGGTGCCCTCGGGCAGTGCCAACTCGGCGGACTCGAAGGGCAGCCCGCCCAGGCCCAGCGGGGGACCGGCGGGCAGGTCCAGCAGATGCGGCCGGCCGCCCGGCCGCAGCAGCACGGGCGGCGGGTGCCCGGCGCGCGCCAGGGTGCAGCGCCGCGACACCGGGTCGTAGACGGCGTACAGGCAGGTCGCGCCGACCTCGCCGGGGCTGCCGTCGCCGCCGGACTCCTCCGACAGCCGGATCACCAGGTCGTCCAGGTGGGTGAGCAGCTCGTCCGGGGCCAGATCGATGTCGGCGAGGGTGCGCACGGCGGTCCGCAGCCGGCCCATGGTGGCCGAGGCCTCCACGCCGTGTCCGACGACGTCCCCGACGACCATCGCGACCCGCATCCCGGACAGCGGGATCACATCGAACCAGTCGCCGCCCACTCCGGCCCGCGCGGCCGGCAGATAGCGGGAGGAGGCCTTCAGCGCGGCCGTGCGCGGCAGGGTGCGCGGCAGCAGGCTGCGCTGGAGCGCGAGCGCCGTCTCGCGTTCGCGGGAGTAGCGGCGGGCGTTGTCGATGCAGACGGCGGCCCGGGTGGTGATCTCCTCGGCGAGCAGCCGGTCGTCCGCGGTGAACGGGTCCGGGCGCCGGTGCCGCGTGAGGACCGCCACGCCGAGGGTGAGCCCACGGGCCTGGATGGGCACCGACATCGAGGAGTGCATGCCGAATCTGCGCACCCGCTCGCTGCGCGCGCTGTGCCAGGTAAGCCATGGCAGCAGGTCGCCGACGGTCCCGGACGCGGTGATCGTGTGGCCCGCGGTCAGCGAGTCCGCCTGGGCGGAGCCGGCCGGGTACTCCTCCGTCTGCCCGGGCTCCATCACCGCCTCCGGCACGCCGTCCAGGACCGACCGGTGGGCGGCCCGGCGCAGGGTGACCGGCGCCGAGAGGCGGGCCGGGGGCTCGCCGCCGTAGTCCTGCGGGTCCAGCAGATCGATGGTGACGAAGTCGGCGAGCACGGGCACGCACACGTCGGCCAGCTCCTGCGCGGTGCGGGTGACGTCCAGCGTGCTGCCGATGCGCACGCTCGCCTCGTTCACCAGCTGCAGCCGCTGCCGGGCGCGGTGGCTGTCGGTGATGTCGTGCGCGGCCAGGCACACCCCGCGCACCCGGCCCTGCGCGTCCCTGACCGGCGCCATCCGGGCGAGCCAGGCATGCGCGCGGTCCTCGCCGCCGGTGTGCACGAAGGTCTGCACATCCAGCGGCCGGCCCGTGGTCAGCACCTGGAGCATGCTTTGCTCCAGGTCGTCGCTCTGCGGCCGGCCGCCGATCTCCACGAGCCGCAGCCCGCGCAGGCGCTCCTCCGGCAGCCCGATGACCTCGGCCATCGCCTCGTTCATCCGGCGCAGCCGCAGCTCCGCGTCGTACACGGCGACCGCGCACGGCGACTGGATGAGGTCCGCCGCGGCGAGCGGGTCGTCCTCGGCGGGCGGTTCTTCGGGAGGCAGCGGGGTGACGACGAGCCAGTCGCCGCCGTGTCCGTCGCGCGGCGGCCGGCGGTGCACGAGCAGCCAGACCGGCACGGTACGGCCGTCCCGGTGGCGCAATCCGACGGTTCCCTGCCAGCGGGCGCCCGTGGGCAGGGCCGACGGGTACTCCCCGGCCAGCAGCCGGGCGGCGGGACGGCCCAGGACGGCGTCCGCCGGGTGGCCGAGCAGGCGCCTGGCACCCTCGTTCCACTCGACCAGCTTTCCCTCGTCGTCGATGACAGCCCGGGCCGTCGCCGCGTCGTCGAACGGATAGACCCGGCTCATCGTCGCCGCTCCCAAGCGCACACTCACAGTGAACAGGTGGCACCTCTCGCGTTCCAGCGTAGTACTTCGGGGACTCCTGTGAACCACGACCTCCGCCGGCCCGGCCCGGTCGGTCGAACACCGTCAAGGGGGAGATCCGGCCGATCTGCGACCCCGGGCGGGCGTGGGTGCCCGACCTCTGTTTGTTCACGATCAGTTGTGAGCATTTCTGAGCCGGGCCCGAGCGCTGCTGAGCATCCCGGCGGCCGCCACACCATGCCGCTGCGGGACGGCCGGCGCTTCGCCCTGGTCAACCCGGGCGGCATCACCGACCCGACCGGCGCCTGCGCACGCGCCGCCGCTCCGCCGGCTGGCCTCCACCCTGCCGCCGGCCTCCACCGGCCGACGGATATCGGTCGAGTTCGACGACGTCCACGACCCTCGGCGTCAGGGAGTTGAAGCGAGCGCCTCCCGATGGGCGCCTCGTGGCAGGGCCGGCTGCAGCGCACCCTCGTGCGTGAGCAGCCACCGCTTTCCCTCGACTCCGCCCGCGTACCCGCGCATGGTGCCGTCCGCGCCGATCACCCGGTGGCAGGGGCGCACCAGCAGCAGGGGATTGGCGCCAAGCGCCCGGCCCAGCGCGCGGAGTCCGGTGCGCGGCACGCCCAGCCGGGCCGCCAGCGCGCCGTAGGTGGTCGTCGTGCCGTAGGGGATGTCGTCGAGGGCCTGCCACACCGCCCGCTGGAACGGGGTGCCGGTGGCGGCGAGCGGCAGCTCGAACCGGGTCCGACGGCCCGCGAAGTAGGCGTCCAGCTGCCGGTGCGCCTCGGCGAACGGGCCGTCGTCGCGGTCCTCCGAACGGACGGTGGGTGCGCCGCGCTGCCCCGGCACACTGAGGGAGCCGAGTGTCAGGCCGGACGGCGACACCGAGCCGGTCAGCAGCAGGTCGCCCAGCGGGCTCGGGTGGAGGGTGTGCAGGGTGCGTGTGCTCATCGGAGTGCTCCTCGTGTCCTGCCGGGGTCTCTTTCCGTGCTGCCTAGTCTGCTGCGCCCCACGCTCGCTGACCGGCGGGAATCGGACCTGGCTTTCACACCCTCGGGTACCGCGGAAAAGGGCACTTGACCTGCCGATATTTACGGGTGAGTACCCGCGCGGTACCGTGAGGGACATGCCAGCTCTCAACGTGGAGTTCAGCGAACGGGAACTCGAGGACCTGCGGCAGATCGCCAAGGAGCGCGGTACGTCGATGAAGGCCCTCGTGCGCGAGGCAGCAGCCGCCGACATAGCGCGCCACCGGGCCCTGCAGGAAGGCGCCGAGGCCTTCCGGCAGTTCTTCGCCGCGCACGCCGAGGAGTTCGCGGCGGCCTTCCCCGACGACGAACCCGTTGCGAAGGACGAGGCCGCCTGACGCATGCCTTCCGTCATCCATATCGACGTCCCCTGGCTGCTTCAGCGCCACGAGGAGGTCCTGCCCGACCAGCCCGCGGTCGACGACTTCTCCGCGCTGGTCGCCGCTGTCGCCCGGCACCGCGTGGATCCGCCCCGGCTCGGCGTGGACTCCGACCCCGCCTGGCGGGCCGCCGCCCTGCTGCACACCCTCGCCGTGCTCAAGCCCCTGCCCGCGGCCAACGCCCGCTTCGCCTGTGCGACCGCCGTGGCCTACATGTTCGTCAGCGGCGTCGGCATCGACCCGCCGTACGGCGCACTCGTCGACCTCGCCCGCGATCTGATGTCGGGCAAGGCGGACGTGTACGGCGCGGCCGACCGGCTGCGCTCCTGGCAGATCTGAGGAGGCCTGCAACCGACCTGGGTTCCGCCCTGCCGGCGGACGGCGGGACTCCGGTGGCGGGGCCCAGCCCGTCCCGGCCGGCGGGGGAAGCCGCCGGGGCCGCCGGCCGGGGCAGGGTGAGCGAGACCGCCGGCCGAGGGCGGGAGGAACGGGGCCGGCGGCCGGTTTCACGCGGGCGCACCTCCCTCACCCGCGCGGGGCCTTTCCCAGGAGGCCTCCCAGTCCACTACCGGCCCGCACCCTCCGGAAGCGTGCGCGGCCGGCCGGTTCGTGCGCACGCTTCACACGGGGCGCATGACTTCTCGAAAGCCGGTCATGAAACCAGAGCCCCTGCCCGCTGTTTGACTTTCTTTCAAAACTTCCGATGTTGTGCGGGTGCTCTGTTGCTCGTGTGGAAGTTGTGCGAGGGTTGAAACGCCCGTGCGGGGGGTAGAGTCCGGGGTTCCTCCGGCAGAAGCGGAACTTCACCGGCCGAACTCCGGCCCATTCCCCTCTCCGCGCGCCGCAGAGGTACGCATCGACGCAGCACGCACCATAAGGAACACGCTCAGTGCTCACCCCCCACCCCCCTCGTCCGCCCTATCCGCCGCCCGGCGACGACTCCGGGGAGTCCGACGAGTTGCTCGCCGGTCCGCTGCGGGCCGGCTCCGACGCGGAGGGCTCCCGCTCCGCCGCCCTGCTGATGGCCCGGCACTGGCAGCCGGCCCACGATTACGCGGTCGTCTGCCTGGCGCTGTCCGGGCCGCTCGCCCACATGGTCACCGCCACCGCCTTCCACCAGGTCCTCGGCCGGCTCGCGCTCGGCGAAGGAGCCGAAGCGCTGCGCCCCCGGCTGCTGGTGACGGTCCGGGACACGGTCGTCAACTGGTCCGGTACCGACCGGATCGCCGCCGTACTGCCCGGACTGGGAAAACCCGCCGGGGGCCGTGGGATGCGCGCCGCGAAGACCCTGATACCGGAGAACCGCGCGCTGTCGGAACGCTCCTTCCACGCCCTTCCCCGGCCGGAGCAGGCGCTGTTGTGGCACATCGAGGTCGAGGCCGAGCCGATAACCGTTCCCGCGGCCCTGCTCGGCATGGACATCGAGAGCGCGGCGGTCGCACTGGAGCAGGCGCGGGAGAAATTCCGGGAGGGCCTGGTGCGGGCCCATCGGGAACTCGCGCCCGGCAAGGAATGCCGTTACTACAACCGCCTGCTCGACGTTCCGATCCGCCGCGGCGGTGCCGGCGCGTTGCTGCCCGACGTCCAGGAGCACCTGTCCGCCTGCCCCTACTGCCGGCACGCCGCCGAGCAGCTGGGCCATGCAGACGCAGCCCTGGGCGTCCTGCTCGCCGAGGCCGTGCTCGGCTGGGGCGCCCGCCGCTACCTCGAATCCCGCCCCGGCCGCCGTCCGGGCCCTTCCCGGGGCCGTGGTGGCTCCCGGCGCTCCGGCGGACGCCGGCGCGGCGGCAAGCCCGGCCTGCTCGCCCGCGCCGCCCTGACCGGCGCCCGGCGGCGCGGCGACGGCGAACCCGGGGCCCTCGACCCCGCCCCGCGCGGCCGGCGGCGCGGCGGCGAGCCCGGTCCGCTCGCCCGGATGCCCGGTACCGCCTGGTCCTCCAGGACGCTGCTCACCGGGGTCGGCGTCGCCTCGGCCGGGCTGCTGGCGACCGTCCTCGCGATCAGCGCGTGGCCGGACGGCGGCGACGGCACCGATCCGGTCGCCTCGACCAGCGCCGTCCCCGGCACCGCCACGGGCCAGTCCCCGCCGTCCTCCGCCACCGGCCCCGCGCAACTGCCCACCGCCGGCCGTCCCACCCGGCTGCGCAACGCCGCCACCGGGCTGTGCCTGGACATCAAGGGCACACCGAAGGCGGGGGCGAGCACCGCCCTCGCCGTCTGCTCCTCGGCCCTCACCCAGCAGTGGACGTACGACGCCGACGGGTTGCTGCGCAGCGCGGCCGACTCGGGACTGTGCCTGGACTCGCACGCCGACGCCGGTGTGGTGATCCTCGGCACCTGCGCCGACGCCGGTTCCCCGCGGGGCGACGACGTGCGCTACGACCGCACCGAGCAGGGCGAGTTGCTGCCCCACTGGGACCGGACCCTCGCCCTCGCGAGCTCCGGCCAGAACGCCGGCGCCGACCTCGTCGTCAAGGTCCGCGACCGCTCCGCAGGCCAGCGCTGGACACCCGACACGACCTCGGCGAGCCCCGGCTCCCTGTCGGTCGCGGGTACGGGGGGCCCAATGGCGCGGCCGGCAACGCTGGGACGGCACGCCTAGGCCCTGCCGTCACACTCCCGCCCGCCCTGCGGGGCGTCGTCGCCCGGTCCGGCGGGGCCACCGATCATGGTGATCATTTCATGAACACAAGGCGTCACGAAGGGGTCCGGCGCGGACGGAGTCGGAATGTTTCAGGACGATTAACGAAGCGCTGATTTTCAGCCATCCGGAAGGCCCGGAAGCCCCGGACCCGCCCAGTTCCTGGGTCACGGTGTGCGGATTCCGTGACTTCACGCCACTACTTCAACACGAAAGGTTACCGAAACCCATGCGTTCGATGTGAGTTTCCACGGCGGACTCGGCAGAGTGGCGCTCGCCGCCCCGGCGCCCGACCGGGTCCGGGCCGGCAACTCGTCTGTTCGAGCGGAAGGATGCACACAATGCGGAACACCGCGCGCTGGGCAGCGGCCCTCGGCCTCACGGCCGCCGCCGTTTGCGGACCCCTGACCGGGGCCGCCGTCGCTGCACCGGGCGCCGCCCCGTCGTCGCTCTACGCCCCCTCGGCGCTGGTGCTCACCACCGGCCACGGCAACGACGCGGCCACGGCCACTCCGGAGCGCGCCGTCACTCTGACGTGCGCCCCCACGGCCTCCGGCACCCACCCGGCCGCAGCCCAGGCCTGCGCAGCACTGCGCGGCACCGGCGGCGACTTCAACGCCCTGAAGGCCGGCGAGGTGTGGTGCAACAAGCTGTACAACCCGGTCGTCGTCACCGTCCAGGGCGTCTGGCAGGGCAAACGCGTCTCGTACGAGCGCACCTTCGGCAACAGCTGTGAGCGTGACGCCATCGGCGACGGCGTCTTCGCCTTCTAGAGACCGGGATCGCACGTGTCCCCGCACACGCCGGATCAGGTCCGCAACTGGGGAGTGCGGCCCCTGGAGCGGGGTACCTGCGATCTCGCACCGGAACCGACGGGCGGAGTGGGGCCGCCCGCCGGATTCCGGGCACACAGCCGCTCCCCGGGCAGGCCCGTGGGGGGCCTTTCCCGGGGAGCGGCGAAAAACAAGCGGTTTCAGTCGCTGTCCTTGGCCTTGCGCCGGTGACTCGTGTCGCACCAGGGGTAGCGGCGACTGCGCCGACAGGTACACAGAGCGACACGGAAACGGTCCGAAGACACCGTCGTGCCGTCCTCCAATTCGATCTCGACCGGTCCCTCCACCAGCAGCGGCCCCCGCCGCTGCACCGTGATCCGACGGGCCCGGTCAGCGCGTTCGTTCGGCACGGACGACCACCAGCTCCTCCCTGTCTTCGTCCGGGGAGATGAGGCCGCGCCCGCGCAGCCACTCCTCCCGGGAGCGCAGCACCGGCCCGAAGGTGATCCAGCGGCGCCGGATCACCGCGGCCTTCAGACCCGCGGCGCGCAGCAGTTCCAGCGTGCGATAGGGATCGCTCAGCGAGGAGTGCACGGTCAGCAGCACGCCTCCGGGGCGCAGCAGCGCGGGTGCGTCCCGGCAGATGCGGTCCAGCAGCAGCCGTCCGTCCTGGCCCGCGTCCCAGGCCCGGGACCTGCCGCGCGGGCCCCGGCCGGCATCGGGTGCCGGAACGTAGGGCGGGTTCGCGAGGATCAGGTCGTACGTACGGCCCCGGACCGGCGCGAAGAGGTTGCCGCGCCGGATCCGTACCGGCAGCCGGGCCAGCCACGCATTCACCCGTGCCGTCAGCACGGCCAGCCGGGACACGTCCACTGCCGTGACCTCGGCGCCCTGCCGGGCCGCCGCCAGGGCCAGCGCCCCGCTGCCGGTCCCGACGTCGAGGACGCGGGCACCGGGCGGCACAGCCTCCTCGCGGAGGGCCTCGACCAGCAACTCCGTGTCGTCCTGGGGGGCGTACACGCCCGGTAGCGCCAAAGTGATCACATCGCGCGAGTACCCCGGCATTCAGGATGTATGGGCCATTTCCGGCTTCAGGGGCGCTCGCAGGGAGGAGCGCCCGGCGCGCCAGTCGGCGAGCAGCCGACGGGCCAGACGGTCCTCCAGATACTCGGTGGCGTCGATCCCGAAGGCGACGTCCGGCGCCAGCTCCGGCTCCTCGGCGAGCAGTCCGCCGATCACGTCATGGCGTACGACCTGTTCGTGCACCGCGTCCGCCTCGACGTGCTCGTCGTAGAAGAACTCCGCAGCGGCTCCGGCGCCGGTGCGGCGCATCGCCTCGGCGAGCCGGCGGGAGCCCGGCGAAGAGGTGATCTCCACTTCGGCGAAATGGCCCACCAGCGCGGCGCGCAGCTCCCGGTGCAGGCCGAACAGGGACATCAGGTTGACGACGGCCAGCATCTCGGCGCGGGCCGCGTCCAGATAGCGGCCGTAGGCGGTGTCCAGGCCCAGGTCCGTCATCAGCGCGGCGAACAGGCGCGCGTGCACCCGGTCGGCCCGGCCGCCGCCGAACTCGTCGTACTCCACCGCCGCCATCGCCGCCTTGGCCCGCCCCCACAGCCGGGGCAGCACCCAGGCGTGCGGGTCGGCCTCCTTCAGGTGGTACAGGGAGCGCTGGGCGGCGTACTCGCGCAGGTGCCACAACTCGCCTTCGGCGTGGAGGAAATGGGTCACCCCGGTCCCCTCGGCCGGTTCGACGAGGAGCGCGGCGAGCGCGTCGTCGAGGCTGTCATGGCACGGCGTGTCGGCGCGCAGCGCGGACAGGAAGCGCCGCTCCAGCGCGGCGCGGACGCGAAGCAGGTCCGGGTCCCATTCGAACTCCGGGCCGACACCGGCGAAACCCCGGTAGTGCAGCTCGTAGCACAGATACAGCGCGAGCTGCAGGTCGTCGCCGTAGGGATCCGCCGCCTTCGTCTCCTCGGGGCGGGGGAGGGAGCCCGCACCGCGCAGGTACGCGGTGATCGCGGCGGACAGAGGGCCTCGGGGCGGGGGCAACTGGGGGCCTCGGGGATGGCTGCTCATGAGGCTCGGGTACCCCAGCCTCCGCAAGGCATCAATGAGGCATCAGGTGGTCCCTCCGGAGCCGTCGGTGCTTCCTCACAGCCGCCGTGCTTCCTCAGAGCCGTCTTCCTCTGAGCCGCCGGTGGTCCCTCCGGAACGTTTCGGTGAGCCGCCGGTCCGGCCGTCTCACTCTCCTTCCGCCTGCTCCTGCGCCGCGGTGTTCGGAGTGATGGCGTCCCCGGCCGCACCCGAAGCCTCGGCCTCGTCGCGCTTCTCGGCCTCCTCGACCTCCCGGAGCACCTCCTCCAGCGCCGACTCGGGCCGGTCCTCGTGCTCGTTGCCACCGTTCCCGCCGGACATGGCGCCTCCTCCCGTCCTCGCCGACGTCTTGATCCACCACGGGTTACCCGCCCGTGCCGTCTCAAGCGTCCCGCCGGGGAATGCGCCGGGTACACCGGGCCGGCACCGCCCGCCCTACCGCTCGCAGGCGTCACCGGACCGGCGCACCAGCCCCGGTTCCAGCGGCGGCCACCCCTGACCGGCCCGTCAGCCACCGGTCGGCCACCCCGGCACCAGCACGGCCGCGCCGCCCAGGACGAAGAGGAGTCGTGCGCAGCCAGGCGGTACCCCGCCCGCACCATCCGGCGATTTCGGCACCTCGGTTCCGGCCGACGCAGGCGTTCGGCGGGGTTCCGCCGTGCGCGGTGTTTCAGTGTGTGGCGCCCTGGATACACCGCGAGGGTTCGGCCCCGGAACTCGCGAGCCCGTGCACACACGTCGCAGTGAGGTCGTCACCATGTCCCATGCCCCGCCCCCCGCAGGACCGTCGGACCGCACCGGGCCGGTCGCGACCTCCGTCCCCGAGCCGGGTCCCGCCCCACGATCCCGGGACCAGGCCGGCCGGCACCGCGCCGCCCTGGTGACGGGTGCCTCCTCGGGCATCGGCGCCGTCGTCGCCCGCCGGCTCGCCGCCGAGGGCGGCTGGCGGCTGGTGCTGAACGGACGCGACACCGCACGCCTGGAGCAGGTGGCCGCCCAGGTCGGCGCCCTGGCCCTGCCGGCGGACCTCACCGGGCCGGGCGCCGGCCGTCTGCTCACCGATCTCGTCCTGGACCACGCGGGACGCCTCGACCTGCTGGTGGCCGGCGCCGGCGTGGGCTGGGCCGGCGACTTCACCGGAATGCCCCACGCCCGCATCGACGAGGTCGTCGGCGTCGACCTGCTGGCCACGCTGCACCTCGTGCGCGCTCTGCTGCCCCACATGGTCGCGGCCGGCTCGGGGCGCATCGTGCTCATCGGATCCGTCGCGGGCAGCTTCGGCGTGCGCGGCGAGGCCGTGTACTCCGCCGCGAAGGCCGCCCTGGCCGCCTTCGCCGACTCCCTGCGCTACGAGCTGCGCCGTACCGGGGTGGGCGTCACCCATGTGATCCCCGGCGTGGTCGACACCCCCTTCTTCGAGCGGCGGGGCGCCCCCTACACCAGGGCCTGGCCCCGCCCTGTGTCACCCGAACGGGTGGCGGACGCCGTCTGGAGTGCCGTGCTGCACGGCAAGGACGAGGTGTACGTCCCCGGCTGGCTGGGCTTCCCCGCCCGGGTGCGCGGCGTCGCGCCCGGGCTCTACCGGCGGCTCGCCGCGCGCTTCGGATGAACCGCCATGACCGCCGTGACCGTGCTGCTCGCCCTGCTCGCGGCGCTCTCCAACGCCTCCGCCTCGGTGCTGCAGCGCCGGGCCGCCGTGCAGGAATCCGACGAGGGCACCGGAGCGCGGGCCGCCCTGCGCCGGCTCACCCATCTGCTGCAGCGCCCCAACTGGCTGGCGGGCACCGGGCTGCTGGCGCTGTCCAGCGTGCTGCAGGGCGGGGCGCTGGCCACCGGCAGCCTGTCCCTCGTCCAGCCGCTGCTCGCCGCCGAGCTGCTGTTCACCCTGGTCGTGGGCAGTGTCGTCTTCCGGCGTGCGCCGGACCGCCGGACCTGGCTGGCGTTCGCCGCCCTCGCCGTCGGGCTGGCCCTCTTCCTCGTGGCCGCGTCGCCGTCCGCCGGGCTGCCCACGGCATCGCCCCGGTCCTGGCTGGTGGGCGGCTGCGGAGCGCTCGGTGCCGTGGTGCTGCTGGTGGCGGCCGCCCGTCCGACGAAGGGTGCCGCCCGGGCCGCGCTGCTCGGCCTCGCCTCGGCCGTGTCCTTCGCGACCACCGCCGCACTGCTCAAGGAGGCCGTGGGGCGGCTCGGCCAGGGGCCGGACGCGATGTTCGGCCACTGGTCGCTGTACGCCACCGGCGCCGTCGGGATCGTCGCCTTCCTGCTGCTGCAGAGCGCGTTCGGCGCCGGTTCCCTGACGGCCTCCCAGCCTGCCCTCACCCTCGGCGACGCGATCACCAGCGTCATCCTCGGCTGGGTGCTGTTCGACGAGGTGATCCATCTCGGACTGCGCGTGATTCCGGAAGTCATCGGTGTCGGGCTGATCGGTGCGGGCAGCCTCGGGCTCGGCCACGCGTCGGCCGAGGGACAGGAGTGGGACACGCACGTGCGGGACCGCCGGGACCGCAGGACACGTCACTCGAACCGAGCACACCGTTAGGACGGCGCCGTGAGAGAGCGGGGCCCCACCACCAGGAGGGCAGTTCAGCGATGTCCCTGATGTCCGGCCGCCCATGGCGGAAGGCGGCCCTGCTGCTCCCGGTCGGGGTCGCGGCCGCACACATCGGACCGGCGGCCACCTGGCTCCCGGGCGTACGGCTGCTGCTGTTCCCCGGGCTCTGCGGCACCGGCCGCCGCCGGCACGTCGCGCTGACCTTCGACGACGGCCCGGACCCCGCCTCTACGCCACGTTTCCTGGACGCGCTGGACGAGCTCGGCGTGCGGGCGACCTTCTTCGTGCTCGGCGAGAACGTGGTGCGCCATCCCGCGCTGGCCCGGGAGACCGCCCGGCGCGGACACGAACTGGCGGTGCACGGCTGGACGCACGACCGCCCCTGGCAGCCCGCCCCCGCCCGGGACGCCGCGCAGGTCGCCCGGACCGTCCGCGCGGTGCACGACATCTGCGGCCACCTGCCGCAGTGGTACCGGCCGCCCTACGGGATCCTCACCTCCGGACGCTGGCTGGCCGCACGCCGGGCCGGGCTGAGGCCGGTGCTGTGGTCGGCGTGGGGCAAGGACTGGACGGCCGACGCCACCCCGGCGTCCGTACGGGACCGGGTCGCGGCGGATCTGCGCGGTGGTGGCACCGTCCTGCTGCACGACTCCGACCGCTTCGCGGCCCCCGGTTGCTGGCGCTCGGCCCTCGGCGCGCTGCCCGCCCTGGTGACGGACTGCCGTGAGGCCGGCCTGTCGATCGGCCCCCTGCGCGACCACGGGGCACTTCACTGAGAACTCCCTGCCGCGTGGCTGGGTGGACGCGGGGCGCTGATGCGGGGTCGGGGGCCGGGGAGTCGCCCGACGTGTGGCCGGCAGACGCGGGCGAATCGCCCGAGGCGGTGGCCGGGCAGGGGCCGGGGAGTCGCCCGACGTGTGGCCGGGCAGAGGCTGAGGAGCCGAACGCGAGCCGGGCCCCGAGCCCGGGCTCAAGCTCCCTGGCCCGAGCCCGGGGCCCCGACCCTGGAGCCCAACCCCTGACTTCCGAGCCCGGGGCTCAAGCTCCCTGACCCGCGCCCCGGAGCCCCCGAGCCCTGGCCCTAGCCCGCGCCCCGGAGCCCCGAGCCCTAGCCCCGAGCTCCGGAGCCCCCGAGCCCTGTCCCCGAGCCCGAGCTCCGGAGCCCCCGAGCCCTGGCCCCGAGCCCGCGCCCCGGAGCCCCAAGCCCCTGGCCCCCAGCCTCCCGTCGGCTGACCGGCGCGGTGGGCCGCGGTGGTGCGGGCGTCGGCGTTCCGTGTTCCTGCGTCACAGCGCCGTCGGGTCCCAGCGCGGTCACATGTGCGCCGTCGGGTCACAGCGCGGTCACATGTGCGCCGTCGCGTCACAGCGCCGTCACATGCGCCATCGGGTCACCCCGGAACAGCGCCCGCCCCCAGGCCACCCGTTCCGCCCGCTCCGGGCTGCCTTCCGTGAGCCTGTCCAGGGCCCTCAGCAGACCGGGCACGTCCGGAGCCAGTTCCGACACGCCGAGGTCGGCCATCCGGCGGACCCCGTCCACCCCATGGCCGGGCAGCGGCCGGTACCCGATCACCGGCAGCCCGGCGGCCAGGGCCTGTACGGCGGTCTGGCCGGCCGCGTTGTCCAGCAGGGCGTACGCGGCCGACAGCAGCCCGGGCATGTCGTCCACCCAGTCCAGGGCCAGCACCCCGGGCACCCGGGCCACCCGCTCCCGCAGCCCGGCGTTGCGCCCGCACAGCACCACCGGCAGATATCCGGCCCCCGCCAGCAGCCGGGCGGTGGTCTCCGCCCGGGACGCCGCGCCCCAGGCGCCGGCGGACAGCAGGACAGGCCGCCGGCCGGGCGCCTGCCCGGCGAAGCGCTCCCGCCACCGGGCCGCACCGGGTGCCGGTGCACAAAACTGCGGTGCGACCGCCGGACCGGTCGTCACGACGGGCCTGCCCACGGCCCGGCGCACTTCGGCCGCCGCCCCGTCCGTGAGGCACAGATACTGGTCGTTGCCGGGGTGCAGCCACTGCCGGTGCACGGCGAAGTCGACGAGGAAGACGGCGCTCGGCACCCGCAGCCGGCCCCGGACCCGGAGATGACCGGTGAGCTGCGCGGCCAGGTGGAAGACCGACACCACCACATCGGCGTCCAGCCGCCGCACGAGGTCCGTCAGCCGGTCAGCGGCGAGCCGGGCCAGCGGTACTCCGCTCGGGCGCGGCCCCGTGCCGCCGCGCAGGAAGGCGCCGTAGACACCGGCGTACGCCCAGGGAAAGTGTCGTACCGACGCCTGGTACGAGCGGCGCAGCCCGCCGCCCAGGCCGTACGGCAGCAGCCGCAGCACGTCGGCCACCTGCGGCTCGTGTCCGCACGCCGCGGCCCGCCGCGCCAGTTCGGCGGCCACGGTGTCGTGACCGGCTCCCATGCTCGCGCTCAGGATCAGCGGGCGTCGCCGGACGCCCGGCATGGCCGGTTCCGGGCAGGGCACCTCGGCAGGAGTACGCACGGGTTCCGATTCTCCGGTGCGCACCGCCCGCAAACCGCTCACTCCGCCGCCGTGTCACCGACAGCACGGGCACGCGACACGGCACCGGCGTGAGTTGCCCGGAGCGCGCCGGGGTGGATGAATCGGCACAGGACAGCGTGTGGGCGGCGAGCACGGGAGGAGCCGTGAGGCGGTTGCGGCGCGGGCTGCACCGCGCTTGGGAGTGGCTCCGGGCCGGAGCCCTGCTCGAACACGGCCGCGAGCTGGAACTGATGCACCGGGCCATGGGCTTCGCCACCCTGGCGCTGGTGACGCTGGCACCGCTGCTCATCGTGGTCGCCGCCGCCGATCCCCTGGTGCGGGGCGGTTTCGCCTCGTGGCTCACCGACGGCATGGGCCTGTCCGGCCCGTCCGCCCGTGTGATCACCGACGTCATCAGCCCGCCGCGCAAGGTCATCGGCACGACCAGCGTCCTGGGCGGTGTCCTGCTGGCCGTGTTCGGCGTGTCCTTCGGCGGCAGCGTGCAGAACGCCTACGAACGGATCTGGGGCGTGCCCCCCGGCCCCTGGCACCGGATCTGGCGACAGGCGACCTGGCTGGTGGTGCTCACCGCCTACCTCTACCAGGAGGTGGCGACGAAGAACTCGCTGCACGGGGGCCAGCGGATCGCCCTGTCCGCCGTCAGCGGCGTGCTGTTCTTCTGGTGGGGGCAGCGTTTCCTGCTGGGCGGCCAGATCCACTGGCGCTCGCTGTTCCCGGGGGCCGTGGCCACGGTCATCGGCCTGGTCGGCCTGAGAGCCTTCTCCCACCTCGTCTTCACCCCGCTCATCGTCACCAACGCGCTCAGCTACGGCGCCGTCGGCACCGTGCTCGTGGTGGAGTCCTGGCTCATCGGCGTCGGCTTCGTCATCTACGGCGGTGCCCTGTTCGGCCGCTGGTTCTGCGAGCACCACTGGATGCCGCACCACGACGACCACCCGGATGCCGAGGAGGAGCCCGGTTAGGCCAGCTGCCGGCGCACCAGCTCGTGCAGCCGGCCCGTGGTGTCGGCGAGCAGCTCGGCCGGGGTGCCCTGCTGGACGACCTTGCCCTCCTCCATCACGATCACCCGGTCGGCGTCCAGGACCGTCGACAGCCGGTGCGCGATGACGACCCGGGTGGCGTTCAGCTTGCGGGTGCTGTCGATGACGATGCGCTGGGTGTCGTTGTCCAGGGCACTGGTGGCCTCGTCGAAGAACAGGATGCGCGGTCGCCGGATCAGCGCCTGGGCGATCATCAGGCGCTGCCGCTGACCGCCGGAGATCGCCCCGCCCGCGGCCACGATGGTGTGCAGGCCCATCGGCATCCGCTTGATGTCCTCCGCGAGACCCGCCAGCTCCGCCGCCGCCATCGCCTCCTCCGGCGTGTACGGCTCGGTGCCGCAGATGACGTCCAGGACGGAGCCGGTGAACGGCTGCGCGTGCTGGAGCACCACCCCGCACTGGCGGCGCACCGCCGACTGGTCGAGCGCCGCGAGGTCCTGGCCGTCGTACAGGACACTGCCGGAGACCGGCTTGTCGAAGCCGATGAGCAGCCTCAGCAGCGTGGACTTGCCGCAGCCGCTGGGTCCGACGACCGCCACGAACTCGCCCGGCCGGACGGCGAAGGACACGTCGTCCAGGACGAGCGGGCCGTCGTCGGCGTACCGGAAGGAGAGCCGGCGGGCCTCGATCGCGCCGGACAGCGGGCCCGGCCGGGTGCTCGACGTGCGCACCTCGGGGGTCGCCTCGAAGACCGGCTTGATCTCCTCGAACAGCGGCAGCGCGGCCACCGCCGAGACGAACGATCCGGTCAGCTGGGTGACCGAGGTCAGGACCATCGTCACCGAGGAGTTGAAGGTGAGAAAGTCGGCCGCCGACATCGCGCCCTTGGCCGGGCCCGCCAGCAGCATGAACATCAGCAGCGTGCACACCGGCAGATAGATCCCGCCGAGCACCGTGGTGAGGTTCTTGATCCGGCCGACCTTCTGCTGCAGTTCACGGCTGTGTGCGAACTCCCGGGCCCAGGCCGCGTAGGCGTAGTTCTCGGCCGCCGCCACCCGCAGCTTGGGCAGCCCCCGCAGGGTCTGGAAGGCCTGGTTGTTCAGCTTGTTGCCGAGCACCACCAGCTTCCGCTGCCAGCGCACCTGCCACAGCCCGAGCCCCAGGAACACGGCGGCGATGACGACGAGCATGCCGATCGCCGCCAGGGCCATCGACGGGCTGTACCAGAACAGCAGGCCCAGGTTCATCGCGCCGACGGTCACCGACTGCGCGACCACCGGGCCGACGCCCGCCAGCAGCCGGCGGATCGCGCTGATGCCCATGGCGGCACTGGCGAGTTCACCGGTGGAGCGCTGGGTGAAGAACCGGGTGGGCAGCCGCAGCAGCCGGTCCCAGACGGCCGGCTGCAGCGCGGCCTCGATACGGCCCTCCAGACGCAGGATGGACAGGTTCTCCAGCAGCGTGAACGCCGCCGCCACCACGCCGCTCACCATCACGGCCAGGCACACCTGGACGATCAGGCCCTCCTGGGCGCGCGGCACGTACTCGCCGAGCACCTTGCCCGTCGCGATCGGCACCAGCGCGCCGATCGCCACCGTCACCAGCCCGGCGAGCAGCAGACCGAGCAGGTCCCCGCGGGTGCCCTGAAGGCTGAACCGCAGCAGGCCGAACGGCGAGAGCCCCTTGTCGGGCAGTGGCCGGTAGAACATCACCGCGCGCGGCTCGAACTCCTCCGCGTTCGCCTTCTCGACCGGCGTCTCGCGGCCGGTGCCCGGATGGACGGCCACATACCCGCCGCGCCGCCACAGCAGCGCGACCGGTGCCCCGGACAGCGCCCGGTGCCCGACCAGCGGGCCGACGTTCTCCCGCCACCAGCGTCCTTGCAGCCGTACGGCCCGGGTGCGCACCCGGGAGGCGAGCGCCACCCGTTCGACCGGGTCGAGGCGTTCGCTCTCGGTGCCGCTCTGCGCGGGCTCCGCGAGCTTGATCCCGGCCGCCTCGGCGACCAGCTTGCAGGCCGCGTACCCGGCGTCGGCGTCGGCGGCCGTCGTGCGGCGGGCCGAGCGCTTGCCGATGGACGCCAGCAGCGTCTGGTCCGCCTCGGCGCGCACCGCCTCACCGGCCTTGATCCCGGCCGCCGTACGGGTCTCGTGGGTGCGTTCCAGCTGCTCGATCCACCGGTCCAGCGCGGTCAGCAGCCGGTACTGCTGGTCCACCATGGACTGCCACAGCGCCGGGTCCATCAGCAGGTCGGCGGCGGCCTCCGCGCCGTACAGCGAGCCGTACTGGACGCTGCCCGGCGGCACCTGCATCCAGAACACGTCGTCGTCGGTGGGCGCCTGGGCCCGCTCCTCCGCCATCGGCGCCTGGAAGAGCACGGACAGACCGCGCCCTACGCCGAGCGCGACCGCGTACTCCAGCGGGCTGGTGGCGGGCGGCACGTACTGGGGGTTGCCGTACTCGTCGTACGACCAGGTCTGGGTGTTGGCCGGCTGGTACAGCTCGCGCAGGCTGATCCGGTGCACCACGCAGTCGCGGACCGGGCGGGCCACCAGGGTGTGCTGGGGCCCGGCGACCGGGCCGAGCAGCAGCGCCCCCGCCTCCAGCCGGCCCAGGTGGTGCCAGTGGCCCTGCTGGACGGCGTCCACCGCGAACAGGTCGAGCGCGCCGGCCGCTACCAGCCACAGCACCTGCGGGCCTTCGAGGTCGAGGCGGTTGAGACCGGCGCAGTCCATGCGGGTGCCCAGGGACCCCAGCGCACCGAGGACGAGGTCGCCGTCGTAGCCCTCCTGAACGGTCGTCATCTCATCGCTCCCTGACCAGCGCGGCGTACGCACCGCCGCGCGCCACCAGCTCCTCGTGCCGCCCGCGCTCGACGACCGTGCCGTGCTGGAGCACGACGATCTCGTCGCTGTCGCGGACCGTGCTCAGCCGGTGCGCGATCACCACGCAGGCACAGCCGCGCCGGCGCAGGTTGTCCATCACGACCAGCTCGGTCTCCGCGTCCAGCGCGCTGGTCACCTCGTCCAGCACCAGGATGCTGGGCCGGCGCACCAGCGCCCGCGCGATCTCCAGGCGCTGGCGCTGACCGCCGGAGAAATTGTGTCCGTCCTGCTCGACCTTGCTGTGGATGCCGCCGGGCCGGCGCATCACCACGTCGTACAGGGCCGCGTCCTTCAGCGCCTCCAGCACGGCCTCGTCCGGGATCGACGGGTCCCACAGCGCCACGTTGTCGCGGACCGAGCCCTCGAAGAGGAACACGTCCTGGTCGACGAAGGAGACGGAGGCGGCGAGCGCGCCGCGCGGAATGTCCTCCAGGCGGCGGCCGTCGATGCGGATCACGCCGTCCCACGGGGTGTACAGGCCCGAGATCAGCCGGGACACCGTGGACTTGCCGCTGCCCGAGCCGCCCACCAGCGCCACCTGCTGGCCCGGTCCCACGGTCAGGTCGAAGCCGCTCAGCAGCGGCTTGTCCAGCGGGCTGTAGCCGAAGGTGACGTTCTCCAGCTCGACATGTCCGTGCAGCCGGCGGGTGGAGTCGGCGCCGCCGGGGCGGGCGTAGAGCGGGTCGGTCTGGAAGTTCTCCACGTCCTTCAGCCGGGCCACGTCGGCCGCGAAGTCCTGGATGCGGCCCGCCACGCCGTTGAGCCGGGTCAGCGGTGCGGTGAACCGGGTCACCAGTGCCTGGAAGGCGACCAGCAGACCCACCGAGATGTGCCCCTCGACCGCGCGCAGGCCGCCGATCCACAGGATCAGCGCGCTGTTGAAGGTGGCGAGGGTGGGAGCGACCACACCCAGCCAGGCGCTCGGCACACCGAGCCGCTGCTGCTCCTCCAGCGTGGCGGCGTGCTGCCCCGCCCACTTGCGGAAGTAGCCGTCCTCACCGCCGGTCGCCTTCATCGTCTCGATCAGCTGCAGGCCGGTGTACGAGGTGTTGGTCAGCCGCGCCGTGTCCGCGCGCAGCTTCGCCGTACGGGTCGCGCGCAGCCGTACGACCAGCCGCATGGCGACCACGTTCAGCAGGGCCACGCCGATGCCGACGAACGTCAGCTGCGGGTCGTACGTGTAGAGCAGCACCGCGTACAGCACGACGACGATCGCGTCGACGCCCGCTGCCGCGAGGTCGCGGGCCAGGGTCTCGGCGACCTGGTCGTTGGACTGCAGCCGCTGCACCAGGTCGGCGGGGGAGCGCTGGGCGAAGAACGTCACCGGCAGCCGCAGCAGATGACGCAGGAAGCGGGCGCTGGAGAGGGTCGAGGAGATGATCCGGCCGTGCAGCAGATTGGCCTGCTGCAGCCAGGTCAGCACCAGGGTGAGCAGGACGCAGGTCGCCATCGATGCGAACAGCACGCCCAGCAGGGACGTCTGGCCGCCGATGAGGAACGTGTCGATGTAGGTGCGGCTGAGTGCGGGTACGGCGGCGCCGACCGCGACCAGCAGCAGGCTGGCCAGGACGGCGGCGGGCAGGGTGCCGGCGGTGCCGCGCAGCCGGGCCGGCATCGCGCCGAGCACCCCGGGCCTGCGGCCGCCCCGGGCGAAGCCCTCGCCCGGCTCCATGACCAGCACCACACCGGTGAAGCTGCCGTCGAACTCCTCCATGGGCACGAACCGACGGCCCTTGGCAGGGTCGTTGATGTACACGCCGCGCCGGCCGAAGCGGCGGCCCATGCCGTCGAAGACGACGTAGTGGTTGAACTCCCAGAACAGGATGGCCGGTGCCCGCACCTCGGCGAGGGCGGCCAGGTCCATCTGCATGCCCTTGGCCGTGAGGCCGTAACCGCGGGCGGCCTTCAGCAGGTTGGAGGCGCGCGAGCCGTCGCGGGAGACACCGCAGGCGATGCGCAGTTCCTCCAGCGGGACGTGCCGGCCGTAGTGGCCGAGGACCATCGCGAGGGAGGCGGCGCCGCACTCGACGGCCTCCATCTGGAGCACGGTGGGAGTACGGACCGTGCCGCCACGGGGCTTGGGGACCGGCCGCCGTTTGGCCGGGGCGGCGCGTCTGCGGGCAGCCCGCGGGCCTTCGGTCGAAACGGTCACGGCAGGAGCCAATCGACGGGATGCTGGTCGGCCAGCTTGATCGAACCGGAGGCGAGCGTCATGGAGTCCAGCCGGAACGGCGGCCCGTCGGTGGTGGACCAGCGGTAACCGCTCTTGGTGGCCGTCGACTCATCGAGTGCGACCAGGACGGCCACCGGGCGGCCCTTGCGGGTGAACTGCTCGCCGAGCTGGCTGTCGCCGAGGAACGCGGAGATCGACTGGGCGGACTGCGCGGTGCGGTCCACGGCCTTCACATGGCCGCGCAACACGCCGTACGTCCGGGTCGGCACCGAGGAGACGGTGAGGTCGACGGCGGCGTGCGCCGGGATTGCGGCGGCGTTCTCGGCGGGGACGTACACGGTCGCGTACAGCGGGTCGGAGGCGTGCGCGACCTTCTCCACCGCGGCGACATTCGTGCCGGTCCGGATGATCTGCCCGATGGTGGCGGCGAGCGCGGTGACGCGGCCCGCGGCGACCGTGCGGACCACGGAATCGCCCTGGCCGGTACGGACCTTGAGGACGGGCGCGTTCGCGGGCAGCCGCTCGCCCTGCTTGGCGAGGACGGCCGTCACCTGGCCGGACACCGGGCTCTGCAGCAGATAACTGCCCTGCCCGTGGGTGAGGACGGCCGGTGCGCCGACGGTGGAGGCGACCGAACCGGTCACGGCCCAGACGGAGGCCGCCGCCATGACGACGACGGTGACACCCAGGGCGAGCCAGCCCTGCGGGCGGGCCAGCCGTACCGGAAGGTCCAGCTCTTCGGGCGACTGGAGCTTGGCGAGGGCCTGTTGGCGGAACTGCACGGGACTTCCCTCACCTGTGGGAGAGACGCTGGTGTTTCAGGGCATCCGAGAGTCCCGGAACCGACGAACGGCTCCGGGACTTCCGATGCAACGAGGTGCGATCAGAGACCGGCGACCAGGTTGGTGACCGGGGCGACGTTCAGACCGGTGACACCCTCGACCGTGCTGATGGCGGTGTCGGCAACGCCGGAAACCGGGGCGACGCCGTTCACAGCACCGGTCACGGTGTTGAGGGCGTTCACGGAGAGACCGCCGGAGACGTTGTCCAGCTCGGCGTCCGAGATCTCGACGGTCTCAACCTGGGGGGTGGAGTTCATGGTGGAACTTCCCTTCCTGATGGATATTTCACAAGGGGGAGAGCGGCCCCCTCTGGGGACAGACGGACGGCCGCGGCCGCGGGCGCCGGACCCCCGTCTCCGGGAGCCCGCCGCGACCCCCGCGGTGCGATGGATCAAAGCACGCACACGGGGCGCGCTTCCAATCAACCAGGGCTCTCACCTGGGAATTTGACGGTGGAAAGGGGCCATCCGTGCAGGCGTGTGCACGCGGTGTCGGCGACTCCTTCACATGCGGCACCGCATCGGCGCGTCCGGTCCCTTGCCCGCCGGACGGCGAAACCGGCACTCCACGCCAAAGGTGTGCCGGGGGGCGCGCGGATGTGCAGATCCCCGGTCGGCGGTGACTTGGTTGAGTATTCAATGTGTAGATTCCCTGAAGCAGGGATTCCACATCGTGCTCAGAACGGACCGTTACTGATCAGTAGCGGAGCGTGTCAGCCCAGAATCGCGTACACCGTGCTCGCCCGGGCCGCGAGCGCCCCCGAACCGGCATCGCTCAGCGTGATGTCCGCGAACGCCATCCGGCGGCCCAGCTTCGTCAGGATCGCTTCGATCCGGACATCCGAACCGGTCACCGCGCGCTGGAACGACGTCGACTGCTGAACCGTCGTCATCGGCACGAAGCCGCCCCGCGCGGCGGACACCGCGATCACCGTCGCGGTGTCCGCGGCGGCCATCAGCGCCTGCCCCGACAGCCCGCCGCCCTCCCGGGCCAGCCGCTCCGACCAGGGCAGTCGCAGCACGGCCCGGTCCTCGCCCAGCGTCTCGACGGTCAGTCCGAGATCGAGCACCCAGGGGGCGAAGTTGGCGGAGAGGATCTTGTCGGCTTCGGCGGGGGTCATCGTCATACGGGGGATTGTTCCCGGCGGCCTCCCACGACACGCGGACCATGGCCGATTCGCCCGTCCGGTACGGCTGTTGGGAAACGGAATTGAACACACCGCGCAGCCGGTCCGTACGTACGGCCATCCAGGCGCCCCGCAATCAACTGCCCGTCAGTGGCAGAGCCCCCGTCCCCAGGAGGTCGAGAAGTTTGAGTCACAAGCGAATGCCCAAGCGCAAGGCCGCGATAGCGGTGGGCGGTGTCGCGGCGCTCGGAGCGGCGGCCCTCCTGCTGCCGAACGCCAACGCGTCGCAGGACAAGGACCAGGCGTCGGGCACCACCGGCACGGCGAAGACGCTGAAGGCCACTCAGGCCTCGAACCTGGCCGCGCAGCTCCAGAAGTCCCTCGGTGACGCCTTCGCGGGGTCGTACTTCGACAGCGGCAAGCAGCAGCTCGTCGTCGACGTGGTCGGCGGTGACAGCAACACGATCGCCCAGGCACAGCAGGCGGGCGCGGTCGTCCGCCAGGTGAAGAACAGCACCCGCGCCCTGAAGGCAGCCGCCGGAACGCTGAAGACCAGGGCGACCATCCCGGGCACCTCCTGGGCCGTCGACCCGCGCACCAACAAGATCCTGGTCACCGCCGACTCCACCGTCACCGGTGCCCGGTGGAACAGACTGCAGTCGACCGTCCAGAGCCTCGGCTCCGGCATGGCCACCCTGAAGAAGTCCGCCGGCACCTTCAAGACCTTCGTCTCGGGCGGCGACGCCATCTTCTCCCAGACCCAGCAGGGCGGCGTGCGCTGCTCCCTCGGCTTCAACGTCACCGCCTCCGACGGCAGCCCCGCCTTCCTGACGGCCGGTCACTGCGGAGTCGCCGCCAAGGACTGGTCCGACTCCCAGAACGGTCAGCCGATCGCCACCGTCGACCAGGCCAAGTTCCCCGGCAACGACTTCTCGCTCGTCAAGTACAACGACGCGACCACCCAGGCGCCCAGCGAGGTCAACACCGGCAACGGCCAGACCGTGCAGATCACCCAGGCCGCCGACGCGACCGTCGGCGAGACCGTGTTCCGCATGGGATCCACCACCGGACTGCACGACGGCCAGGTCACCGGGCTCGACGCCACCGTGAACTTCCAGAGCGAGACGAACCCCGGCGGTGTCGACACCGTCAACGGCCTCATCCAGACCAACGTCTGCGCGGAGCCCGGCGACAGCGGCGGCTCCCTGTTCACCCAGGACGGCGGCGCCGTCGGCCTCACCTCCGGCGGCAGCGGTGACTGCACCAGCGGCGGCGAGACCTTCTTCCAGCCGGTCACCGCCGCCCTGCAGGCGACCGGCGCGACCCTCGGCAACGGCGGCAACGCGGGCAACGGAGGGAATGCGGGCAACGGAGGGAATGCGGGCAACGGAGGGAATGCGGGCAACGGAGGAAACGCGGGCAACGGCGGGAACGGCGGCGCCGGCGACAACGGCAACGGCGCGGGCGACCAGTCCGGTTCCGCCGCCCCGTCGGCCTCGGCGGGCGACCAGTCCGGCGCGGGCGGTGACCAGTCCGGCGCCGGCGACCAGTCCGGATCCGCCGACCCGTCCGCCTCGGCCGGTGACCAGTCCGGGAACGGCACCGTTGCCCCATCGGGGAACGGCGCGGGCTCCGGCGACCAGTCCGGCAGCGGAAGCGACCAGTCCGGCGCCGGCTCGGCCCACGACGGATCGTCCCTGACCGGCAGTCGCTGACCCGAACGTCACCCAGCTCCCCGGCCGGCCTCACCCGCGGTTCCGGCCGGCCGGGGTGGGCCGGCCCTCCGGCGGGAGGGCCGGACCCTTCTCATCCCCTCTCATGCGCCCTCGCGGGCCCGCAGCAGCAGCACCGCCACGTCGTCGACCCGCTCCCGCGCCGCCGCGCTGTGCCGGACGACCTCGTCCGCCAGCTGCTCCAGCGGCTGGTCGCCGATCTCCGTCAGCAGTCCGCCGAGGCCGGCCAGCGCGTCCTCGATGTCGATGCCGGGCGCCTCCACCAGACCGTCGGTGTACAGCACGAGCACGGAGCCGGGCGCGAGGGACACCTCGGTCGTCGGATACACCGCCGCCGCGTCGATCCCGAGCAGCGGGCCGCCGGCCAGGTCCAGCACCCGCACCCGCCCGTCCGGCCGTCTCAGCAGCGGCGGCGGATGCCCCGCCCGGGCCATGACCGCCCGCCCACGCGCCGGGTCCAGCCGTAGATACAGACAACTGGCGAACAGGTCGGCACCCAGATCGATCAGCAGCCGGTTGGTGCTGCTCATCACCTCGTGCGGCGCCTGACCGACCGTGGTGTACGCCCGGACACCGGTGCGGATCTGCCCCATCAGGCCCGCCGCGGTCACGTTGTGCCCCTGCACGTCCCCGATCACCGCCGCCGCCAGCGGCAGCGTCGGCACCAGGTCGTAGAAGTCGCCGCCGATGTCCATGCCCTGGGTGGCCGGCACATAGCGGGCGGCCGCCTCGATGCCGGGCGGCGGTGCCAGGGAGTGCGGCAGCAGGGCCTGCTGGAGCCCGTGCGCGAGCCGGAGCTTGGCGTCGTACAGCAACGCCCGCTCCAGCGCCTGCGCGATCAGCCCGCCCAGCGATGTCAGTACGGCCCGCTCGTCGGCCGGGAAGACGTGCGGCTCGGCGTACGCCAGCACACAGGTGCCCACCGGCCGCCCGGACGCGATCAGCGGCAGATACGCCCAGGCCGCGAAGCCGTCCGGGATCTCGTTCCGGCGCGGATACAGCCGCTCCAGCTGCTCTCGGGAGTCGAAGAACGCGGGCACCCCGCTGTTCAGCGCCTGGGTGCCCGCGGTCCGCTCGGTCAGCGGTACACCGTGGAACCGCTCCACCGTGTGCGGGTCGCCGTACCCGCGATGCCCGAGCACGTGCAGCCGCCCGCCCTGCGAGCCGAGGATCATCATCGCCTGACTGCCGACCGCCGGAGCCACCTCGTCCCAGACCAGCTGCACCACGTCCTGCACCCCGACCGCCTCGGTCAGCGCGCCCGCCAGACTCAGCACCTGGGAGATCGTCACCAGCCGGGACGGGGACGCGCCCTCCTGCGGCGTACCCCGCGCCATGTCCGCCACCGCCCGGGCCCGGCTGATCCGCACACTCAGCCCGGTCGTGCTCGGATACAACCGGAACGACAGCCACTCGCCCGGCGGACGCAGCGCCACGAACGACGTCACCTGCTGGCTGAGCAGCGCCGCCCGGTAACGGTCCTCGTACATCGGGTCGTTCAGCCAGGGAACCGACACCCACGGCAGCGTGCCGAGCAGTTCGCCGGCCGGTCTGCCGAGCAGCTCGGCGGCGGCCGTGTTGACGAACCCGATCCGGCCGTGCAGATCCAGCGACACCAGCCCGTACGGCAGCCGGGACACCATCCGCGCCGCCTCCGCCGAGCCCAGCGTGTCGGCCACGCCCGCCACCGGCTCCGCCACCACATCGGCCTCGCCCCCGAGCGGCCGGTCGTCCCGCGCGGCCCGCTCCAGCCGCAGCGCCAGCCGGTCGCAGGCCGCCCACAGACGGTCCCGGTCCCGGTCGGACAGCTCCGGCGCGTGCGCACCCGGCCAGGTCACGAACACCGCGCCGTACAACCGGCGCTCCGTCGCCACGGGCAGCGCGGCCAGCGCGAACGGGTACGGCAGCACCACGGCGATCCGCGGATAGCGGCCGGCCATCTCCTCCTCGCTGCCCACCCACACCAACCGCCGCTCGCGCGCCGCGTCGGCGACCGGTATCGGCGCGCTCAGCCCGACCCGCTGCCAGGGCGCCGCGAAGGCGCGGGGCATGCCCGCCATCAGCGCCATCTCCAGGACCGGCTCGTCGGGTCTGAGCAGGTAGACCGCGCCGGAGTGCGCGCGCACCTCGTGCATCATCGACACAAGCGCAAGCGACAGCACCGGCTGGGCGGCCGGCGCCCCGTCGGCCGCCGGTGCCGGTCCCCGGCCCGGCCCCTCGGACACGCCGACCACCTCCTCGTACGGCCGCGCCGCGCATCCTGGGGACAAGATTCCCTCACGGCAGCGCCCCGCGCATGGCGAGTGCCCCGGCCGCGGTGTGTGGTCCCGTAGCGATGGATGCCTCCGGATACCCGCTCCGCCCGCCTCCATGCCCCTGTGGTGGAAGCGCGGGCGGCGTACGGGCGCCTCGCGTGCGCCCCCGCGCACCCCGATGGCCGGATCTCCGCGCCCGCGAATGGTAACGGCGCCCAAGAATGGGCACGCGCTGTGCCGTGGCACGACACGGGCGGCGACGAGAACGGGTGTAGACGAACAGCCGAGGGGGCGGGCAGTGATCCGGGTGCTTCTGGTGCACGACGCGTGTCTGGTGCGATCGGTCCTGGCGGAGTGGCTGCGCCGGGAGCCGGGACTGGATGTGCACGACACGCCGTGGCAGGGTGCCGCCACCCGGGTGCGGTCCTTATGCCCGGACGTGTGCGCGGCAGACCTCGACTGTACCGACGGCCAGGGGATGCCGCCGCTCGGCGACCTGTGCCCGCCCGGCACCGGCGGCAGGCCGCCCGCGCTCGTGGTGCTGGCCCAGGGGAACCGGCCGGGACTGCTGAAGCGGGCCGCCGAGGCGGGCGCGCTCGGCTTCGTCGACAAGGCGGGTTCACCGGACCGGCTGGTGGGGGCCATCCGGTCCGTCGCCAAGAGGGAACGTTTCGTCGACGCCTCGCTGGGCTTCGGCTTCCTCAAGGCGGCCCAGATGCCACTGACCAGACGTGAGCTGAGCGTGCTGTCCCTCGCGGCTGCGGGCGCCTCCATCGCGGAGATCGCCGGCAGCCTGCACCTGTCCCTCGGCACGGTCCGCAACTACATGGCGTCGATCACCCGTAAGACGGGCGCACGCAACCGGATCGACGCGATTCGCATATCGCAGGGGGAGGGGTGGGTGTGACGGTGAGGGCTGGGTGTGCGGGGGAGGACTGGGTGCGCGGGGGAGGGCGTGACTAGCCGGGCTGCGGCGCCGGGTGCGTCGTCCAGCCGCCGGCCAGCTCCCGGTACAGGTCCGAGGTGCGCAGGAGTTCGCCGTGGGTGCCGCAGGCGGTGCGCGGGCCGTCCATGACGAGGATGCGCTCGGCGCGGCGGGCCGAACTGATCCGGTGGGCGACGACGATCAGCGTGCCGCCCGCACGCGCCGCGAAGGCCCGTTCGGCGCGCGCTTCCGCCTCCGGGTCGAGATGGCAGGTCGCCTCGTCCAGGAGGGCCAGCGGGGCGGGCGAGAGGTAGGCGCGGGTCAGCGCGATCAGCTGCCGCTCGCCTGCGGACAGCTCCGCCGGGGTGACCGTGGCGCTCAGGCCGCCCAGTGTCCCCAGGAGCGGGCTGAGTCCCACCGCGTCGGCGGCTGCCAGAAGTTCGGCCTCCGGCACGGGACCGTTGCGGAAGAGGGTGAGGTTTTCGGCCAGGGTGCCGGTGTGGACGTAGGCCTCCTGGGGGATGAGCACGGTCGCCTGCGGCGCGGGGACGGGGTGGTCGTACACCCGGATGGTGCCGTGCTGCGGGGTGAGCAGACCGGCGATGAGGGCGGTGAGCGTCGACTTGCCGATTCCGCTCGGCCCTACGACCGCCAGGTGGGCGCCCTCCTGGAGGATGAGGTCGAGGTTGTGCAGGACGGGTTCACTGGCGGGGCCGTAGGCGAAGGTGAGGGAGGAAAGGGAAAGGGCGGGCGGGGACTGGGAGGAAAGGGCGAGTGCGGTCGTGTGGCGGGTGCCGGTCTGCCGTGGCTGGTCGCGCCCCGCGGCGGAGCCGCTGATGGACACGGCCCCGCGCCCCTTGGGGGGCTGCTCTGCCCGGGGTCGAGAGTCCCGGTTCAGTCTGCGCAGTACGACCGTCAGGCGGGAGCCGCTGGTGCCCAGGCCGTGGACGAGGGTGTGCAGGGCCGGGAGGAGGGACTGGGTGACGTAGGCGAGCGCGCCGACCAGGGCGCCCGGGGTGACGTCGTGGTCGAGCAGCCACGGCGCAGTGACCAGCAGCAGGACCGCCGGCAGTTCGCCGCCGACCGCCAGGGCGGCCACCCGGGCCACGCTCCAGCGCGCCAGGGAGCGGGCGGCCCGCAGTTCCGTGTCGGTGCGTTCGCCGAGGGTGTCGGCGACCCGCTCCTCGGCACCGGCCGCGGTGACGTCCCGCAGCGCCGGAAGCAGCGCGCCCAGCTCCTGGGCCAGTGCCTCGTCGGCGGCGAGGAACGCCTCCTGGCGGCGGGCCAGTGGCCGAAGCGTCGCGGCGAACAGGGCCACCCCGGCGAGCAGCGGCGGCAGGACGACCGAGAGGAGCAGCGGGGCCAGTGAGAACAGGCCGATCAGGGCGCCGGCGGCGGTGAACAGGAAGGAGCGGGTCACCATCACCACACCGGCGAGCGTGTCCCGGGCGATCTCCACCTGCTGGGTGAGCCCGGACAGCGCACCCGTGTCCGCCTCCCGCACCCCGCGCGTGACCACCGCCGTCACCAGCCGGTCCCGGGCCGGCTCCACCAGCTCGGCGACCACGCCGTACACCCGTCCGGTCCCGTACGCCCCGGCACACACCGAAAGTCCCGCGGCGCCCAGCCACAGCAGCCCGGCCCGGGTGTTCCCGGCGAGGAACCCGGCGTCCAGGGCCCGTGCGAGGGCGTATCCGACGAGGAAGGTCTGTCCCGCCTCCAGCACGGACCACACGCCGAGCCGGACCAGCACCCGCCACCGCTCCCGCACGAACCGGCCCGCTCGGACACGGACGGACACCGGGTCCCCGGGGATCCGGCCCGCGGCCACGGCACCGGACCGACCGGCGAGCCGGGACCGGCGTCCCCCGCTCGGCACTCCCGCCGCCTCCCGCTCCCCGCCCTCGCTCCCCAACTTCCGCTCCCGGTGTGTGTCGGTTTCGGGTCCTGGCCCGGTGTGCCAGTCCCGCCTGTGGTCCTGCTCCGCCCTTTCGTCGGCTTCCGGTCCTGGTCCGGCGTATCTGCCGGCTCCCGGTCCCCGCCCGGCATGCGCGGCGGCTCCGGCTCCCGGAGCGGTGTCCGTCCCGTGTCCCCGCCGCCGTCAGTGGCCCTCCGCCCCGGCCCCGCTCTCGACGGCGCCTGCGTTCCCGCGCCCGGCCGTGGTCTCCCGTGGCACCCCGGTGCCGGTGGTCCGTGCCGCCCCCGTCGCGCTCTCCCTCTCCTCTTCTCCGTCGCCGCTGAACACCGCCCGGTACTCCGCCTCCCGCCGCCACAGTTCCCGGTGGGTCCCGACCGCCCTGACGCGTCCGGCGTCGAGCCAGGCGACCCGGTCGGCGCGGGCCGCGGTCGTCGCGCGGTGGGCGATCAGCAGGCGGGTGCGGGACGGGTCGGGGGCCAGCAGGGTCCGGCTGATGTGGTGTTCCGTGACCGTGTCCAGGCTGGACAGGGCGTCGTCGAGGATCAGCAGCCGGCCGCCCTGGGCGAAGGCGCGGGCCAGGCCGAGGCGTTGGGACTCGCCGCCGGAGCGGGGTGCGTCTGCGGTGCGGGTCGCGTAGCCGTCCGGGAGGCGCCGTACGAAGCCGTCGGCCTGGGCGCGCCGGGCGGCGGCGCGGACGGCGGCAGGTGTCGCGGGCGTGAGACCGAAGGCGATGGTGTCCTCGATGGTCGTACCCGGCAGGGCGGGGCGCTCGAAAGCGTAGGCGACGGCGCGGCGCAGTTCGGCGTGGGCGAGGTCGCGCAGCGGGACGCCGTCGAGGAGGACCTCGCCCGTGTCGGGGTCGGCGAGCCGGCCGGCGACCTGTGCGAGCAGGGTCTTGCCGGCGCCGGAACGTCCGACGACCGCCAGGGTGGTGCCGCCCGGGACGGTCAGGTCGACGCCGTCCAGGACGGTTCGTCCGCCCCGGAGCGCGCTGACCGCCCGCAGCTCCAGCCGGCCGTTGCCCGGCGGCAGGCGGCGTGTGCCGTGTCCGGGTGCCGGCTCGGCGCGTACCTCGGCGAGCCGGCCGGTCGCCGCGCGGGCCCGCGCGAGTGCGGCCAGCTGCCCGACCAGCGCGCCGACGCCCGTGACGAGCACCGCGTACCGGGAGGCGGCCAGCACCTCGCCCACGGACAGGCGGTGCCGCGCCAGCAGCAGCCCCGCCACCGCCAGCACGCCCAGGTTCAGCAGGGGTGCCACGGCGACCGCCCGCGCGGCGGCCCGCCCCTGCACCTGCCACATGCGGTGCCCGGCACGCGACAGTTCGGGCAGCGGCCTGAGGATCCGGGCGGTCTCGCGGTCCTCGATGCCCGCGGCCCGGACCGTACGGAAACCGTCGACCGCCTCCGCCAGCGCGCCGGCGATCCGGCCCTGCACCCGCTGGTAGTCGGCCACGCACGCGGAGGTGTCCCGGGTGAAGGCGCGCAGCAACAGGGCCAGGACCGGAGCCCCGATGAGGAAGACGGCCGCCAGGCGGGGGTCGATGAGAGCGAGCGCCACCACGCCCCCGACGGGTCCGGCGAGCGCGGCGAGCAGGGCGGCCAGCGCACCCGGCGCCGTCCCCGCCTGTGCCGCGTTGCCGACCAGCCGCGCCACCAGATCCCCGGCGCCGAACCGGGCCGCCGCACGCGGACCCGACGCCAGGACGTGGCCGGTGAGATACCGGCGCAGCCATGCGGTGGCCTGCGCGTCGACGGTGCCGCTGAGCACACCCGCGCAGCCGTCCAGCAGGGCGAGCAGCAGAACGAGCCCGGCGCAGCCGGCGACCCAGAGGGCGGCCGGGGCGCGGGCCAGCAGCAGGTCCAGGGTGTGGCCCAGCACGGCGGGCAGCAGCAGACCGGCCGCCGTGGCCGCCGTACTCACCGCGCAGAGCACGGCACAGCGGGCGCCGCCCTGGCGCAGCACCGCGCGCGACAAGGCACGGGCGGCTGCCGAAGTGGCGCGGTCGGGGCGGGAGTTCATCGGCTGCGACCTCGCTCGGGTCGGGCGGGAACGGGAAGGCTCCGGACGGCACCGCCCCCACGGGACGGTGCCGTCCGGAGCCGTGGACTCACCCGGTCAGAGGCAGAGCAGAACGCTCGCCGCGGACACACAGGAGAGCAGGCTCGCGGTGCTCGCGCCGGTGTGGGTGTACTCCTCGGACTCAAGGGTCTGCAGGTCGAGCAGTGCCATGACGTTGTCCTTTCCTGGTTGGGGACGGGGGTTGTGTGTCACGGCTCCGTCGGTGCGGAGCCGCGTGCGGGGGCCGCCGGTGGCGGCGGAAGGAACGGCAGGTGCGCGGTGCGGGCGTCGTCGCGGGCCGCGGCGAGCGCGAGCAGGCAGCCTGCCGTACCGGTGGCGAGGTCCATGGACAGCCGCATCATCTGATGCCCGGGGAAGGCGAGTTGGCCCTGGTAGTCCATCGCGAACCAGCCGAGCCCGGCGATCTGCTGCTCCAGCCGTTCCCGGGTGACGCCCGGCGCGGTGCCGCGGGCGAGGTGCAGGATCATTCCCGCGCGGCCCTGGAAGAGACCGGGCTGGGCGTAGAAACGGGAGGTGGCGGCGGTCAGGATGCCGGTCCGGGCGCGCTCGAACTCCGCGCTGTCCGCGTGCGCCAGATAGTCGTCGAGGACCAGTCCGATGCCCACGCTGCCGTCACCGAGGTAGGGCAGCGTCCGCCAGCCCTCGTCCACCTCCAGGCCGCCGCCCGCCTCCTGGGTCACACAGCAGTCCAGGTCACGGCGGATCGCCTCGGCCGCCGCAGTCAGGAAGCGGTCCTCACCGGTCTGTTCGTACCGGCGCAGGAGGAACAGCGCGGGCCCGGTCGCGCCGCGCAGCAGCCCGGCGCGTCGGCGCGGGGTGTCAGGAAGAGGCTCGGTGAGTCGCCGTACGAGGATGTCGGCGGCCTCGGCGGCGTGTTGCCGCAGGGCCGGCTCGCCGGTCGTGTCCGCGAGCCGGCCGAGGACCAGGCCGAGGCCGGCGAGTCCGCCGTGCAGGTCGGAGGCGAGGCTGCGCCAGTTCTCCCGCAGGATGCCGTCGACCAGGTCCAACGCCCGTTGCCTGTGGCCGAGTTGGTCGAGGACCAGGGCGACACCCGCGAGGCCGTCGTACAGGCCGAGCGGGGTGCCGGGCGGCGGCGGGGCGGTGTGGGCCAGCAGCCAGCGCTCGCCCTCTTCGTAGCGTCCGGCCCCGGACACCTGGAGGGCGTACAGCACCCCGGCCGCGCCGTGCGCGAGGCCGAGGCCGCCGCCGTCCGAGAACTGGGCGATGTCACCGGGGAAGAGCCGGTCGTCGCGTTCGGGGGTGGCGGAGGCGAGGATCGCCTTCACCATCGAGTCCCGGCTGTAGGGCCAGTCGCCGGGCACCACCGGCGGGGCCGGCCGGCTGCGCCGCCCGCCCGCCGCGTCCCGGGTGATCTCGGCGACCGCCTCGTCCAGGAAGGCACGCGGCACGTCCGGGAACTGCTCGGCGATCACCTCGGCGAGATGCGCGGCCTTGCCCCGGTCCACCACGAACAGCGTGGTCACCGGCAGGAACAGGGCGAGCCGCAGACAGGCCAGCGCATAGCGGTCGACGTCGGTGCCGCGGCGGTCGGGCGGGGCGAAGAAACCGGGGTGGGCGACGGTCTGCCGGGCGTTCGCCTCGGCGGGGGCGGCGGCCTCGAAGTCGATGAGATGCACGGACTGTTGGTCCTCGGCCTGTTCGCCCCCGGCCCGTTCGTCCCCGGCCCGTTCGTCCCCGGCCTGGTCGTCCTCGGAGACCATGATGTTGAAGACGTGCAGGTCGTTGAAGACCAGCCCGCGCGCGTGCACGGCCGCCACCGCCCGCTCCACCGCCGCGTTGATCCGCAGTGCCCACGCCGTGTACGCGGCGACCTTCGCCGGGTCCGGGTCGGGCGTGAGCAGCGGATGCCGTTCGGCGAAGAAGGAGTTCAGCGGGCGGCCCGCCAAGTGGTCCATGACCAGGAACCGGTGCTCGCCGAGCGTGAACCAGTCCCGGACCTCTGGCACCACACCGGTGCCGGCGACCCGTTCCAGCGCCGCCTTCTCCCGCTCCAGCCGGGCCACCGCGTCCGCGCCGTCGGCGGCGAGCCCCGCGTGCGGCCGGGCCTCCTTCAATACCACCCGGCGCCCGTCCCGGGTGTCGGTGCCGACGTACACGCCGCCGCCGTTGGAGAAGTGCAGCGCCTTCTCGATGCGGTACGGCAGCTCGCCGACCGTCGTGGTGTTGCGCGCCTCCAGGTGCGGCCGCAGGAACTCCGGCAGCGTCACCCACGCGGGCACCTGGAAGGACGGGGCCCGCCGGTCCGGTACCAGCCGGCCCGTGCCGTCGGTCACCGCCGGGACCAGCGAGCCGCGCTCGTCGACGACGTACCGGCGGGCGAAAGCGCCGTAGCGGACGTAGAGCGGGCCGTCGTGCCAGCGCAGGTCGGTGAGGATGTACGGCCCCTCGAAGCCTTCCAGCAGTGCGCCCAGTTCCCGCAGCACCCGCTGCAGCTGATCCTCGTCCGCCGGGTAGACGGTGACGAACTTGCCGCTGGTGTCACGGCCCGCGTACTTGGCGTTGCGCAGGTGCAGCAGATGCGGGCCGGGCACGAACTTGAACGGGATGCGGCGCGGCACGCAGTAGTCCCACACGATGTCCGCGATCCGTTCCGCGTTCGCGGCGGTCGCCGAGGAGTGCACCTTCCAGCCCTGCGCCGGCGACGGAAGCGGCGCCCCGTCGGCGTCGAGCGGGGTCAGCGTCAGCCAGTCGCCGGAGCGCGCCGCGTGCCAGCCCTCCGGGACGGTGCGGCGCGCCGTCGCGAACAGCGCCGCCGGTGCCCCGTCCGCCCCGGGGAGCCGGTCGGGCGTGTCGTAGAAGTGCCCGTCGGCGAGCGCGTACACCTCGTACCGCTTGTCCATGCGCCTCCCGCCCCTCGTCGTGTGACCGGAAAAGACACTCGCAGGAGCCGGCCGGGTGCGGACAGTCACGTCTGTCACGAGGACACCGTGCGGAACTCACGCGTCAAGATGCGTTCGGCGGCTTTCGAACGACACGGGCACGCGCCGGGAACACCCGGAACGTCCGCAGGGGCTGCGCCGCGGGCCCGTACGCGCTGTAATGGCGAACGTGGTGAGTGAGGGCGCTGCGATCAGCGGAACGCGAACGGCGCCGGAGCGTGCCGAAGCCGCCCTGGACACGCTCGCCACGGCCCCCGACACGCCCGACCGGCTCCACCGGGTCCTGGAACAGGCGCTGGTCTTCGCCGGGGCGTCCTTCGCCGGGGTGTACGTGCCCGGCGACTTCCCGTCCGAGCTGTTCCTCGCCGAGTCCGCGGGCCTGCCCCGCACCCTGTACGGACTGCGCGACGCCTATCCGGCCGACAGCAGTTCCCCGGTCGCCGAGGCCCACCGCACCGGACGCCCGCTGTGGCTCGCCCCCGAGCAGCTGGCCGGCTGCCCCGAGGCACGGCGCACCCCGTCCCCGGACTTCTCCCTGGCCGCCCTGCCGCTCGGCCCGGCGGGCGGCGGCTGTCTGCTGGCCGTCAGCGAGCACCCCGGCGGCTTCGGCGCCGACGACCGTGCCTGCCTGGAACTGATCGTCCGTGCCGTTGCCGTACCCGTTCCGGCCGCGCCCGCCGGCGAGCGGGGCGAGCTGCCGCCGGACGCCTTCAGCCTGGTGATGGAGAGCGGCCGGGTCGAGGTCGGCGACGAGATCCTGCGCCTGTTCGGGCTCGCCCGGGACGCCTTCGACGGCCGGGTGGAGACCCTGCTCGGGCGCACCGTGCCCGAGGACCTGCCCGCGCTGATGTCCGTGGTCGAGGCGGACCACATGTCCATCGGCGAGCGCGAGCTGGAGTTCCGCATCCTGCAGCCGTCCGGCGCACCGAGGTGGCTGCGGCTGCGCGGCCGGCTGGAGCCCGCCGGCGAGGGCCGCTCCGCCCGTCTCGTCGGCACCGTCGCCGACGCCTCCACCCTGCGCTCCGACGTCACCGACGTGGCCCGGGTGCAGCGCCTGGCCGCCGCCCTCGCCACCGCCGGCACGGTCAAGGACGTCGGCAACGCCGTCGTCGCCGCCCTGCGCGGGCCGCTGCAGGCCTCCCGGATCGCGCTCGCCGAACTGGAGAACGACCGGCTCGTCGTCACCGTCCTCGACCCGCCCCAGCCCGAGGCCTGGCCCGAGGTGTGGCGCAGCGAGTGGCGCACCGAGTGGCCCGACGCGCCGGTGCGCACCATGCCCACCCTGGCCGCCGCGCTGCGCGAGGGCCGGGCCCGGATCTGGCCGGCCGGCACCGAGCTGGAGCCCGCCCTCGCCGAGGTCGGCCCCGGGGGCCTCGCGGTGCTGCCGCTGCCCGCCGGCGGCCGCATGGCCGGCGCCTGCCTGATCGGCTGGGACCGCCCGCGCGACTTCGGCCCCGACGAACGCGCCCTGCTCACCGCCTGCGCGGGCCTCACCGGCCAGGCCCTGCTGCGCGCCCACGCCTTCGACGCCGAGCACGAACTCGTCGGCATGCTCCAGCGCACCCTGCTGCCGCGCCGCCTGCCCCGGCTGCCCGGTGCGGTCGCCGTCGCCCGGTACCTGCCCACCACGGCCGGCCTGGAGGTCGGCGGCGACTGGTACGACGTCATCCCGCTCGCCGACAACCATGTGGCCCTCGTCATCGGCGATGTCCAGGGGCACAACGCGGGCGCCGCGACCCTGATGGGCCAGATGCGCACCGCGCTGCGCGCCTACGCCGCCGAGGGGCACGCCCCGGACGTGGTCGTGGACCACGCCAACCGGCTCCTCCTGGACATGGAGACCGACCTCTTCGCCACCTGTGCCTATGTCGACGTCGACATGGAGCAGGGCACCGCCTGGTGCGTGCGCGCCGGCCACCTCCACCCGGTGCTGCGCCACCCGGACGGCACCGCCGAGATCGTCCGGGCCGAGGGCGGCCCGCCGCTCGGAGTGCTCGCCCGGGCCGAGTTCCCGATGACCCCGCTGCGGCTGCAGCCCGGCACGGTGATCGCGCTGACCACCGACGGCCTGGTGGAGTCACCGGACGAGGACATCGACGTCGGCATGGACCGGTTCGCCCGCGAGCTGTCCGCCGCCGACCCGGCCCACCTCGGCCTGCTCGCCGACGCGCTGCTCACCGGAGCGCACCGCGACGACGACGTCGCCCTGCTGCTGATGCGCTACGACGGCATGGCCGTACGGCCGCTGCGCGAGAGCTGGACGGTGTGGCGGGTGCCGGAGGCGGTGCGGCACGCCCGCCGCTTCACCCGGCGCACGCTGAATGCCTGGGGCGTCTCGCAGGACACCCTCGACACGGCCCTGCTGGTGGTCTCCGAACTCGTCACCAACGCGCTCGTGCACACCGGCGGGCAGGTCCGTCTCGACCTCAGCCTGGTCAACCACCGTCTCCGTCTCGCCGTCGCCGACTCCTCCCCGCGCAGTCCGGTCAAGCCCGCCAGCATCGGCTGGGAGGCCACCGGAGGCCGGGGCATCCTCCTGGTCGAGGCGGTATCGGCAGCCTGGGGCACCCTCCCGGTCAGCGGCGGCAAACAGGTCTGGGCCGACCTGGTACCGGGCGGCTGACCGCCGGGGCCGGGCGGGTACCGGGCGGCTGGCCGGCACGGGCGGCCTCGTGTCGCCTGCGGCCGGCCGTCCCCCGTGGTTGACCGCCACACGGGTGCGTTTTGGCAGGTTGGAGAGGCGTATCCCGGATGCGGTGCCTAGGGTCGATTGGTGTGGCACACACCTTCGAAGAACTCGTGCAGAAGCAGCGTGCGGCCGAGGCGGCCCACGCCACGGTCGAGGAGCTGCGGGACGCCTACGGCCCGCCCGCCGAACGGCGGATGAGCGGTGCCCAGTCGGGCACCTACGAGACCGCGCTGCGCGCCTGGCGGGACCTGGCCCGGGACGCGCAGACCGCGGTGAGCGAGTACGCGAAGGAGACGGGCCGGCCGCGCCCCGAGGTCGAGGCCGAGGTGGCCCGGGCGGCGGCGGAGCCGGAGACCGCATGAGCCGTACGGGGCGCCGCGCCGAGCGGCTCGTGGACGCAGCGGACGCCCGGCTGCCGGTGTACGAGGCCGGCCCGCTGCTGCGCAAGGCGTTCCCGGAGCACTGGTCCTTCCTGCTCGGCGAACTCGCGCTGTACAGCCTGCTGGTGCTGATCGTGACCGGGGTCTGGCTGACCCTGTTCTTCCAGCCGGAGATGCGCGAGGTCGTCTACGCGGGCCGCTATGTGCCGCTGCGCGGTGTGCGCATGTCGGCCGCCTTCGACTCCACCCTGCACATCAGCTTCGACGTGCGCGGCGGGCTGCTGATGCGGCAGACCCATCACTGGGCCGCGCTGGTCTTCGTCGCCGCGATCGGCGCGCACCTGCTGCGGATCTTCTTCACCGGCGCGTTCCGCCGGCCCCGCGAGCTGAACTGGGTGATCGGGGTGACCCTGTTCGCCGTCTCGCTCGCCGAGGGCTTCGCCGGCTACTCGCTCCCCGACGACCTGCTGTCCGGGACCGGGCTGCGCATCGCGCAGGGCATCATGCTGTCGATCCCGGTCGTCGGCACGTACGTGGCCTTCCTCGCCTTCGGCGGCCAGTACCCGTCCCACGACATCATCACCCGCCTGTATCCGCTGCACGTCCTGCTGCTCCCGGGCGCTCTCCTCGCCCTGGTCGCCGTGCACCTGATGCTGGTGGTGCATCTGAAGCACACCCAGTGGCGCGGTCCTGGACACACCCAGCGCAACGCCGTCGGCAAGCCGTTCGTGCCGCAGTTCACCGGCACCTCCGCCGGCCTGGCCGTCATCGTCTCCGGCCTGCTGGTGCTGCTGGCCGGCGTCGCCCAGGTCAACCCGGTCTGGAACTACGGCCCCTACCGCCCCGACCAGGTGTCCACCGCCTCCCAGCCCGACTGGTACGTCGGCTTCCTGGAGGGCGCGTTGCGGCTGGTCCCGCCCTGGGAGACGAACGTCGCGGGACACACCCTCATGTGGAACGTCCTGCTCCCCGCGGTCGTCCTGCCGGGGCTGCTGTTCACCGCGCTGTACGCCTATCCGTTCGTCGAACAGCGCCTCACCGGGGAGTGGTGGGCCGAACGGCACCTGTGCGACCGGCCCCGCGAACGGCCCGTCCGCACCGGGCTCGGCGTGGCGGGCACCGTGTTCTACGGCGTGCTGCTGCTGGCCGGCGGCAACGACGTCATCGCCCAGACCTTCCGGATCTCCGTCAACGCCATCACCTGGGTCCTGCGCATCGCCCTGATCGTGGCACCCGTCCTCGCCTTCCTGGTGACCCGGTGGCTGTGCCGGGCCCTGACGGCGGCCGAGAACGAGCGCCTCGCCGAGGGCGTGCCGACGGGCGAGATCCGGCAGAGCGTCACCGGCGGCTACGAGACCGATCACGAGCCCGTGGAGACCTTCCGGCCCGGCGCCCCGCGCAGAGCGCTCACCGGTGCGCGTACTGGAACACCATCCCGAACACCCCGCGCGCCAGAACGCCCAGGCCGATGAGGAACAGCCACAGCCCGAAGACCACGCCGGTCGCCGTCAGGGCGAAACCGAGCGCGGTGACGATCGGCCACAGGCTCTCGTCGGGGAAGAACGCCACCGGCCCGGCCGCGTCCGCGATCTCCGCCTCGGTGCGGTCCTGCGCCCGCGTCCCGCGGCGCCGGTACTGGATCAGGCAGAAGAACGCGACCAGGCCGGCCATCCCGCACGCGACGACCAGCGCGACCGTGCCCGCCTCCTCTCCCGACCACACCCCGTACAGTGCGGCGACCCCGCCGAAGAACAGCGCGACCCCGCCGAACAGCATCGCCTCCGCCTTCATCGGATCTCCTTCTCCCCGGCCGGCTGCTCGACCTCCGGATGGTGCAGGTCGAAGGCGGGCGACTCCGAGCGCACCCGGGGCAGCGCCACGAAGTTGTGCCGGGGCGGCGGGCACGACGTCGCCCACTCCAGGCCCCGCCCCCACCCCCACGGGTCGTCCACGGTGACCTGCTCACCCTTGGCGGCGGTGCGCCACACGTTGTACAGGAACGGCAGCGTGGAGATGCCCAGCAGGAACGCGCCCGCCGACGACAGGGTGTTGAGCAGGGTGAAGCCGTCCGTGGGCAGATAGTCCGCGTACCGGCGGGGCATCCCCTGCTCGCCGAGCCAGTGCTGCACCAGGAACGTCAGCTGGAACGCCGGGAACAGCAGCCAGAAGTGCAGTTTGCCGAGCCGCTCGTCGAGCATCTTCCCGGTGAACTTCGGCCACCAGAAGTAGAATCCGGCGAACATGGCGAACACCACCGTGCCGAACAGCACATAGTGCAGGTGCGCCACGATGAAGTAGGTGTCGGTCAGATGGAAGTCCAGCGGCGGTGAGGCGATCAGCACCCCGCTCAACCCGCCGAGCAGGAACGACACCAGAAAGCCCATGGACCACAGCATCGGGGTCTCGAACGACACCGAGCCGCCGGTCATCGTGCCGATCCACGCGAAGAACTTGATGCCCGTGGGCACCGCGATCAGGAACGACATGATCGAGAAGAACGGCAGCAGCACCGCGCCGGTGGCGAACATGTGGTGCGCCCACACGACCGCCGACAGCATGGTGATCGAGATCGTCGCCCCGATCATCGGCACATAACCGAACAGCGGCTTGCGGGAGAACACCGGAATGATCTCCGAGACGATCCCGAAGAACGGCAGCGCCACGATGTAGACCTCCGGATGCCCGAAGAACCAGAACAGGTGCTGCCACAGCAGCGCCCCGCCGTTCGCCGCGTCGAAGACGTGCGCCCCGAACTTCCGGTCCGCCTCCAGTGCCAGCAGCGCCGCCGCGAGCACCGGGAACGCGGGCAGGATCAGGATCGAGGTGAACAGCACGTTCCAGGTGAACATCGGCATCCGGAACATCGTCATGCCCGGCGCGCGCAGTGACACGATCGTGGCGATGAAGTTCACCGCGGTCAGCGTCGTCGACACACCCGAGATCACCAGCCCCATCGCCCACAGGTCGCCGCCCGCGCCGGGGGAGTAGTAGGCGCTGTTCAGCGGCGCGTAGGCGAACCAGCCGAACGCCGCCGCCCCGCCGGGCACCAGGAAGCCGGAGACCACCATCAGGCCGCCGAACAGGTACATCCAGTACGACAGCGCGTTCAGCCGCGGGAAGGCCAGGTCGGGCGCGCCGATCTGCAGCGGCATCACGGCGTTGGCGAACCCGGCGAACATCGGGGTCGCGAACAGCAGCATCATGATGGTGCCGTGGATGGTGAAGAACTGGTCGTAGCCCTGCTTGCTCAGGAACTGCAGACCCGGCCGGGCGAGTTCCGCGCGCATTCCGAGGGCGAGCAGCCCGGCGAGCAGGAAGAAGCAGAACGCCGTGACCATGTAGAGCCGGCCGATCACCTTGTGGTCGGCGGTGGAGAGCCAGCGCAGCACAGCCCGGCCCGGGCGCGGGGCGGGTGCCGTGTAGCGGGCGACGATCTCCTGGGTGTCCGGCAATTCGGGTAGTTCCGTCATCGCGGATGACGCTACTCCGCGTGACCTTCGGCCTCCGGCGCGCCACGCCTCGTATCGGGGGTCGTATCCGTCGCTCGGCCGGGTACCCGGCGCCCCATGAACGTCGCCATGTACGTAGCAGCAGCGGGTGCGCAGGTCTTCGGATACGTCCTCATCCTGCTGGCCGGGGTCGCCTGCGTCGCGGGACTGATCTGGGCCGTCCGGCTCGGCTTCAAGGTACGCGAGCGCGAACCGGCCCCGCCGCGACCCCACGAGCACCCCACGATGCCGCCGACCGGCCCGGTCCACGAGACCGTCGAGATGCGTGAACCCGACGATCTGCCTCAGGCCGGGGATGACAACGAGCGGCTCACTCCCTATCAGATCGGCAACGTCCGCTCCCGGCGCGCCGACGACCAGCACCGCCCCCGCTGGTCGCCCGGTTCCAGCGGGTCCTTCGGCGGCGGAGGCGGCGGCCGGACCTGAGGGGGTCGCTGGTGCAGGGGGCTCAGCGGGTGCGGGGGGCGCCGGGTTTGCGGGCGCGGCGCTCCGGGGACCCGGTGAGGCACACATCGCAGACAGGCCCCCGATGAGGCACGGCCGCACACGGGCCCACGCAGGGCCGGCGGACCGGCTCCGGCCGGCAGAACGCAGAAGGAAGATGGACGACGTGACCGCGCATCCCAGTGAGAAACCCGCCCTGCCCTACGCCGAGACCGGCTGGGCGAAGGCCCGCCGCCGGCGAGGCCGGGGAGTGCGGACCTGTCTCCCCGCGACGGTGGACCGCGGCCGGGCGCAGCAGGGCACCGTCTGCGAGGACAACATCGTGCGGGGCGAGGACTGAGCCGACCGAGGCGTCAGCCGCTGAGCCCGCCCGAGCGCCGCCGTTCGTAGTGGGCGGAGCAGGCCGCGTACGTGGGCAGCAGCCCGGACCGCTCCGCCTCGGCCAGTGGAGGGGCCTCGGCGTCCTTGTCCGACAGCACCGGCTCGATCCCCTCGGGCCAGGTGATGCCCAGCGCCGGGTCCAGCGGGTGCACCCCGTGCTCGCGCTTCGGCGCGTATCCGGTCGAGCACAGGTACACCACCGTGGCATCGTCCGTGAGCGCCATGAAGGCGTGTCCGAGGCCCTCGGCGAGGAACGTGGCACGCCGGGTCCCGTCGTCCAGTCGTACCGCCTCCCACTGCCCGTAGGTGGGGGAGCCGACGCGGATGTCCACCACGACGTCGAGGACGGCTCCGTGCACACAGGTGACGTACTTGGCCTGACCGGGCGGCACGTCGGCGAAGTGGATGCCGCGCAGCACACCCCGCCGGGACACCGAGCAGTTGGCCTGGGCGAGGTCGAGGTCGTAGCCGGTGGTCTCGCGGAAGTCCGCGCCCCGGAACCACTCGTGGAAGCTGCCCCGCTCGTCCGGGAACACCTGGGGCTCCAGCACCCAGGCACCCTCTATCCCCAGTTGTCGCACGCCTCATGCCTTCCAGGTCGTCGTGGTCGTCAGGGTCCGTCCGCCCGGCACGGCGACCCCGGAGCCGCAGCGCTCGACGACGACCGCGGAGCGCGGGTGGTTGCGGCGGAACAGCTCACCGGCATCCGGTTCCAAGCCCCCCTCGTCCGCCGGCCGTTGCGTCCGTGGCACGGTGCGCGTGGCCGCATGCTAACCCGGCCCCTCGCGGCGGCGGGCGGGTATCCCGCGGCAAGGGGCCGGGCCGGCCGGTCAGTTGGAGGTCTTGGCGAGCAGCTCCAGGATCCCGGCGGTCGTGCCGCTCTCACCGAGCCGAGGGAAGATCCGCTCGACACTGTTCGCGTGTGCCTCGGCGTAGGCGTCGGCCATCGCGTCCGTGGCGAGGGTGACGTGGTAGCCGTGGGCGTAGGCGTCGCGGGCGGTCGACTCCACGCCGATGCTGGTGGCGATGCCGGTCAGCACGATCTGCGTGATGCCGCGGCGGCGCAGCTGGACGTCCAGGTCGGTGCCGTGGAAGGCGCTCCAGTTGTGCTTCGTGACATGGATGTCGCCGTCGTGGCCGGACAACTCGTCGACGATGACGTCCCAGCCCTCCGGAAAGGCGGCCACCGGTGCCTGGTGCTCGGTTCGGCCGGGGATCGCGTCGGCCCAGTCGGGCGCGAAGGAGACCCGCACCAGCACCACGGGCAGCCCCCGTGAGCGGAAGGCGTCGGCGAGCTCGGCCGTGCGGGAGACGACGTCCGCCGCCGTGTGCGGCTTGACGGGGATGCCCACGATGCCGTGCTGCAGGTCGATCGCGACGAGGGCGGTCCGGGGGTCGAGCGTGGTGAGCGACATGGGCTGGTCAGACCTTTCGAAGGGTGGTCGTCCGTGCGGTGGTGAGCCGGCCGAGCGAGCGGTCCGGCTGGGTCGTCGCCGGCAACAGGGCGGTGAGCCCCGGTATCACGGCTGCGACAGCCGTTGCATCAGCTCCAGCGCCGTGCGCACCGTCTGCCGTTCCTCCTCGGTGTAGCGGTCCTGGAAGGCGCGGGCCAGCCACTCCTCGCGGATCTGCCGGTTGCCCTCGATACGGGCCCGCCCGGCGTCGGTCAGGGTGACCAGCTGGCGGCGGCCGTCGTCCGGGTCGGGGGCGCGCCGGATCAGACCGTGCCGCTCCAGGGCCGCCAGTGTGGTCGCCATCGACTGCGGGCGTACCCCCTCGGCGGCGGCGAGCGCGCTGGCCGTGGCGGCGCCGTGCTTGCCGACGAGGGTGAGCGCCGACTCCTGGGAAGGGCTGAGATCGGTGTCCTGGGCGACCTCGCGGATGCGGCGCCGCAGCCGGCTGAACACCACGCGCAGGTCGCGTGCGGTGCGCACGGCGGAGTCGGAGATGTCAGCCATGGCGTCCACCCTAGGACCAACAGCCGGAACTGTCCAGCTCGGACTGTTCAGTTTTGCCTGATGAATTGACGGGTACTCGCCCGTCCCCGGAAGGGGCAGCACGTCGGTGAACTCAAGGGAGCGCAGATGACCCCTGCGGACATGACCGGCCTGGAGGCGGCGCTGCGCGCCGAGGTGGACGGCGAGGTCCGCTTCGACGCCGGCAGCCGCGGCGCCTACGCCACGGACGGTTCCAACTACCGGCAGGTCCCCCTGGGTGTCGTCGTCCCCCGCACGGTGGAGGCGGGCGCCCGGGCGCTGTCGGTGTGCGCACGCTTCGACGCCCCCGTCCTGTCCCGGGGCGGCGGCACCAGCCTGGCCGGACAGTCGACCAACACCGCCGTGGTGCTGGACTGGAGCAAGTACTGCACCCGGCTGATCACCGTCGACCCCGAGCGGCGCACCTGTGTGGTGGAGCCCGGGATCGTCCTGGACGAGCTCAACCGGCAACTCGCGGTCCACAGGCTGCAGTTCGGGCCGAAACCCTCCACCCACAGCCACTGCGCGCTCGGCGGCATGATCGGCAACAACTCCTGCGGGGCCTCCGCCCAGGCCTACGGCAAGACCGTCGACAACGTCCGGCGCCTGGAGATCCTCACCTACGACGGCCAGCGCGCCTGGGTCGGCCCCACCCCGCCCGACGAACGCGACCGGATCGTCAGCGGCGGCGGGCGGCTCGGCGAGATCTACGCCGGCCTCGACCGCATCGCCACCGAGTACCTCGCCGACATCCGCCGCGGCTACCCGAAGATCCCGCGCCGCGTCTCCGGCTACAACCTCGACTCCCTGCTGCCCGAGAACGGCTTCGACGTGGCCAGGGCACTCGTCGGCAGCGAGGGCACCCTGGTGACGGTCCTGCGCGCCGAACTCGACCTCGTGCCGGTGCCGGCGTACCAGTCGCTGCTCGTCCTCGGCTACGACGACATCTGCGCCGCCGCCGACGACGTACCGCGGCTGCTGGAGCACTGCTCGCCCAGCCAGCTGGAGGCGCTGGACGGCCGCATGGCCCAGCTGATGCGCGAGGAGGGCGCCTACCTCGACTCCCTCAACGTGCTGCCCGAGGGCGACAGCTGGCTGATGGTCCAGTACAGCGGCGACAGCCAGGAGGACGTCGACGAGCAGGCCCACGCCCTGCTCCGGGCCATCGGCCGCGACGAGAAGGAGCGCACCGTCGCCTTCTCCGACGACCCCGAACGCGAGCAGAAGATGCTCAAGGCCCGCGAGGCCGGACTCGGCGTCACCGCGCGCCCGCCGGACGACCGGGAGACCTGGGAGGGCTGGGAGGACTCCGCCGTACCGCCCGACCGGCTCGGCGACTACCTGCGGGACCTGAAGAACCTGTTCGACGAGTTCGACTACGACCACCCGTCCCTGTACGGCCACTTCGGCCAGGGCTGTGTGCACACCCGCATCCCGTTCGGCCTGCGTACCGCCGAGGGTGTCGCGCACTTCCGGCGCTTCGTGGAGCGCGCCGCCGACCTCGTCGCCTCCTACGGCGGCTCCCTGTCCGGCGAGCACGGCGACGGCCAGTCCCGCGGCGAACTGCTCACCCGTATGTTCGGCGAGCGGCTGGTGACCGCCTTCGGCGAACTGAAGGCGCTGTTCGACCCCACGAACCGGATGAACCCCGGCAAGGTCGTCCACCCGAACCCCGTCGACGGCCAGCTGCGGCTCGGCCCCTCCTGGCGGCCGGCCACCCCCTCGACCCACTTCGACTTCCCCGAGGACGAGCACTCGTTCAACCGCGCGGTGATGCGCTGCGTCGGCATCGGCAACTGCCGCAGCCACTCCGGCGGCGTCATGTGCCCCTCCTACCGGGCCACCATGGAGGAGGAGCACTCCACCCGCGGCCGGGCCCGGCTGCTGTTCGAGATGCTCGACGGCCACGCCGACTCCGCGGTCAAGGACGGCTGGCGCTCCACCGCCGTACGCGACGCGCTCGACCTGTGCCTGGCCTGCAAGGGCTGCAAGTCCGACTGCCCGACCGGCGTCGACATGGCCACCCTCAAGGCGGAGTTCATGGCTCACCACTACGAGGGCCGCATCCGGCCCATGGCCCACTACTCCATGGGCTACCTGCCGGTGTGGGCCCGGCTCTCCCGGATCGCCCCCTCCGTGGTCAACGCCGCGCTCCACGCGCCCGGTCTGGCCCGCCTCGGCAAGCGGCTCGCCGGCATCGACGAGGCCCGCTCGGCACCCGTGTTCGCCGAGGAGTCCTTCGTCCAGTGGTGGCGGTCCCGCGGGAAGGAGGAGCCGGACCCGTCCGACCCGCGCACCGTGGTGCTGTGGCCCGACACGTTCAGCACCTACTTCCACCCCTCGATCGCGAAGTCGGCCGTACGGGTCCTGGAGGACGCGGGCTTCCGCGTCGCCGTCCCCACCGAGCCGGTGTGCTGCGGGCTGACCTGGATCTCCACCGGCCAACTCCGTGTCGCCAAGAAGGTGTTGACCCGCACGCTCGGAGTGCTGCGCCCCTACCTGGAGGCGGGCACCCCGATCATCGGCCTCGAACCTTCCTGCACGGCCGTCTTCCGCGCCGACGCCCCCGAGCTGATGCCGGCCGACCAGGACGTGCAGCGGCTGGCCGGACAGGTCCGCACCTTCGCCGAGCAGCTCGTCCACCACGCCCCCGACGGCTGGCGGCCACCGCAGCTCGCCCGGCAGGCGACCGTGCAGACCCACTGCCACCAGCACGCCATCATGAAGTTCGACGCCGACCGCGAACTGATGCGCCGCGCCCACCTGGACGCCGAGGTCCTCGACGAGGGCTGCTGCGGCCTCGCCGGCAACTTCGGCTTCGAACGCGGCCACCACGAGGTCTCCATGGCCGTCGCCGAACAGGGCGTCCTGCCCGCCGTACGCGGAGCGGCACCCGACAGCCTGGTCCTCGCCGACGGCTTCAGCTGCCGCACCCAGATCGAGGAGGGCGGCACCGGCCGCCGCGCCCTGCACCTCGCCGAGGTCCTCGCGCTCGGCCTGGACGGCAACCTGCCCAGCGACCACCCGGAACGCCTGGCCGGCCGCCCGCCCGAACCCTCGCGCACGGCCCGCTGGGCGACGATCGCCGCCGCGACGGCCCTTCCCGTGGGCGCCGCACTGGGGCTGCGGCTGCTCCGGCGCCGGAGCTGAGGAGGCGGCATGAGCGACCAGCCGACCATCGACGCGGTGGACACCGCCGTCTACACCGTCCCCACCGACACCCCCGAGGCGGACGGCACCCTCGCCTGGGACAGGACCACCCTCGTCCTGGCCACCGTCCGCTCCGGCACCACCACCGGCCTCGGCTACACCTACGCCCCGGCCGCCACCGCCCACGTCGTCCGTGAACTCCTCGCCGGGACGGTCACCGGCCTGACCGCGCTCGACGTGCCGCGCGCCAACGAGCGGATGTGCCGGGCCGTGCGCAACGCCGGACTGCCCGGCCTGGCCGCCCAGGCGATCGCCGCCGTCGACATCGCCCTGTGGGATCTCAAGGCCCGGCTGCTCGGCCTGCCCCTCGTCAGCCTGCTCGGCGCCGCCCACGACGACGTGCCCGTCTACGGCAGCGGCGGTTTCACCACGTACGACGCCCAGCGCCAGGACCGTCAGCTGCGCGGCTGGGCCGAAGACGAGGGCATCCCCCGCGTCAAGATCAAGATCGCCGAGTCCTGGGGCAGCCGCACGTCCCGCGACCTCGAACGGGTCGCCCGCGCCCGGGCGAGCGTCGGCGACGCCGTCGACCTGTACGTGGACGCCAACGGCGGCTACACCGGCGGCCAGGCCCTGCGCATCGGCGACGCGCTCACCGACCACGGCGTCACCTGGTACGAGGAGCCGGTCTCCTCCGACCACCTGACCCTGCTCGCCGACCTGCGCAGCCGCCTGCCGATGGACGTCACCGCCGGCGAGTACGGCTACACGCTGCCGTACTTCGAGCACATGCTGGCCGCCCACGCGGTCGACTGCCTCCAGGCGGACGTCACGCGGTGCGGTGGCATCACCGTCTGGCTGCGCGCCGCGGCCCTCGCCCACGCGCGCGGGATCGACGTCTCCGGCCACTGCGCACCGCACGCCCACGCGCATGCCGCCGCGGCCGTACCCAATCTGCGCCACCTGGAGTGGTTCCACGACCACGTCCGCATCGAGCGGCTCCTCTTCGACGGTGTCCTCGACCCCGGCGGCGGCAGCATCGCACCGGGCGCCGACGGGGCACCCGGGCTGGGCCTGACCCTCGCCGAGGAGCGGGCACGGCAGTACCGAACGGAGTAGACGGCAGTACCGAACGGAGCAGGAGGACAGCGGAACATGCCCCCCACCGTCGTCATCACCGGCGCCAGCGCCGGCATCGGCCGCGCCACCGCCCGCCTGTACGCCCGGCGCGGCGCGAACGTCGTGCTGGTCGCGCGCGGCCAGGGCGGCCTGGAGGCGGCGGCCGACGAGGTCGCGGCGCTCGGCGGACGCCCGCTCGTGCAGGCGGCCGACGTGGCCGACGCGGCCCGGGTGGAGGCCGTCGCCGAGGCCGCGGAGAAGGAGTTCGGCCCGATCGACGTCTGGATCAACTGCGCCTTCTCATCGGTGTTCGCGCCGTTCGACGAGATCACCCCCGAGGAATTCCGCCGGATCACGGACGTGACCTACCTCGGCTTCGTCAACGGCACCCGGACCGCCCTCAGGCGCATGCTGCCCCGCGACCGCGGCACGATCGTGCAGGTCGGTTCGGCCCTCGGGGAACGGTCGATCCCGCTGCAGTCGGCGTACTGCGGCGCCAAGCACGCCATCAACGGCTTCACCTCCTCCCTGCGCACCGAACTGCTGCACCGCGGCAGCAACGTCCACGTCACCGTCGCCCAGCTGCCCGCGGTCAACACACCCCAGTTCGAATGGGTACGCTCCCGGCTGTCCGAGCACCCGATGCCGGTGCCGCCGATCTACCAGCCGGAGGTCGCCGCGCGGGGCGTGGTGTACGCGGCCGACCATCCGCGCCGCAAGCAGTACTACGTCGGCGCCAGCACCGTGGCCACCATCTGGGCCAACCGCCTGGCCCCGGCCCTGCTCGACCGCTACCTCGCCCGCACCGGCTTCGACTCCCAGCAGACCGACCGCATCCCGCCGGCCGGCCTGGACAACCTCTTCGAACCGGTGGACACGGAGCCCGCCGCGGACCAGGGCGCCCACGGCTCCTTCGACGACAGCGCCCACGCCCGCTCCTGGCAGCAGGCCCTGGCCCGGCACCCCGCCGTCACCGCCCTCGGCACCGGCGCCGCCGTACTCGGCGCGGTCACCGGCCTGCGCCGGCTGACCTCCCGGACGACCTAGGCTGGTCCGGTGCGCCTCCTGCTGATGTCCGACACGCACCTGCCCAAGCGCGCCAAGCTGCTCCCCGAGCCGCTGCTGGCCGAACTCCCGCACGCGGACGTCGTCCTCCACGCCGGGGACTGGGTGGACACCGCCACCCTCGACCTGCTGGAGAGCCGCAGCCGCCGGCTCATCGGGGTCTACGGCAACAACGACGGCCCCGAGCTGCGTGCCCGGCTCCCCGAGGTGGCGTACGCCGAGCTGGACGGGCTGCGCTTCGGCGTCGTGCACGAGACCGGCCCCGCCCAGGGCCGCGAGGCCCGCTGCGCCGCCCGCTTCCCCGACCTCGACGTCCTGGTCTTCGGCCACAGCCACATCCCCTGGGACACCACCGCCCCGACCGGCCTGCGCCTGCTCAACCCCGGCTCACCCACCGACCGGCGCCGCCAGCCCCACTGCACCTACCTCACGGCGACCGTCACCGACGGCGCGCTCACCGACGTCACCCTGCACCGCCTGCCGCGGTAGCGGGCATGGGCTGTCAGTACCGGTGGTACCGGCGGAGGTACGGCTCACACCGGCAACCCTCCCTCCGGGGGACGGTCCGTCACCGGCGCCGGGTGGTGCGTCCCCTTCGCCGCCGCAGTCGCACCGCCGCCCATGCCAGTACGCCGACCACGGCCGCCAGGGCCGTCGCCCGCTTGGCCACCGGCAGCCCGGCCGTGCGCAGCAGGTCCAGTGGCTCCGGCTCCTCGGCCGGCGGAGGCTGCGTGCCGTCGGCCCGCGCGGGCTCCTCGGCGGCCGGGGGCGGCTCCGTCAGGCGCTCCGCCAGGCAGGTCGCGAACTGGCTCACCAGGCGGTCGCCCACCTCGGCCAGCACCCCCCGCCCGAACTGTGCCGGGCGCCCGGTCACCGTCAGGTCCGTTCGGACCGACACCGTCGTGGCGCCGTCGCGTTCGCTGAGCGTGCCGGTGACCGTCGCGCGGGCCGTGCCCTGGCCCCGGGTCTCCCGGCCGCTCGCCACCAGCACCATGCGGTGCGCCGCCGCGTCCTGTTCCTCGAAGACGGCCGTACCCCGGTAGGCGACCGTGACCGGGCCGACCTTGACCTTCACCGAGCCGGTCACGGTCTCGCCGTCGTAGTCCTCCACGACCGCGCCCGGCAGACAGGGCGCGACCCGTTCGATGTCGAGGAGTGCGCGCCAGGCGTCGTCGACCGGGACGGGGACGGTGAACTCGTGGTGCAGCTCCATGACCTGCTCCTTCCGGAGGCGTCAGGCGGGGGTGGGGTGGATGGCCCCGGCGGTCGTCGTCAGGGGCGCGCCGGTGCCGCCCCAGCGCAGGGCGACGATCTCGGCGGCGACGGAGACGGCGACCTCCTCGGGCGTACGGGCCCCGAGGTCGAGCCCGAGCGGCGAGCGCAGCCGGGACAGCTCGGCCTCGGTCAGGCCGGCCTTCATGAGCCGGTCGCGGCGCTCCTCGTGGGTCTTCCGGCTGCCCATCGCGCCGATGTAGGCGGCCGGGCGGCGCAGCGCCTCCTCCAGCAGCGGTACATCGAACTTCGGGTCGTGCGTGAGCACGCAGATCACGGTGCGGTCGTCGGTCTCCGTCCCGGCGAGATAGCGGTGCGGCCAGTCGGCCACGACCTCGACGCCCGCGGGGAAGCGCTTGGGCGTGGCGAAGACCGGGCGCGCGTCGCACACGGTCACCCGATGGCCGAGGAAGTCACCGATCCGGGCCACGGCGGCGGCGTAGTCGATCGCGCCGAAGACCAGCATGCGCGGCGGCGGCGCGAACGACTGGAGGAACACGGTCACGGCGTCCTCGCGGCGCTCGCCGTGCGGACCGTAGTGCCGCAGGAGAGAGGCGCCGAGCGCGAGTTCGCCGCGTGCGTCGGCGGTGACGGCGACGTCGAGGCCGCTCGTGCCGAGTGTGCCCGCCGCCCGGTCCGGCCAGACGGCGCGCGTGGCGCCGCGCGGCGCGGGTCCGTCCACCACCGTCGCCACGGTCACCGGCTCGCCCCCGGCGACCGACGCGGCGACCGCACCGAACTCCGGATCCGACTCGGACGTCACCGGCCGTACCAGCAGGGTGATCTCACCACCGCAGGTGAGCCCGACCGCGAACGCGTCCTCGTCGCTGTAGCCGAACGTCTCCAGACGGGCCTCGCCACTCGCCACCACCTGCTGGGCGAGCTCGAACACCGCGCCCTCCACGCAGCCCCCGGACACGCTTCCCACGACCTCGTCGTCCGGGCCCACCGCCATGGCGGCACCGGGGCCGCGCGGCGCGCTGCGGCTGACCGCGACGACCGTGGCCAGCCCGAACGGCACACCGGCCGCGTGCCAGCGAGCCAGCGCCGGCAGGATCTCACGCACCATCCGCTCCTTTCACCGGGACCACCGGGTCCGGGACCACCGGGGCCGGCGGGACCACCGGGCCCGCACCCGCCTGAGCGCCCCGCACCACCGCCGCCAGCCGCTCCAGCGCAGCCAGGCTGTGCCCCTCCACGAAGGCGTCCACACTGGGCAGGGCCGCCGCCATCCCGGCGGCCAGCGGCGCGTAACCGGGGCGTGCCTTGCGCGGGTTCGCCCAGACCACCTGGTGCGCCAGGGCATGCAGGCGGCGCATCTGCTGCCCGAGCAGTTCCGGATCGCCGCGCTCCCAGCCGTCCGAGAGCAGCACGACGATCGCCCCGCGCGCCATTCCGCGCTGCCCCCAGCGGTTCAGGAAGTCGCGCACCAGCTCGCCGAGCCGGGTGCCGCCGCGCCAGTCGGGCACGGCCGCCGCGACGGCCGCCATCGCCAGATCGGGGTCGCGGTGCGAGAGTTCCCTGGTCACCCGGGTCAGCCGGGTGCCGATGGTGAACACCTCGGTGCGGCCCGTGCGCACCGCCGCGTGCGCGAACCGCAGCAGCGCGTCGGCGTACGGCGCCATCGAGCCGCTCACGTCGACGAGCAGCACCACCCGGCGGGGCCGCGCCACCCGCGTGTGCCGCCGCAGCCGGGCCGGCTCCCCGCCCCGCCGCAGCAACTCCCGCACGGTGCGGCGCGGATCGACCTCGCCGCGCCGGGCGGGCCTGCGCCGCGCCGAGCGCCGGGTCTGCCCGTGCAGCGCGAACGCGGCCAGCAGTCGGCGCAGTTGGGCACGCTCGACGGCGTTCAGCTCGGCTACGTCGCGCTGCCGCAGCACCTCGGCCGAGCTGGCGAGCGCGGCGACCGGCGGTCCCGGCGGTTCTCCCTCACCGGGTGCGGGCGCGCCGTGCGGCGCCTGCCGGGCGACCAGCCGGAGCCGGGGCGGGGGAGCGGCGCGCACCGGGCGCGGGGCCTGCTCGCCGGAGGGCCCGAAGTACGCGGCGAACACCCGCTCGTACCGCTCCAGATCGTCGTGCCCGCCGCACAGCGTCGCGCGCCCCGCCCAGTACACGTCCGCACGCACTCCCGGCCGCAGGGCGCTCACGGCACGCAGGAACGCGTACAGACGCTCGCTGCTCGCGTCCACACCCGCCGCCCGCAGCGCACGCACGAACCCGAGCAACACGGCATCCGCCCCCAGCCGCCCGGGGCGCGCACCGAGGGGGTCGGTGTCCGTGTCGGGTCGTGCGGGGCCCGTCCCCAGCGGGTCGGTGATTGTCCTGAGCCGGTCGGGGTCCGTCCCGCGTGGGTCGGGGGCCGTTCCGTATCGGCTGTCGTCCGCCGTGAGCCGCTCGGCGTGCGCGGCCTGCGGTTCCGTGGGCGGGGGGCGCAGCCGTGGGTTCCCGCCCTGCTGCGCGGCGTCCGCTCCCGGCGGCGGGTTCGCACCGCTCCCGGTCGTGGCCATCGCCCTCACCCGCCCCGGGCCGCGAGGACCGCCGCGAGATCGAGGCCCCGCGCCCGGTCCGTGTCCTCCCGGTACTTCAGTACCGAGCCCAGCGTCGCCACCGCCAGCTCCGCGTCCACCTCGCTCGTCCCCAGCGCGTCCAGGGCCTCGGCCCAGTCCAGGGTCTCGGCCACGCCGGGCGGTTTGAGCAGGTCCGCGCCCCGCAGCGCCTGCACCAGCGCCGTGACCTGCTCCGCCAGCCGCGCCGACACCCCGGGCAACCGGCGCCGCACGATGGCCAGTTCACGGGCGAAGGAGGGATGGTCGAACCAGTGGTAGAGACAGCGCCGCTTCAGTGCGTCGTGCACCTCGCGGGTGCGGTTGGAGGTCAGGACGACGACCGGCGGGTTCTCGGCACGCAGTGTGCCCAGCTCCGGGATCGTGACCGAGTACTCGGACAGCAGCTCCAGCAGGAACGCCTCGAACTCGTCGTCGGCCCGGTCGATCTCGTCCACCAGCAGCACCGACGGCTGCGTCTGCAGCGCGCGCAGCAGCGGCCGGGCGATCAGGAAGCGCCGGTCGTACAGCTCGCTCTCTAGCCGGTCCGCGTCCGTCACCCCGGCCGCCTCGGCGGCTCTCAGGTGCAGCAGCTGACGCGGGAAGTCCCAGTCATACAGGGCCTGCGAGGCGTCGATGCCCTCGTGGCACTGCAGCCGGATCAGCGGCGCGCCCAGCGCCTTGGCCAGGGCGGCGGCGAGCGCGGTCTTGCCCACACCCGCGTCGCCCTCGCAGAACAGCGGCCGGTGCAGCCTCAGCGCCAGGTAACAGGTGACGGCCAGCCCTTCGTCGACGAGGTATCCCGTCTCCTCCAGGCGGGCCCCCACCTGCTCCGGGTCGTCGATCCGGATGATCGGCGCTCACCCCATTCCGGTGGCGGTCAGCACCGCCCGCCGGGTCAGCACCCGTGCCAGGTGCTGCCGGTACTCGGGCGAGGCGGACAGGTCCTGCGACGGCCGGGTGCCCTCGGCCGCCGCCTCGGCGGCCCGCGCCACGGCGTCGGGACCGTCGGCGCCGGACAGCGCCTCCTCGGCGGCCGTGGCCCGCAGGGGGGTGGAGCCCATGTTGGTCAGCCCGATGCGGGCGTCGGTGACGCGCCCGTCGTCGCGCCGTACCAGCGCGGCGACGCCGACGATGGCCCAGGACTGGGCGACCGGGTGGAACTTCTCGTAGTGGAAGTCCCAGCCGTCCGTCTTCGGGATCCGTACCTCCGTCAGCAGCTCGTCGGGGGCGAGCGCGGACTGGAGGTAGTCGACGAAGAACTCCCGGGCCGGGATGGTGCGCCGGCCGCCCGGACCGGTCACGACCAGGCCGGCGTCCAGGGCCAGGGCCACGGCGGGCAGGTCACCGGCCGGGTCGGCGTGCGCCAGCGAGCCGCCGAGGGTGCCCCGGTGCCGGACGGCAGGGTCGGCGACCGTGCCCGCCGCCTCGGCCAGCAGCCCGGCGTGCTCGCGCACCAGCGGGTCGTGGACCACTTCGTGGTGCGTGGTCAGCGCGCCGATGACGAGCGTGTCGCCGTCCTCGCGGACCCCGCGCAGCTCGGGGATCCGGCCGACGTCCACGACGAGTTCCGGGAAGGCCAGCCGCAGCCGCAGCAGGGGCAGCAGGCTCTGCCCGCCGGCCAGCACCTTTGCGTCCTCTCCGGCGTCGGCGAGCGCGCGGACCGCCTCGTCCACGCTCATCGGACGGGTGTACTCGAACGCGGGCGGAATCATGCCGAACCCTCCTCACCCGGCTGGCCGTACTGCCCCAGCTCGCCGGACTGCGCGGCCTGTCCGGACTGCCCGGACCGGGCCTGGCCCGTGCCGCCGGCCGTGCTGGTCCCGTCGGCCCCTCCTGAGCGTGCCTCCTGGATGGCCTGCCACACCCGGTGCGGCGAGCACGGCATCCGTACGTCCCGCACGCCCAGCGGCCTGAGCGCGTCCACGACCGCGTTGACCACGGCGGGCGTCGACGCGATCGTCCCCGCCTCCCCGACTCCCTTGACGCCCAGGGCGTTCGACGTCGCGGGTGTCTCCGTCCGGTCGGTGGTGAACTCCGGCAGGTCGGCCGCCGACGGCACGAGGTAGTCGGCCAGGGTGCCGGAGACCAGGTTGCCGTCGGCGTCGTACACGGCCTCCTCGTACAGCGCCTGGGCGATGCCCTGCGCGAGACCGCCGTGCACCTGCCCCTCGACGATCATCGGGTTGACGACATGGCCCACGTCGTCGACGCAGACGTACGACCGGATCCTGGTCTTCCCGGTCTCCGTGTCGACCTCGACCGCGCACAGGTGGGTGCCGTGCGGGTAGGAGAAGTTCTCCGGGTCCACGACGTGCTCGGCGTTGATCGTGGGCTCGACACCGTCGGGCAGGTCGTGGTTGGTGAACGCCTCGAACGCGATCTCCTGGATGGTCTTGCGGGCCTCCGGTGACCCCCTGACGGAGAACACGCCGCCGCTGAACTCCAGGTCCTGTTCGCTGGCCTCCAGCAGGTGGGCGGCGACCTTCCGGGCCTTTTCCACGACCGTTCGCGCGGCCCGGTGCACGGCCTCGCCGCCGACGGCCAGCGACCGCGAGCCGTAGGTGTCCATGCCCTGCGGGGCCGCCTTGGTGTCGCCGTGCACCACCTCGATGTCGTCGAAGGGCACGCCGAGCACGTCGGCCGCGATCTGGCTCCAGCAGGTCTCGTGGCCCTGCCCGTGCGGGCTGGTGCCGGTGACGACCTCGACCTTGCCGGTGGGCAGCATGCGGATGCTCGCCGCCTCCCAGCCGCCGGCCCCGTACCTGAGGTCGCGCAGCACCCGGCTCGGCGCCAGACCGCACATCTCGGTGTACGTCGACACGCCGATGCCGAGCCGTACGGGGTCGCCGCGCTCGTTGCGCTCGCGCTGCTCGGCGCGCAGGCCGTCGTAGCCGAACAGGGCGAGGGCCTTCTCGGTGGCCGCCTCGTAGTTGCCGCTGTCGTAGGTCAGCCCGGCGATCGAGGTGTACGGGAACTCCTCGTGCCGGATCCAGTTCCGACGCCTCAACTCGACGGGGTCCAGCCCCAGTTCGGTCGCCAGCTCATCCATGGTCCGCTCGATGGCGAAGGTCGCCTCGGGGCGTCCGGCGCCGCGGTAGGCGTCGGTGGGGGTGCGCGTGGTGAACACGCCGGTGCAGGTGAACTCGTAGGCGTCCATCTTGTAGATCGCCGGGTACATGAAGGCACCGAGGATCGGGATGCCCGGGGTGACGAGCATCAGGTAGGCGCCCATGTCGGCGAGGAGGTCCACCTTCAGGCCGAGCACCCTTCCCTCACGGGTGGCGGCGATCTCGATGTCCTGGATCACGCCGCGGCCGTGGTGGGTGGCGAGCGCGCCCTCGGAGCGGGACTCGGTCCACTTCACCGGCCGGCCGAGCTTGCGGGCGACCGCGAGTGCGAGGGCCTCCTCGCCGTACACCTGGAGCTTGGAGCCGAAACCGCCGCCCACGTCCGGGGCGATCACCCGCAGTTTGTGCTCGGGGATCCCGGTCACTGTCGCGAGCATGATCCGCAGGATGTGCGGGATCTGGGTCGCGGAGTAGACCGTGTACTCGCCGGAGGCGGCGAGCGGGGTGACGACCACGGCGCGCGGCTCCATCGCGTTGGGGATCAGGCGCTGCTGGTGGTAGCGGCGCTTCAGCGTCACCTCGGCCCGTTCCCGCACCGCCTCGAAGCTCTCGCCGGTGGCGAGCGGCCAGGTGTAGCAGCGGTTGGTGCCCTTGTCGGCGTGGACCAGCGGGGCGTCCTCGGCGAGCGCGGCCTCCAGGTCGAGGACCGGGGGCAGCGGGTCGTAGTCGACCTCGATCGCCTCCAGCGCGTCGGCGGCGGCGTACCGGTCGCGGGCCACCACGACCGCCACCGGGTCGCCGGCGTAGCGGACCTCGTCGACGGCGACGGGCGGATGGTCGGGCAGCACGATGTCCTCGGTCACCGGCCAGGCGCACGGCAGTGAGCCCAGCCCCTCGGCGAGGTCGGCGCCGCTGAACGCCGCGACGACACCGGGCCGTTCGAGGGCGGAGGAGACGTCGACGCGGGTGAGGCGGGCGTGGGCCATCGGGCTGCGCAGGATCGCCAGGTGCAGGAGCCCGGCCACCTGGATGTTGTCGGTCCAGTTGGTCTGGCCGGTGATCAGCCGGGCGTCCTCCTTGCGCAGGCGGGCGCGGCCGACCTCGCGTTCGACGGCCTGGCCGGTCATGCCGTGACCTCCTCGGTGGCCTGCTGCCCGGAAGAGTCCTGCTGTCCGGACGCGGCGAGCACCGCGCGGACGATGTTCTGGTAGCCGGTGCAGCGGCAGAGGTTCCCCTCCAGACCCTTGCGGACCTCCTCCGGGCCGGGGTGCGGGTTCTCGCGGAGCAGATCGCGCGCCGCCATGATCATGCCCGGGGTGCAGTAGCCGCACTGCAGACCGTGCTTCTCGTGGAACGCGCGCTGCAGCGGCGTCCACTCGCCGTCCTGCGCGAGCCCCTGGATCGTCGTCACCTCGCACCCGTCCGCCTGGACGGCGAGCAGCGAGCAGCTCTTCACGCTCGCTCCGTCCAGGTCCACCGTGCACGCTCCGCAGTTGGAGGTGTCGCAGCCGATCGGGGTGCCGGTGCGGCCGAGGCGGTCGCGGAGGTAGTGGGCCAGGAGCAGACGGGGTTCCACGTCGTCCTCGTACGTCGTGCCGTCCACCTTCACCGAGATGCGGGTCATGGGCCCTCCAGGCCGTGCGGAAGAGGGTTTTCAGCCACCTGGCGTGATGTAGGTCACCCTACGACCGTGCTCCGGGTGGGGCGAGTGCACCGCCCGGGCTTTGGTTGATCGTTAATCCATTGCTGCCGGGTGCCGGTGTCTGCTGCACTGCGCGGCGTACGTCGTCACACAGAGAGGACCAGCGATGCGCGCTGCGTGCATGTCCACCCAGGTAGAAACCCGCCCCGTGCCGAAGGACATCACGCTCAGTGCATCTGCTCAATCTCGGAATTCTCGCCCATGTCGACGCCGGTAAGACCAGCCTGACCGAACGGCTGCTGCACACTGCCGGAGTGATCGACGAGGCCGGCAGTGTCGACGCCGGCAGCACCACCACCGACACACTCGCGCTGGAGCGGCAGCGCGGTATCACCATCAAGTCCGCCGTCGTGTCGTTCCCGCTCGACGGCGTCACCGTCAACCTCCTCGACACCCCCGGTCACCCGGACTTCATCGCCGAGGTCGAGCGGGTGCTCGGCGTGCTCGACGGCGCCGTCCTGGTCGTCTCGGCCGTCGAGGGCGTCCAGGCGCAGACACGGGTGCTGATGCGCACCCTGCGCCGGCTGCGCATCCCCACCCTGATCTTCGTCAACAAGATCGACCGGCGGGGCGCCCGCGAGGAGGCGGTACTCCGCCAGATGGCCCACCGGCTGGCCGTACCACTGGTCCCGATGGGCCGGGCCGCCGGTCTCGGCACCCGCGCCGCCCGCTTCGTACCCGGCCTCGGCCCGGCCGCACCGGAGGTGCTCGCCGACCACGACGACGACCTGCTCGCCGCATTCCTCGACGGCGGTGTGCCCGCGGCCCGCCTGCACGCCGCCCTGGCCGCGCAGACCCGGCGCGCCCTGGTCCATCCGGTGTACTTCGGCTCCGCCATCACGGGCGCAGGCGTACCGGAGCTGATCGCCGGCATCGAACACCTGCTGCCCGCCGCCGACGGCGACCCGGCCGGCCCCCTGTCGGCCACCGTCTTCAAGGTCGAACGCGGCCCGGCAGGGGAGAGGGTGGCCTACGCCCGGATCTTCTCGGGCACCTTGTGCGTCCGCGACCGTGTGCCGTTCGGGGAGGGCGCTGAGGAGGCTCTTGCGGGCGGCGGCCGGGGCGAGGGTTGGCCTGCCGGCGGTCGGGACGAGGGCCGGTTCGTCGGCGGCCTGGGCGAGAGGCGGTCCGTCGACGCCCGGGATGAGAGGCGGTCCGTCGACGCCCGGGATGAGAGCCGGTTCGTCGACGCCCGCGACGAGAGCCGGGCCGTCGGCGGCCGGGGCGAGGGTCGGGCCGTCGGTGGCCGGGTGGAGGGCAGCTCCGGCGGCGGTCGCGCGGGAGCCGGGTCTGCCGGCCGGGCGGGTGGCGCGGGTGACGGTCGTGTCGGGGACGGGGCTTCAGGTGCTGCCGGTGTCGGCCGGGCAGGGGAGGGGACTGGTGGACCTCGTGCGGGCAGCGGTGCCTCCGGTGCCGGGGGAGCGGGCCGGATCACCGACGGTCGTGCGGTGGCCGGGGGTGCAGGTGGTCGTGGGGTGGGGCGGGGTGCCGGCGAGGGTTCGCAGGTCCGGCCCTGTGACGGTCATGCCGTGGCGGGGGGTGCCGGCGGCCGTCGGAACGGCCGGGGGCTCGACGGGAGCCCGGAGGGCCGTGGTCGGCCTGAGGCGGCCGGGCGGCGTGCTCGGGGGCGGGCGGAGGGGCGGGTCACTGGGATCAGTGTCTTCGAGCGGGGCGTGGACGTGCGCCGGGACAGGGCCGGGGCCGGGCGGATCGTCAAGGTGTGGGGGCTCGGCGGTATCCGGATCGGCGACGCGCTCGGCCTGCCGAGGCCGGCGTACGTGCACCACTTCGCGCCGCCCACCCTGGAGACCGTCGTCGTCCCCGGCCCCGGCACGGACCGGCGCTCCCTGCACCTCGCCCTCACCCAGCTCGCCGAGCAGGACCCGCTCATCGCGGTCCGCCACGACGACGTGCGCGGGGAGACCTCCCTGTCCCTGTACGGCGAGGTGCAGAAGGAGGTCATCCAGGCGACCCTCGCCGAGGAGTACGGCCTGGACGTCACCTTCCGCGAGACGACGACCCTGTGCATCGAACGGCCGGCCGGCACCGGGCACGCCGTGGAGTTCAACAAGAAGGACGCCAACCCGTTCCTGGCCACCGTCGGCCTGCGCGTCGAACCCGCACCGCCCGGCTCCGGGGTGCGGTTTTGGCTGGAGGTGGAGCTGGGCTCGATGCCGTACGCCTTCTTCAAGGCCGTCGAGGACACCGTCCACGAGACGCTCGGCCAGGGACTGCACGGCTGGCAGGTCCCCGACTGCACGGTCACCATGACCCACTCCGGCTACTCGCCCCGGCAGAGTCACGCCCACCAGGGCTTCGACAAGAGCATGTCGAGCACCGGTTACGACTTCCGGGGCCTGACCCCGCTGGTCCTGACCGAGGCGCTGCGCCGGGCCGGCACCGTGGTGCACGAGCCCCTGCACCGCTTCCGGCTCGATGCCCCGGCCGACACACTCGGCGCGCTGCTCCCGGTGCTCGCCCGGCTCGGTGCCGTACCGGAGACCACCGCCGCACTCGGCGCGGCCGTCGTGCTGGAGGGCACGGTGCCGGCCGCCCGGGTGCACGAGCTGGAGCAACGCCTGCCCGGTCTCACCCGGGGCGAGGGGGAGCTGGAGACGGCCTTCGACCACTACGCGCCGGTCACCCGGGGCACGGTCCCCGAGCGGCCGCGTACCGATCACAACCCGCTGAACCGGAAGGAGTACCTGCTGAATGTGACCCGCAGGGTGGGCGACTGAGCAGAGAGCCGACCGGAGCTGACTGCTGGTCAACTTACCTCGGAGTCAGGTGTATTGACGCCGTCAGGGGCGCGCCGGAATGTGGTGAACATGCCGAATATCCGGGTGCGTCTGCTGGTTGTCCTGGTCGTCCTCTGCGGATCCCTGGCGGTGGGGGGGGGCCCCCCCCCCCCCCCCCCCCCCCCCCCCCCCCCCCCCCCCCCCCCCCCCCCCCCCCCCCCCCCCCTCTTCCCCCCCGGCCCCCCTCCC
>NZ_JBVIDS010000011.1:0-11125 GCF_055572255.1 Streptomyces sp. NPDC030799 | reverse complement strand
CGCGACTCTGTTGGGTTTTTTTTTTTTTTTTTTTTTTTTTCTTTTGTGTTTTTTGGTTTTTCCCCCCCCCCCCCCCCCCCCCCCCCACCCCGGCCCTCCCCGCCATCACCCCCGGCCTCCCCTCCGGCTCCCTCTGGTTCGACGGCGCCCCGCTCACCGTGCAGGGCGGTCGTTTCACCGACGGCCAGGGGCGTGAGATCGTCCTGCGCGGCTACAACGTCTCCGGCGAGACCAAGCTGGAGGAGAACGGCGGCCTGCCCTTCGCCTCGGTCGCCGACGCCCGGAAGTCCGCCACCGCGCTGCGTGCCCTCGGCGGCGCCAACACGGTCCGCTTCCTGCTCTCCTGGGCGCACGCCGAACCCGTACGCGGCCAGGTGGACACCGGGTATCTCAACGCCGTCACCGAGCAGATGCGCGCCTTCCTGGACGCGGGCATCCGCGTCTTCCCGGACTTCCATCAGGACCTCTACTCCCGCCATCTCTTCACCGGCGGCAGCTGGTACACGGGCGACGGCGCCCCCACGTGGGCGGTTCAAGAGGGGAGTTACCCGGCCGAGTCCTGCGGCATCTGTCTCTTCTGGGGTCAGAACATCACCCAGAACGCCGCCGTGCAGCAGGCACAGCACGACTTCTGGCACGACACCCACGGCCTCCAGGACGCCTTTCTCACCACCGCCCGGACGACCATGACCTACCTTCAACAGCACCTGAGCAGCGCGGAGTTCGCCGACATCGCCGGCTTCGATCCGTACAACGAGCCCTACGCGGGCTCCTACGACTCCGGGCAGACCTCCCGCACCTGGGAGAAGGACCTGCTGTGGCCGTTCTACGCGAAGTTCCGCGCCGGTATGGACGCCGCGGGCTGGCAGGACAAGCCCGCCTTCGTGGAGCCCAACCTCTTCTGGAACGCCAACATCTCCACCCAGAAGCAGGAGGGCGGCCTGCTGGACGCGGGCACGCTCGGCCCGGGGTATGTCCTCAACACCCACTTCTACGACCAGAAGGCCATCTCCGGCATCCTGATGTGGGGCAAGGCCGCCGACGGCCAGTACGCCTCGGACTTCTCCGCAGTCCGCGACCGCGCCGCGGCCGCCGGCACCGCGGCCGTGGTCAGCGAGTTCGGCCACCCGCTGTCCGGCACGGTGTCCGACAAGGCGCCGACCGTCCTCAAGGCCATGTACCAGGCCCTCGACTCCCGCCTGCGGGGCGCGAGTTGGTGGACCGCCCCGGCAGCCTCCGGCCCGGTGCTCTCCGGCACCCAGTGGCAGTGGGACCTGTACAACGGCCGGCACCACGAACTGATGAACGGCAACCCCGACAAGGTGCGCACCTCCGGCGACGCCTGGAACGACGAGGACCTGTCCGCCGTACGCCTGGACGACTCGGGGAACGCCACCCTGCGCCAGGACGCCCGGCTGCTCGACCGCCTCTACCCGAGCGCCACGGCCGGTACGGCCCTCGCCTTCACCTACGAGGACCGCTCCCGCGACGGCTCGACGACCCTCACCTGGAACCCGGTGCCCAGCTCCCTGCCGAACGTGGCGAAGCTGGTGGGCTCCGGCCAGTACGGGCTGCTGGTCTGGCGCTCCGGCGACGGCACCGCGCCCACCGAACTGCATCTGCCGGCGTCCTTCCCCACGGCGTCGACCACCGTCGTCTCGGACCTGGGCGCGGCTTGCGCCCCGCCCGCCTACAGCGGCTCCGCCACCCCGGTCGCCGTCGCCCCCGAGCCGGGCGGCACCGGCAGCCGCCGTCTGCTGCTCACCGGACACGACTCCGGAGTCCGGCACTTCGCGCTGGTGACCAACGGGGCCACGGCACCCTCGGTGGACCTGCTGGCCGCGGCCCGGTCGGAGCTGGCCGGGTGGACGGCGGCGCACTTCTGAGCGGGACGCATGTGCTGAGTAAGCCGTACGGCCCCCGGGAGGAGTGGGGTCGCCCCGGAGGCCGTACGGCGCTCAACTCCCGGCCGGGCCGGTCCAGTCGGCCTGGACGTGCCCCAGCCGGACGCGCTGCGGATGGTCGCCGACCGGCACGGACAGCACCTTCTGTCCGGTGGCGAAGTCGATGGCCGTGATCCGGTCGGCGCCGGCCTCCGAGATCACGCAGTCCTTGCCGTCGCCGCTCACGGTCGCCCAGTACGGCGTCGAGGCGGTGACGAGCGGGCCGATGTCGAAGGACGCCCGGTCGACCACGGTCGCGTAGTCGTCCATCGTCCCGGCGACACACAGCTTGGTGCCCTCGGGGTTCATCGAGATGCCGTGGTGGCGCGAGTCCAGCAGCCAGGTGGTGCGGTCCGGGTTCGTTGCCGGGTTCTCCGGCAGCGTCTTGACCCGGGTGATCCTGTCCGCGGCGACGTCGTACTCCAGGAAGCCGTTGAAGAACGACACCTGGAAGTACAGCTTGGACCAGTCCGGCGTGAAGGCGGCGGGCCGGACTGCGTCGGAGAAGTCCTTCAGCCCGACCGCGTCCAGCCGCTGCCGCATGTCGATGGTCCTGACCTGCTTGAACGTGGTCGCGTCGACGACGGTGAGATGACGGTCGCCCTTCGTCCAGTCCCAGCCCGGGGCGTCGAGGGAGGTGGTCACCTCACCGATGGACATGTTCCAGAGGTACTTCCCGCCGTTCGTGAAGAAGTTCTCGTGCGGCTTGTCCCCGGTGCCGAACCCACCCAGTTCCTTGCCCGTGCCGATGTCCAGCACCTGCACCTTGTTCGCGGTCGACGCCGAGACCGCGACCCGGGTGCCGTCGGGCGAGAGGGCCATGTGGTCGGCGCGGTGACCTGCCACCGGGAAGCGCCAGTTGACCTTGCCGGTGGCCAGGTCGATGGAGACGACGTCGGCGAAACTGGGCCGGGAGACGACCACGGACTTTCCGTCCGGGGTGGAGTACATGTCGTCCACGTACTGGTCGTGTCCCTCGCCGACCTCGTTGCGGACGGCCGTGTAGTAGATCCACTTGATCGGGTCGGCGTTGATCTCCGCCAGCCGCTCGGCCTTGTCCGGGATGACGTTGATCCGGCCGATCCTCGCGAAATCACCGACGGAGCGGATGACGTCGGCGGTGCCGTCCCAGTTGTCGCCGACGAACAGCACCTCGCGCAGGCCACCGGCGCTGCCGCCGGCGGCGGAGGCGGCGGTCGCGGGGGCGGCGACGGTCAGGGCGAGGGCGGCGGCCACGGAGCACAGGTGCCTGGTTCTGAAGGCAGGCATGACTGCTCTCTTTCCTCGGGGGAGTGTCGGGGGAATCTGAACACGGGCGCATTCACAGTGAACTTACTGAAAAGTAAGGAAGGGGCGGCCTACTCGACAAGATGTGTGCACGACAAGATTGGCTCACCGGCGGGGTGACGAAGGGGGAAGCATGACGGGCAGGCTCAGGGCGCCGACGCGCCGCTACGGCGGCAGGTCCGCGGAGGAACGGCAGGCCGAGCGGCACCGGCGCTTCCTGGACGCGGCCCTGGAACTGTTCGGGGACACCCCGGGCTACCGGGGCACGACGATCACCGCGCTGAGCCAGGCCGCCGGCCTGTCCACCCGCCAGTTCTACGAGGAGTTCCGCACCCTGGAGGACGTCCTCGCCGCGCTGCACCTGGAGGTCAACGGCTGGGCGGAACAGGCGGTGCTGGACGCACTCGCCACGGCGGACGGGCTGCCGCTGGCCGAGCGGGCCGCCGTGCTCTTCCGTGCCTACGCCCGCGACGTCACCTCCGACCCGCGCCGCGTCCGCATCGCCTTCATGGAGATCGTCGGTGTCAGCCCGCGTCTGGAGGAGCAGCGCCTGGCCCGCCGGGCCCGCTGGATCGACCTGATCCGCGCCGAGGCGGACGCGGCCGTGGTGCGCGGGGAGGCGGCGCCCCGTGACTACCGCCTCGCGGCGGCGGCGTTCATCGGCAGTGTCAACGGTCTGCTGCACGACTGGAGCGCCGGCTGGGTGGACGCCACGCTGGACGAGGTGGTGGACGAACTGGTGCGGCTGCTGCTCGGCATGCTCCGGCCGGAGGGCTGGCGTCCCGCGGCCGGTTGACAGCGCCTCTTGCCGAGCGCGCCGATGCAGGTCAGGGGGGCTCCGGGCGGCTCGGCGCGCGTGCCGGGCCGGGAGCTGGTCTGCTGGTGCGGGGGGCGTCGTACCCGTGTTCCGGACATCCGGCCGACACACGCCGACACCGACGGGAGAACCAGATGAGTACCTATCGAGTCGCACAGGTCACCGCCGCGGGCGGGCCGTTCGAGCTGGTCGAGCGGGAGGTGCCGGAGCCCGGTCCCGGTCAGGTGCGGATCGCCGTGGAGGCCTGCGGCATCTGCCACAGCGACGCGCTGTTCGTGAACGGCGGTCTGCCGGGCGTGACCTTCCCGGAGGTCCCCGGACACGAGATCGCCGGGCGCGTGGAGGTGCTCGGCGAGGGCACGCAGGAAAAGGGCTGGCAGGTCGGCGACCGGGTGGCGGTCGGCTGGTTCGGCGGCAGCTGCGGCCACTGCACGCCGTGCCGCCGGGGCGACTTCATCGTGTGCCCGGAGCTGAAGGTCCCCGGCTGGGCCTACGACGGCGGCTTCGGCGAGAAGGTGCTCGCGCCGGCCGACGCCCTGGCCAGGATCCCCGAAGCGCTGGCGGCAACCGACGCCGGACCCATGGCCTGCGCGGGCGTGACCGTCTTCAACGGGCTGCGGCGCAGCTCCGCCCGGTCCGGCGACCGGGTCGCGGTGCTCGGCCTCGGCGGCCTGGGACACCTCGGGGTGCAGTACGCGGTGGCGCTCGGCTTCGAGACCGTGGGGATCGCCCGGGGCGCGGAGAAGGCCGACTTCGCCAAACGGCTGGGCGCCCACCACTACGTCGACAGCACCTCCGGCACCCCGGTCGCCGAGGCCCTGCAGTCCCTCGGCGGTGCGAACGTCGTGCTGGCCACCGCCGGGAACTCCGAGGCCATCACGGCCACCGTGGACGGCCTGGCGCCGCGCGGCGAGCTGGTGGTCATCGGGGCGGACACCGAGCCGATGGGCATCAACCCGGCCCAGCTGCTCATGGCCGGCCGGGTCGTGCGCGGGCACCCGTCGGGCACCTCCCAGGACGTCGAGGACACCATGGCCTTCAGCGCCCTGCACGGAATCCGCCCGATGACCGAGACGGTCCCGCTGGACGACGCGAACGAGGCCTACCAGAAGATGCTCGCCGGCAAGGCCCGCTTCCGGATGGTGCTCACCAACGGCTGACGTGGCGGGGCCGGCTTGGCGGATGCCGCCGACGGCCGATCGTGCGGGCTGACCCTGCGGACCGGCTCGGAGGGGCAGGCCGAGGGCTGATCGTCAGTCGCCGAGCCGGTCCAGTGCCGCCAGGACCGGGGCGGCGCCGTCCTCCTCGCGGATGCGGGCGCCCAGCGAGCGCGCCCGCTCCCGGTACCCCGGGTCACGGGTGGCGCGTACCAGGGCGGAGGCCAGGGCGTCCACGGTCACCCGGCGCAGCGGTACGACGTCCGGGGCGACCCCCAGGGCGACCAGCCGGGCGGACCAGAACCCGGCGTCGAACTGCACCGGCACCGGCACCGGCACGGCCGGCACCCCGGCGCGCAGCCCCGCCGCCGTCGTTCCCGCACCCGCGTGATGGACCACGGCGGCCATCCGCGGGAAGAGCAGCGCATGGGGCACGTCGCCGATCGTCAGCATGTCGTCGCCGTCCGCCACGAGCCCGCCCCAGCCGCGCTGGATCACTCCGCGCAGCCCGGCCCGCCGCAGCGCCCCGACCACCTGGGCACTGAACCGGCCGGCGTCCGGTACGGTGGCGCTGCCCAGGCCGACGAAGACCGGAGCCGGGCCGGCGTCGATGAACTCCCTGATCCGGTCCGGGAGTTGCGCCTGCGTGTCGTACGGCCACCAGTAGCCGCTCACCGTGAGGCCCGGCCGCCAGTCCCGGGGCCGGGGCACCACCTGGGGGCTGAAGCCGTGGTGCACCGGCCAGTACCGCCGCTCCCGGGCCCGGCGCGCCGCACCGGCCCGCAGCGGGGGCAGCCCGAGCCGGTCGCGCACCGCGGGTACGGCGGCCGCGAAGACATGCTCCACGGCGAGGCTCACCCCGTGTCCGGCGAGCCGGTTGGCCGCCCTTCCCCACAAGCCGCCGCCGAGCACGGCGGGCGCGAACTCCCGCGTGGGCGCGAGGGGTTGGAGATAGACGCCCATGCTCGGCACCCGCAGCCCCTCGGCGATGGCGTGCCCGAGCGGGGCCAGCGAGGCGGACAGCAACAGCACCTCGGCCTCCCGGGTCGCCGAGAGCAGGTCCTCGGTCATCCGCCCCACCAGCCGCCGCGCCAGATCCACCACCCGCACCAGTTTCCCGGCGCCGCTGGCGCTGCGGTGCAGACCCCGGCCGCGCGGAGACTCCAGCTCCGCCCGCGGATCGACCGGCAGCGGATGGAACCGTATGCCGGAGCCCGCCGCCAGCGGCTCGAAGCGGGCGTGGGTGACCAGGGTGACCTCGTGTCCGGCCTGGACCAGCCGATGGCCCAGCCCGGTGTAGGGGGCCACATCGCCCCGGGATCCCGCCGTCGTGATCGCAACGCGCACGACGGTCAGTATGGCCGCATTCCGCCCCGCGCGGGCCCGTCTTCCAGGTCAACGGCCGGACCCCGACCATGGCTTCCTTCACCGGCTCCGCTTCGCAGTCGGCTCTCACGGATGCGGTCGGCGGCGCAGGAGGGCGAGATCCGTGCCGGGCAGGTGGATCCAGCCCTCCTGCCGGGCTGCCGCGTGTTCGTCCGCGGAGCGTGGTCGCAGCGTGTCCCCGACCAGGACGGCGCGGGCGACCAGTGCGCAGACCAAGGCGTCGAGATGGTCGTGGCTGTCGACGCACGTCGTACGCGCCGTCTTGGGCAGAGCCCAGCCCAGACCCGCCTCCAGGGAGCGGACGATGTGCTCCCGGACGGCACGCGCTTCGGGCCCTGGAGTCTTGTAACTGCGGCCGAGGCGAATCCCCCAGCGTCGCAACGCGGCGGCGGGGTACACCTCGGCGACCGGCCCGGACCCGTCCCTGGGCACGGGGACGCCCGACGCCGCGAGCGCATCCAGAAGATATGCCGCTCGCAGCGCCACGACACCCAGCAGGTCGGTGGACACCGACAGCGGCGGCCGCATCGAGGTCGCCTTCCAGGTGAGGTCGTCGGTCAGCCGGAACCGCAAGGCGTCCAGACCGGGCTTCCCGTCGGCACGGTCCTCGAACCGGACGGGAGCCGGCAGCCGACCACCCTGGTGGTGGGCCAGAACCGTGGCCACGAAGCTCGACGGCCAGCCGAGGGGGCAGTCGAGCCCGGTCTTGTCGGCCGCCCGGACCACGGCGAGCAGCTGCTCGTCCTGCTCCGGGACGACGAACTCCACCGCCAAGCCGCCCTCGGGCCCCCAGACCATCCGGCACACGGCCGTCCGCCGCGCACGGGCGGCCAGATCGACGCCGACCGTCACCGTCTGTCGTCCCGCCATACCTGGATCTTCCCGCAGCAACCCGGGCAGGCGCTGCTCCTCCTGTGAGGGACGTGCCATGCGCGCGAGGATGGAAACAGGCAATCCCATACCGACTCAGAGGAGAGGAGGAGACGGGATGGCTACGGCAGCTCAGACCGTGCTCGAACCTAGCGAGCGGGTACGGGCCCAGAAGAAGCAGTCCGAAGCCGCTCTGACCACGATGGAGCCCGCTGCGCGGGTGCGGGCGCAAAGGGGCCTGCACAACACCCCGACCAGGCGAGTGTCCACGGTGCCTGCGCGGGCTCAGCAGAAGGCGTCCGAAAAGGCGCATCCTGACGGCGCGGGGATCCACCTGCACACGCGCACGTTCCACCCTCCGATCACGATCCCGTACCCGAGCGTCGAGAAACTGCCCGCCGGCCTGGAGAACCTGCCCGCACGCGACCTGGTCTTCTACGGGGGCCTGGGAGCGCTTGCGGTGGCGGGCGCTCTTGAGTGGCCGGTCGCGCTGGCCATCGGCGGAGCCACCTGGCTGGTGCGCGGCAGGCGAAAGGAAGGACGCTGAGGCGGAGTCGACGCAGATCACCTGGTGCTCGGAGCCCGTCCGGCCTCGGCCGGCCGGGCTCCGGCCGGTTTCTGGTGGCCCCGCCCGGGTGTGCCGGCGGCCTGCTGCATTGGCATCACCGATGTCACCGGGTCGGGGGACTGCGCCGCCGACTGCCAGGCCGGACATGCCGGTAAGTGTGACTATCACCTCAAGGTGACAAGGCGACTCCCGACCGTCACCACAGCTGGCAGGAGGACCAATCGATGAACGTTGCCCTGAAGCGTCTGCTCGGCGTCACCGCAGCGGTGGCCACGGGCGCCACGGCCCTGCTCGGCACGGGCGTCGGCGCGGCCGGCGCCGCCGACAGAGTGCACTGCGCCCGCGCCGAACGGCCCATATGGATCGACGACCCCAGCCGCAACATGACCGGCCACGGTTGCAGCTTGCCGGAGGACAAGCGCCGCTGGTACACCGTCGAGATCGACACCCTCGTACAGCCGCACCACAGGACGGAGTATCTGAACGACAGGCCGGATCGGACCGAGACCCTGCATGACAGAACCATCAGATGCCTGGGTTACACCACCAGCAACGGCACGGTGAACTGGTTCGGCTGCGTACCCGACTGACACACGTCCGTGCTGCCTGCGGATCTGGTGACCCACGCCGGGCGCGGACCTGCTCAGTGCGATGGCCACTGCTCCGGTCCCGCCGGGCGAGGAGCCCCCGAGCGACGACGAGTTGGCGGTTCTCGCCTCCTGTCTGTCACCTGGTGAATCCCCGACGGGCCGGTCGACAGGCAGACCGGCCGTCTCAGCCAGGCCAGCGTCCAAGGGCAACTGCCCAATACTCCAGCGGTAGATCGTGATCCTGACAGTTTCAGACCGCCCGGAACGTAGGCTGCCCGTTCCTCCTTCAGGAGTGGGCACGTCCTTGAGGCAAAGGCCCTTCCGGGCTCCCGGCGCACGCCTTCAGCCCGTCGCGGACGACCGCTCGGGCCCGCTTCGCGGACTCCGGGTGGCCGTCCAGGTGCTCCAGCATGCGGCAGGTGCCCACCAGGATCGCCGTCAACTCCGGTACCTCCAGGTCCCGTCGCACCACACCAGCCTGCTGGGCGCCGTCGAGGAGCGCGGTGAGCACCTCGCGCAGGGCTCGCCCGGCCTCAGAGGTAGCGGCCCGCACATCGACTCCCGCGTCCGCGAGCGCCGCAGCGAAGGCATTCTTGACCGGGGACTGATCCAGTACCAGGTCGAAGAAAGCGAAGAGAGCGTGCGTCGGCCCGGTCTCGACCATCAGGCGGCGCCCCTCCTCGGCCAGCCGTTCCAATCGCCGGACGAGCACCGCTTCGAGCAGGGCTTCCTTGGTGGGGAAATGTCGGAACACGGTGGCAATGCCGACCTTCGCCTCCCGGGCGATCTCCTCCGTCGAGGCGCCCGTACCCCGCTCAGTGAAGACCGCCTCGGCGACCTCCAGCAGCCGCGCGCGGTTTCGCCGTGCGTCGGCGCGCAAGGGCTTCACGCCTGTGGCGGGGGGAGTCTGATCTGTCGTCAAGTGGTCCTCACCATGCCTGGACAAACGGAGTCGCGTATCCGTATCGTCGGAACCGGAGTCGCCTATCCGATTATAGGCGGCGGGATCACGGAGGTCAGCCATGTCTGCACCAGCTACGCCCCGCGACATCTTCGGGCAATTGACGGGTCTCATCTCGGCGGGCAAGTGGAGCGAACTCCCCGAGCTCTACGCGGAGGACGCCGAGGTGGAGATCGTCTTCTCGCCAGTTCCTCCACGCCGCATCCACGGCCGGGCGGAGCTCCGTAAGCGCTTCGACGCCCTGGAGGCCTCTGACGCGGTTCGCCTACGTACCGAGAACATCCGCATCCACGAGACCGACGACCCCGAAGTGGTGATCGCCGAGTTCGACTACGAGGGCCTGTACCCCGCCACTGGCCGCACCTTCCGCACCGCCAACATCCAGGTCCTCCGCGTGAGGGACGGCCTGATCATCGAGACCCGCGACTACCACGACCACCTCGCCTTCGCCGCGGCGGACGGACGCGCGAGCCAGTTGCTCGCCGCGCTGGACCAGCAAGAGTGACCGGTACATGACGGCACGTCAGGCTGCACTGAACATAGCGCATGCAGTCCGCTGATCACGTCAGTTGCAGCTGAGCGGGATCAGGTTGTCCGGCACGGGATGGCAGGCTCCTTGATGTGTGGCGGCGGAGCTGGTGCTCATCCAGTCCGGCCAGTCCCTTTCCGGACTGGAACGTCTCCTCGACTCGCCACCTTGATCCAGCGACCTTCACCAAGGTGGTGAGCGGTACGGGTATGGTCCGGCAGTTCTTCCTCAGCCCCCACCAGCGAGATCACGATCTACCGCTGGAGTACTGAGCGGCGGCGAGCACCAGCAGGACCGTCGCCGCCGGCAGCGCACAGCTCAGCACGCACCAGGCCACCAGCCGTCGGCGCAGTGCCCGGTATCTCTCCTCGTACGTCCGCTGCAGCTCCGCGGCGCGGTCGGCGGTGCGACGCCATGACGTACGGGCCAGCGACAGGTACTCGATCTCCAACTGCCGCGCCAGGCATTCGTATTGGTCGTCCGTGAGCCAGCCCAGCCGGGAGGCGACCCGGACCGCCGCCGTACGGCCCTCCTCCCGGGCGGCGGCCAGCAGCAGATGACCCTCGATCTCCCGGACGAGGGCCGACTCCTCCTCGGCGGTCATCGCACACTCAACTCCTTGTTGCGGAGAGCTGTTTCGGGGTGGTGCAGGTCGAACGCCGGGGATTCGCTGCGGATCCGCGGCAGGGTGACGAAGTTGTGCCGCGGCGGCGGGCAGGACGTCGCCCACTCCAGCGAACGGCCGTAGCCCCAAGGGTCGTCCACGCCGATCGGCTTGCCGTACTTGGCCGTCTTCCAGACGTTGTAGAAGAACGGGAGCATGGACGAGCCGAGCAGGAACGAGAAGACCGTCGAGACCGTGTTGAGCGTGGTGAGCCCTTCGGCCGCGAGATAGTCGGGAATCCGGCGCTGCATCCCGTTCGCGCCCAGCCAGTGCTGGACCAGGAAGGTGCCGTGGAAGCCGACGAACAGCGTCCAGAAGGTGATCTTGCCGAGCCGCTCGTCCAGCATCTTGCC